>NZ_JAGS01000001.1:2213828-2530090 GCF_000526775.1 Ruminococcus albus AD2013
CCAAGGACGACAATTCTTCGCACTCGAGCCAGGGCTGTGCAGCATCTGTTTCAAATTTCAGTGATCCGTTTTTGCTGATATCTTCAATGATATCATAAAGCTTCTCGGCAGTTGTTTCGTCTTCATATTCCGCAAATACAGGAAGATCTTTATAATAGTCATCGTTTCTCTGGAAGAATATATAACCACCCTTGGCAGTTATATGCCTGAGTTCGGCGTAAGGTTCATCGGGGATGAACTCACAAAGAGCATATGAAGCACCGTCTACGGTGATGATACAACAAAATTCGGGGTGCATCCCACTGTCAGAATAATGCGCATCTGCGAGATATGCAGGGCACTGCTGAACTTCACTGATCCTTACTGTTCGCTTTTCTCCATTCACGACATATTCCAGTGTACGATCTGTCGGAACTTCTTCTCCGTCCCAGACATGGCACTTTTTGGCTTTTTCCACAAGTACGTCGATAGCCGCTATCCTCTCTTCATCTGTAATAAAGTAAGTGCCGTATCTCTTATCGGTAACTTTTATTGCGTTTTCTGAGATGCTTTCATCATCCTCGGTAACGGTCTGATCTTTTGTGGTGATGCTGTCCTTAGCTGTTGTGGGGAGAAGCTTCGGCTTTTTATCGTTCATATTCACCGCTGCAAGACCGATAACTACAGCCGCACAAGCTGCTGCCGATATCACGGAGATGGGGAAATGTTTTTTTACCTTTGCTGTCTCATTAGTATTGTATGCATTCATTTTTATCTGCTCCTTTTGTATATGTATGTTATCCGTTGCTGTCTTTTCAATGCCGAAGGTCTTTCTACCTGCTTCAAGCTTTTTTGCACGCTCCATCACGCGATTTTTCAGCTCGGAGGAGGGTTCAAGCCTTTGTTTGATCGATAAGATATTTTTGTTTTCTTTCATTAGCTTCCGCCTCCGTTTCTGTTTTGTTACTGCTGTTTTCAAGCACAGCTTTAAGTTTTTCTCTTGCACGCTTCAGCCGCATTTTTACTGCGCCTTCGCTCAGATTCATCACCTTTGCGATATCCATTATCGGGATCTCCTCAAAGTAATGGAGATACAGCGGAAGGCGGTATTTCTCTTTTAACCTGCACACTGCCTGCCAGAGTTCGCTTTCTCCGCTGTTTTCTTCGGGTGATATTAATGTATCTGCGTCGAACTCCTCGCCGTTTCGTAATTTGAACCACGGCGAGCGGTTAGCCGACCGACAAAGATTTACCGCAGTACGTATCAACCACGACCGTCTTGCACCTTCGTCCTCGAAATGAAGCTCCTTTGTATAGTATAGCAGGAATACCTCCTGAAAGATGTCATCACGCTCTGATGGAGAGCCGAGCATCGAGGCTATTAGACCGTTGATCGTTCGTCCGTATTTCTCCATCACGTATTCCAGATCTTTTTGTTCATCGGTCATGTGCCTCACCGCCTTTCACTATTGTTTTTGTTGTTGAATGCATTCATATACTAATGCTGATTTTAGCACAGAAGTAACGCTTTTTGAAGAAAAATATTTTCGCTTTGTAGGGTTGCATAAGTTAGCAAGAAAAACGGCATAGTGCTTTGTTATTTATTTACAAGAAACTTTTCCGCACAATAAAAGTAATATAAAAATGACACGTACCTTTATATATCTTCTTGTTCGCAGAAAAAAGCTCATCTGCGTGCGAGATATTATACGCTTGCCTTTGACAGGCTGAGATATGCTTCATCAAAAGCAAATATCTGCTTTTTAATTTTTTTTACAAATACCTCTTGACAAAGTGTAACACAGTTGATATAATTGTATACATAGTAGTTATACAATTTAGACTTTGATGCTACAATCCGGAGTGTGCATCAAAGTGATATGACCACAAGGAGTGCACAAGAATTATGAATATAAACATCAGCAACTCATCAGGTGAACCTATCTATTTGCAGATAGCGAACCAGATCAAGACGCTGATACTTGAAGGGAAACTGGGAGAGGGTGAAGCGTTGCCATCAATGCGGCTCCTCGCTACGGAACTTCGTATCAGCTTCATGACGACAAAGCGAGCCTACGAGGAACTTGAACGGGACGGCTTTATCGAGTCGTATACGGGCAGAGGCTCTTTTGTAAAATCACAGAATTTAGAGATATATCGTGAGGAGCAGATCAAACGTGTAGAATCACTGCTTATGGAGGCAGGAGATACAGCTCGTAAGGCAGGTATCACGATGGAGGAGCTACACGAGCTTCTTGACCTTGTAAATGGAGGAGAATAAAAATGAATGAATATGAAAACGCCATAGAGTTACGCGGCGTAAACAAGACTTATAAGGACTTTGGTCTGGAAAATGTCAGCTTTATAGTTCCCAAAGGCTGCATCATGGGCTTTATAGGGCAGAACGGTGCAGGCAAGACCACTAATATACGCAGTATGCTGAATATCACTAAGATAAACAGCGGAGAGATAAGTCTGCTGGGGCTTGACCATGTACAGAACGAAGCAGAGATCAAAAAGCGTATCGCTGTTGTATTTGACGATCTGCCATTTCACGATATGTTCACACCCAAGGATATAGCGAAAATACTTGAGGGTATGTATCCCGAATGGAACAATAATGTATATTCAGATTATTTAAATCGTTTTGAACTGCCTTACAAGAAGAAGATAGGAAAGTTTTCCAAGGGTATGAAAATGAAACTGCAGATAGCCTGTGCACTGTCACATAATGCAGAACTGCTCATAATGGACGAAGCAACAGCAGGTCTTGATCCTGTAGTTCGTGATGAGATACTTCACATTTTTATGGAATATCTTCAGGACGGTGAGCGTTCTATCCTTATGTCATCGCATATCACTTCTGATCTTGAAAAGATAGCTGATATGGTCACATTCATAGATAAGGGCAGGATACTACTCACAGGCTACAAAGACGAGATCATCGAGCGACATGGTATCATAAAGTGCGGCTACGATAAACTGACAACGATAGATCCTGATGATATCGTCAGCATCCGTACTAATAACTTTGGCGCGGAGGTAATGGTGAATAATAAAGAGCAGGCTCTCAGCAAGTACAGTGACTGCATTATAGATCCTGCTAATATTGATGATATAATGCTGTTCTATGTTCATCGTTATGATAAGGAGTGGTTAAGATGAGAATGTACCGTTCTTTGATATACAGAAGTTTAAGGTTAAAGCGTACCAGAGACAGATTGTTTTTATTTTTGATACTGTTATTGGATGCTTTCTTTTCATTGTTGTTTATAGTGTCTTTTGATGACCCGACTGAAATTAAAGATGATGTGTTTATGTTCTGTGTTTTTTCTTTTATGTTGGCGATGCTTTGCGGTATGATTGCAGGTGCAAATAACGGCATTTACAGAATGGATACTAATACCGGCTGGGAGCGCTATATAAGAGCCCTGCCTCCGACACCTATGCAGCAGGCAGTAGCAGATCTTCTGATAAAGCTGATCTATATACTGATCTATGGTACGATTTTAATGATATATGCCACCTTTTCCGATAACCATACAGGTCTTCATCTGATGTGTTATGTAATGAATATATTCCTGTTTTTCGCAACGCTCTTTGTGATCATTGATATTGTATACAGCTTTGTCGTCAGGTTCGCCCAAACCAGAGCAGAGCTGGAGTTGATGAGTCTTGCTGCTTTTGTATGCGGTGTAATTATAATATTCAAAGTTTGCAAATTGATAGGCAACATACGTATGTATTCACCCGTACAATTTGGTAATCCTTTATTTGGCAGTACCTCATACATATTTGCATCATTTGTTGCTTCAGGAAAGGTAACTGCCGTTGCTGTATCATCCTTTGTGATCTCCCTTGGATCATATTTTCTTGTGATGTGGCGTCTGCATGAAAGGAGGGAAATGTAATGAAAGGTCTTGTCTATAAGGAATGGAAACAGAACTATCGGTTCATTCTCTCCATGATACTTTGTGCCCTTGCACCTTTTATCATTGTGCTGATACTGGAGGGTGAAGGATCTGCTATGGTAAGCATCATCGGACTTATCATAGGATTTATTGTAGCAGGTTTATTGCAGGTGATGGTACTTGACGGTGATGACAGAAAAATGTGGAGTTACTGGGTATCATCAACAGCTGATGGTTACAGGGGTTTTCTGAGGAACAAATATATAATGATATTTGGTATGATCGCGCTGTTTTTGCTTTCTCTGCTGATCTTTGATACAGGTTATCGCAAATATCTCTCTTATGCAGAGCAAATAGATTTTTACAAGATCATGGGTGTCGCACTTCCGCTGAGCATTCTGCAGCTATTCCTTCGTGCGATAGATATTCCGTTTTATTATTTATTCGGCAAAAAGATCGGCAGTGTCGTAAAATCGATAATAATGTCAATAGGTGCTATTATTCTCGTTATGTTCCTCATTGTGTATTCAGATAGCATGGATAAATTATTTGATTTTGGTAAGAGTCTGATAGATTCTAAATACATAACGCTTTCTGTGATGATTTTGATAAACCTTGTTGTGTACTATCTGTCCTACCGATTGTCCTGTTTGGTGTATCTGAAAGGTGCAGAGCATTATGACCACTAGATCTGATATAAAAAATTATTAACAAGATAAAGATAGAAAAATAATACCATAATGCCGGTCTTGAACTGACCGCAAAAAGTTAGACAATCGGCTCTATGTTTATCGGCGTTAGATAAATTTAACAAGGATATTTCAGCCATATCAGAAGTGCTTTTATTTAGATAACATAATTTTGAACAGTCTGAAATGAAGTAAAGATGTAACGTTGTTGGGCGGGTACATTTTTCTTAGTGCGTTGTAATTTATCTTATCCTTATAGAAATATCACTAATTAATACAAAGAAAAAAGGCATCACCGTTCAGTATAAACGAGATGTCTTTTCTCATTATATATCAGTTATGCAAAAACAATAAGTCACATTTTAAGCACCGAGATAGCATCAGAGATCGTCTTTTCCAGAGCTTCTCTGCCGTAAGCATCAACCTGAGCTTTGTTCTTCTCTCCGTGAGTAAGACAGCCCGCGCCGCCAATACAGCCTCCGATGCAAGCCATACCTTCGATAAAATTCTCATTGAGCACACCGCGTTTTTTCTTCATCAGTGCCGCGCGGCATTCCTCGATGCCGTCACAGGAACATGGCAGGAGTTCAAAGTCCTCTATCCCCTGTTCCTTGATCGCCTCTGCGACCGCATCAGATAGACCGCCGCTGCGTGCAAAAATTCTTCCGAAGTAGGAAGCATTGTCAAGTGCTTCTTCTTCAAGCTGTGTAATGTCAAGATCGCGGCTGTCAAAAAGTGCCTGGAGTTCTTCAAAAGTCAGCACTGAATCAACATAGGCTCTGACATTCTTCAGCTGAGCTTCTGCTTTTTTAGCGGTACACGGACCTATGAATACCACCTTTGCAGACGGCTCTATCTCCTTAATATATTTCGCAATCGCAGCCATCGGTGATGCATTGTGCGATATATGCTCTGTAAGTTCAGGAAAAGCAGACTTAACATATGCCACAAACGCAGGACAGCAGGAACTGGTCAGAAAGCCTTTTTCTACCAGTTCTCTTGATTCGGAATATGCTACCATATCAGCGCCAAGTGCAGCTTCTACTACCGCATGGAATCCGAGCTTTTTCAGCCCTGATACCACCTGTCCCAGCTTCGCGTATGTGAACTGGCTGGATATCGAGGGCGCAACTACCGCATAAAGTTTCGACTTCTTATCGCGGCTGTTTTTCTTTATCATGTCGATAACATCGAGTATAAAGGATTTATCGGTTATAGCTCCGAATGGACACTGGTATACACAGGCACCGCATGATATACATTTCTTGTTATCGATGGCTGCAACGCTGTCTTCATTTATGCTTATCGCCTTGATCTTACAGGCATTCTGACAAGGACGCACACGGTTGGTTATCGCCGAATAGGGACAGACTTTGGAACATCTGCCGCATTCTATACACTTGCTTTTGTCGATATGTGCCACATGGTTGTGATCAAAGGAGATAGCCCCTCTGGGACATACATCCTCGCAACGGTGGGCAAGACAGCCGCGGCATGAATCCGTGACCTCATATCCTGCCGCAGGACATTCGTCGCAGGCTATATCAATAACTTCGATGACATTGGGATTTTCCTTATCGCCGCCCATAGCCATCTTTACACGCTCGGCGATTATGGCTCTTTCTTTATAAACACAGCAGCGCATGGTAGGAGTCTTGCCTGATACTATTTTCTTCGGGATATCCAGAAGATCTTCAAGCAGCTTATCATCCCACGCCTCTCTTGCGACCTCTCGCAGGACCTTATATTTCAGATATTGTACCTTGGTATCAAATACTCTCTTGTTTTTCATTTATCTGTTCACACCCTTAAAAATAGCTAACCTTGATGCGTTTTCCCATCTTGCCCAGAGCCTTTGAGAGTTCCTGCACAAGGTTCATCTTGATGTTGAAATTTATCGGCAGATCGGGATTCTGATGCGCAGGATTTATAGCCCTGCCAACATAGAAATTAATATCGGTAGCTTCCTCAAAAAGCATCCTGCTGATAAGAGACGCTCCGTCCCTGCCGTGGCTCCATTTTTCGTATAACAGATTTTCGCCGATATGATCCTTTGCATATTCAAGCACGCGGTTGACTGTGATAACACCCTCGGTCACAAGGTCAACACCCTCGATAGTCGCAATGGGCGGTACGTCGCTGTGTTCAAAGCTAAGACTTGCCACCAGCGGTTTTTTCAGCCACCGGGAAGCTATGGTCGAGGTCGTTCCACCGCAGATTATATGCTTGCCCTCTTTCGAGAAAAACAGACTCATCATCCTGTCACAATCGTCTTTATTTGATGGAGGACCAAAAAGTATATTCATCGGAACGCGGCGGCGTATACGGACAACGCAGGCAGTAGTATCATCACCCGGCTCATGTCCGTATAGATTGTCGCACTCATCCACAAGTATAGTTGATAGAGTTTTTGCTGTATACCCCACAGGTGCCAGCATTTCCATAAAAGACGCGATATCTTCTCGCTTCCATCCGAAATTATATGCCATACCTATGCCTGCATGAGGACAGCCGTCGCTCATGGATATGATAAGATCATTCTCCTGTAACCTTATCTCAGAGCGGTATATCTTCTTGCCGCCAATGTTCATCTCCGTCTTGGGATAGTCGTACACCTTTTCATTGCGTATAAGTATGCTCAGAGGATTATCATACTGTATAAGCACAGCAGTTTCATTATTTATGATGTGGATTATCGTGAAAGTAGAGTATGCAACTCCCCTCACCGAACATATCGGCAGTGTGCCCGCGATAGTCGAAACGCAGTCTTCAAGGGGAAGCCCCGCCGCAAGCATGGTGGAGATTATTTTCGATGTCAGGGTGGAAAGTATGCTAGCCTTCACCCCGCTTCCAAGACCATCTGCAAGAACTATAACTGTGGAATCATCATTCTCAACGATATCGATATGATCTCCGCACAGCTGTTCACCTACATGATTTATGCTTTTGAATCCGATATCCGCACACAAGTTATTCATCCTGTATCGACTCCTTGAGTTTTGATAGCGCTATCTTCGTTTCAGCAGTAGTTTCTCCGAGAAGCGACGCTATCTCCTGAACTATCCTCATCTGCTTATCAATAACCTTATCAGCCACTTCAATAGTATTGCGGCTTATCTCTTCCTTTTTACTGCGTGCGTTCTCCTCATCGGTAACATCACGCATGATACATATGAGCATTTTGCTCTCGCGGTCAAGCACGATGGTGCGCTCGGCATATCTCTGGTATTCGGTCAGGAATATCCTTTCGTTATATACACCTTTGCCTGTCCGCTTTACTTCCATAAATACCTTCGGGTCGAGTATCCGCACCACCTGATCTCCCAGAACATCGGATGCGTAACGTATATTCATCATCTCCATAGCAGCGGAGTTTATCTGCTGTACCTCCAGTGAATCGTTAAGCACTATGATACCGTTGGGAATATTCCTGACTATGGTATCCGAGAAACTCTCTGCCTTGTCTTTCAGGAAAGGCAGGCACATGGATATATCTGCTTTGCCCTGATATATCGCTATCGCTTTCTCACGGCAGGTATTGTATCCACAGGAACCGCAGTTGAGTTCATCGGAAGTATCGAACTTGCCCATCTGCGCCAGTATCTGACGTATCTCCGATTCAGTTGGCTGTGCATGCCCGAGATCTATCAAGGAGAATTGCTTTTTCATGTACAGTATATCAGGCTGTTCAACTTCATAATCCTTTGAGCCTGCATATCCTGCTATCAGCATCTGGTCTTCAATAGGAGTATACCGAGCATTCTCCATAACAGGGCCGCCTATACAGCTTCCGTTGCAGGCTGACATCTCAATGAAGCATTTATGTATACTTCCCTTTTCAAGCTCACGCAGAACGGATATGCACTTTTCAATGCCGTCTATCGCGATATATGTGTAATCAGGCAAATCGCAATCCATGGTTTTGAGTATACCACCCGCTGTCGGGAAAAATCTTGCACGGCTGTGTTCATCGGCAGAAAAACTGCGTTCTATCTCGATATTCTCTTCTTTCAGCCAGACTGAAAGTTCCTCAAAGGTGAGCACAGCATCGACTGTATCGCCATAATGCTGGGCTTCGTCCTTTTTGGAAACACACGGACCTATGAAGACAGTCTTTGCATCGGGGATACGCCTTTTGATATCTGCACAGTGCGCCTGCATCGGAGATATAACGTCAGCAAGCATGGGCAGAAGATCGGGGAAGTACTTCTGTATCAGCAGGTTTACCGAATGGCAGCAGGACGATATCACAACGTCCCTGTTTTCTTCTTTTAGTATCCGCTCATATTCACGCTTTACATGGGTCGCGCCTACAGCTGTTTCTTCAACATCATAAAAACCAAGTTTTTTAAGTGCATCACGCATCTGTTCTATGCCCGCCCCGTGATAATTTGCAATGAATGACGGTGCAAGGCTCACAACTACAGGAGAACCGCTTTGTAAAAGTACCCTTACCTTTTCAGATTCATCAACTATCTGCTTTGCATCCTGGGGACAGACTACTACGCACTGACCGCACAATATGCACTCCTGTTCGATGATGTGCGCCTGGTTGCCCGAAAATCTTATAGACTTGACAGGGCAGTGTCTGATGCATTTATAGCAGTTTTTACAATTTGATTTTTTTAATGTTAAACAGCTGCTCATAGATGACAACTCACTTTCCTATACGGCTCATTACAGCTTTCTGAAAAAACTCGGAGAACCCCTCGGGGGTCACACCTGTGTATACTTCATCGTCTACAGTGACAGTCACACCCACGCGATTACATCTGCCGGCACAGAAACTGCCGGCAAGTGTAATTTCGTTTTCAAGATCATGAGTCGCTATCGCCTGTTTCAGCAGCTCGATCATATTCTCCGAACCTTTCAGATGACATGATGAGCCGACACATATCTGAATGATCATGGTTACTATACCTTCTGCTTGATCTCTTTCTCGAAGAACTCTCCGACCGTTTCGGGAGTTACCGAGTAGAACACATCATCAACAGTTACACATACACCCTGCTGACATTTGCCCATGCAGAATGTTCCGCCAAGCTTTATCTTGTCACCTAAGTTTTCTTCTGCGATAAGATACTGAAGCTGCTCGACAACCTGACGCGAGCCTTTCAGATGGCAGGAAGAACCAATACATACAGTTACCTTCATATCTAGCACCTCACATATTACATATAGTCTACAACATCTACCCACGAAAGCAGGAACTCACGCTCTTTGGCATTGCCCTTTACCGACTGCGAAGCCGCAACGATAGGCATCCACTTCTGAACGTACTGCTTGGCGGTATTGCTCTTCTCGCAGAATATATCGAGATACATATCTGCGCCCTCAATATCTCCGTCCAGCCAGAAGCAGAGATACGTTCTTGCTGCATCAGCAGAAGCATTGCCCTGTGTAGCGTGTGCCCAGTCGATGATATAGGGAGTTCCGTCCTCAGTAATTATTACATTTGAGGGATTGAAGTCACCGTGGCAGAGCTTGTAGTGCTTGGGCATACCTTCAAGGCGTGTATGAAGATCATATCTTGTTGTTGCATTGAGGTCAGTCTGACTTATCTTGCTGTTCATCTTGTCTTTCAGCTTTCTCAGCATGGGACAGGTTCTGGAGTGTATATCAAGCTGGATATCTACCAGCTTTTCGATGTACTCTCTCTTCTTTTCGGGTTCTTCTTCCATCATCTGTGCAAGGGTCTTGCCGTTTATATATTCAGAAACGATAGACCATTTGCCGTCTATCATAAGAACCTCTTTCAGGCGTGGCATATTTATGCCTGTTTCTTCAACCATGGATTGATTCAGTGCCTCGTTGAGCACCTCAGACTTCTTGTAAGTATCATTGAATACTTTTATACACTTATCACCGTCACGATACACCGTCTTGGTATTTCTGACAGCTATTACACGATCCAGATTCATATACCGTTCCTCCGTTTATACTCTTTTTTTGCCGCTGCTTACTGCACGGTTGAATGCCTGCTTGAAATCCTTGCTGCTTTCAGCACTGTCTATCTGGCTAGCATCGGGCTTCTCAGTCTCAGTGAAAGTCCTGCCGTAGTATACGTTCATATATATCTGCTTCAGCTCGCTGATGAGAGGATATCTGGGATTAGCACCTGTACACTGATCATCAAATGCATCTCTTGACATCTTATCAAGAGTAGCGAGGAAGTCTTCCTCGGAGATACCGTACTCAGCGATAGTCTTCTTGCAGCCCACAGCTTCTTTGAGTTCTTCTATCTTTGCAATAAGACCTTCGACAAGTTCATTGTCGCTGCTGCCCTGTACGCCGAGATATCTTGCTATCCTAGCATACTTAGCGGCAGCCTGAGGATATTCGTACTGGGGGAAAGTGCCCATCTTAACAGGAACATCAGAAGCATTGAATCTTATAACTTCGCTAATCACCAACGCACAGCATATACCGTGAGGCAGGTGGTGATATGCACCCAGCTTATGTGCGAGAGAGTGACCGATACCCAGGAAAGCATTAGCGAAAGCCATACCTGCCATAGTAGCCGCATGAGCCATATTTTCTCTTGCCCTTACAGCTGTCTGACCGTTCTCAACACATTCGGGCAGATTATCAAAGGTCATTTTCAGAGATTCGAGAGCGATACCATCAGTAAACGGTGTAGCCATTACTGATACCAGTGCTTCAAGATCGTGTACCATGCAGTCCAGACCGGATGCAGCGGTAAGTCCCTTTGGAGCACTCATCATCATATCGGTATCAACTATTGCCATATTTGGCATAAGTTCGTAATCTGCAAGAGGATACTTGTGACCTGTCTTGTCATCGGTGATAACAGCAAAAGGTGTTACCTCAGAACCTGTACCCGAGGAAGTAGGAACGCATATGAAATATGCCTTTTCACCCATTTTCGGGAATGTGTATATTCTTTTTCTGATATCAACAAAACGCATCGCCATATCCATGAAGTCAGCTTCGGGATGCTCATACATTACCCACATTATCTTAGCAGCATCCATAGCAGAACCGCCGCCGATAGCAATGATCACATCAGGCTCAAAACTTCTGATAGCCTTTACGCCCTCCACAGCACAGGCAAGTGTCGGGTCGGGAGCTACATCGGAGAATGTCTCGTGTACTATACCCATTTCGTCAAGCTTATCTGTTACAGGCTTAGTGAATCCGTTCTTGAAGAGGAAACTGTCAGTAACGATGAATGCTTTCTTCTTGCCCATCACATTTTTCAGTTCATCAAGTGCAACAGGCAGGCAGCCTTTCTTGAAATATACCTTCTCGGGCGCTCTGAACCAAAGCATATTCTCTCTCCTTTCGGCAACTGTTTTTATATTGAGCAGATGCTTTACTCCTACATTCTCACTTACCGAGTTTCCACCCCATGAACCGCAGCCGAGGGTAAGAGATGGCGCAAGTTTGAAGTTATAAAGGTCACCGATACCGCCCTGAGAAGATGGTGTATTCACAAGAATTCGGCAGGTCTTCATTCTTTCACCGAACTCGGAAAGCTTTTCCTGTTCCCTTACCGCATCAAGATATATGGAAGCAGTGTGTCCGTATCCGCCGTCAGCAATAAGATGTTCTGCCTTGCCGAAAGCATCCTGAATATCGGAAGCCTTATACATAGCAAGTACCGGAGAGAGTTTCTCATGGGCGAACTCCTCGGAGATATCAACGCTCTCAACTTCACCTATAAGTATCTTTGAACCTTCGGGGACTGTCACGCCTGCAAGTTCAGCTATCTTAGCGGCAGACTGTCCAACTATCTTCGCATTGAGCGCACCGTTTATGATGATGGTCTTTCTTACCTTGTTCAGTTCATCGGGTTTGAGGAAGTAACAGCCCCTTGCAGCGAACTCTGTCTTTACTGCATCGTATATGCTGTCAAGTACAATAACGCTCTGCTCGGAAGCGCATATCATGCCGTTATCGAAAGTCTTGGAATGGATTATTGAGTTTACAGCAAGCAATATATCTGCACTTTCATCAATGATAGCAGGAGTATTTCCCGCACCTACGCCCAGTGCAGGCTTACCGCTGGAATATGCAGCGTGTACCATTCCGGGACCGCCGGTAGCGAGTATGATATCTACCTCTTTCATCAGCATATTTGTCATTTCAAGACTGGGTATGTCTATCCATGCAATGATATCCTCTGGGGCGCCCGCTTCGACAGCTGCTTCAAGTACAACCTTTGCTGCTGCTATGGTGCTCTCCTTTGCGCGTGGGTGAGGGCTGATGATGATACCGTTTCTGGTTTTCAGCGCGATAAGAGACTTGAATATCGCAGTGGAAGTAGGATTGGTAGTAGGGATTACCGCACCGATAACGCCGATAGGCTCTGCTATCTTCTTTATGCCTGCTGATTTATCCTCTTCAAGAACACCGCATGTCTTGGTATCTCGGTACTTGTTGTATATGTATTCGCTGGCATAGTGATTCTTGATGACCTTGTCCTCAACGATACCCATACCCGTTTCTGCAACAGCCTGCTCAGCAAGATCTATTCTTGCGCGGTTTGCTGCGGTGGCAGCAGCTAAGAATATCCTGTCTACCTGCTCCTGAGTAAATGTTGCCATTTTTCTCTGTGCTGCCCTTACTCTTTCAAGGGCGGCTTCCAGCTTTTCAACACCGTCAACGATCTCGTATTCTTTCTTTGCCATTGAAATTTCCTCCATATCATTTTCTGAGTTTCATGGTAAGATGTGCCAGTGAAAGCGCCAGATTCTCCTGACAAACCGTTATATTCTCCGGGACATCCAGCTCGATCTGTGCAAAATTCCATATCGCAGTTATCCCGCTCTTTATCATGATCTCGCAGACTTCTTTCGCACAGGCGGCAGGCACTGTGATTATTCCAGCATGGATATCATATAGCCGACAGTAGTTGGTAAAAGTATCAATAGAGAGTATCCTGTCGCACATCAGGCTTTTATCAACATCAAACGCCGCAGAGATCTTTATCCCGTATTCTTCAAACCCCTCGAAATCAAGCAGTGCTTTGCCAAGTTTTCCCGCACCGACAATAACAACAGGGGTCGCCGCTTTTCTGCCGAGAACAGCTTCAAGTGCCGCGATAAGTTCAGTGGTCTTGTAGCCTACCTTTGGTCTGCCTGTACCGCTGACTGCGTTAAGGTCTTTTCTCACCTGAACATCACCAAGCCCTAATGCCCTTGATATCTCAGCCGCAGAGATGTTCTCGCCATGGTCGCCTGTCCTCAGATAATCCAGATATACAGGCAGTCTGCCAAGCGTTGCTTTGGAGAATATCGGTCCTTTCACTATCTCACCTCCGATAATTCAATTATAACATCTTTTTAATTTGAACGGAATAACCAAAAAAGTATATCGATATTATCTTTATCGATATAACCGCAACCAAATAAAAAAACACAGTTTCCAATTTACAGAAAACTGTGTTAAAACTCGTATTTACGTCATTTTAGCTATCTTTAGTGAAATAAGCCCTCTTCGATTTGATTAGCGCTGTTATGAACCTGTGGTCAAGTTCGGTAAGGTTATATCCTTTACGATATATCAAAACATCTTTGTACAGGCGCTTGTTGTCTATGCATTTTTTCTGCACAAGACCATAAATATCCAGTATCCTGTCAGGAAGAGGCGACACCCACATATAAGTCTCGTGATTCAAAGATAAAAGATCGAACTGGCTCCCCCTCTCGAACAGGAATATTCTCCTGCCAATGCTGTCAAGCAGCTCTTCCTTTTTAACGTTTGAAAGCGGCAGCGACGGCACATAAGGGTCAGCATGGGCTATCTCGATCATATTCGTGAGATTATCGAAATGCACTTCATCAAGCGATGCTATACTGCTCTCTCTGCTCGCTACAAGCATATTCGAAAACTCAGCTATGAGTTCATATTCAAGACCTTTTTCCTCAAGAAAGCGTTTAAAATACTTATCATATACGGAGGCATACCTGATTATACCAAGTTTGTATTTTAAAGTAAAGATATTATCTATAGCGCGGTGAGCATTGGTTTCATAATAGGAAAGCTCTGCCGAATCACCTGTGATCGTTCGTGAAAATTCAGCAAAGGCTTCCGAGATATAACCGGCCCTGGGAACAGAGATAGAAAATTTCTGTTTTTTCGGCACGCCCTGACGGTACATACGCTCAACATCGTCTATCTGGTCAAGTATCTTGCGTGCATATCCGATAAACTCTTCGCCCTCGGAAGTAAGGTTCATACCCTTGGAAGTTCTTGAAAATATGGTAATTCCCAGATCTGCTTCAAGCTCTTTTATGCTTCTGCTGAGGTTTGGCTGTGCTATCAGCAGTTCCTCTGCCGCCTTGTTTATCGAGCCTATCCTCGCCACCTCGACAGCATATTTCATATGTATGATATTCATAAATTCACCCCCGTCAGTTTTGTTCATTATAACATCATTCCAAAGAGATGTCAACATCATAATAATTTATAGATGAGTATATTGTGTAGGATTACAATAGGCTGTGCTTTCGATAGAAATTTAGTATTGACAAATCGATCTAAGCTTGTTATAATTAATTAACAAAATTTTGATTTGTTGACAGTGAGATAAAAAGAGATATAGCTGTTCCGATAATAATATTCAAGGATCGTAAAGGAGATATTAAGCGTATGAAAAATAATTCCAAAGAATTTTATTCTGTTGTTTATTTTATTGTAGTATTTATAGTCAGCCTTATTATAATGACTGTGCTATCACCCGAAGGAACTGCAGGTCTGTGGCGTAAAATAGTGCACAATATTTTTGTATCGCATTTAGGAGGAATATTAGTTATCAGATTGCTGCTGGAGTTCAAAGAAAAACTGATTAAGAATACAATATTACATATTCTTGTGTGGATCTCAGTTTATGCTGTTGCAGCAGTAATATCGGTTCCATGTTTTAAAGATTTTTCTGCCGAACATATAGTAATAGAAGTACCCGGTTCGTCATTCGATGTTTTCAGAGAAAGCAATTTTAAAGTAAACAGTTATTATATCCTACTTGCTACAGGCGAAGAGATAGAAATATCTTCAGAACACTATTGGGCACTTTTGGGAGTACATGACGGTACACTGAGGATAGAATATTATCCGAATACACTTACCGCGGTAAGACTATCAGGTCATAACTGAAATCATATAATATAATTCTATAGTAAGATATGTGCAGGCTTTCTTGTCTTTGACAGTTGTGTTATCGGCAGAAGAAATTGACTCTATTTCACCACAAGTCAAATACTTTCCGAACTCTCACTCATTCCCGTCTTCTCCGCCGAATACCCGCTCATCAGTTCATCCCATCACACTTCGTACTATTTCCGTCATTTTCTGCTCATCTGTTCCGTCACTCAAAGATACCGAGTAGAAATGCCCGTCCTTTATCCAAACAGCGAGATCGAACCGTTTATCATCTCCCTTGAAAGTGACCGTAACGCCGTCAATATCTGTATCCTTTACCGTACTGTATTCGTTGTAGTCGCCCGAGATATCTTCCGTGTCCTTACCTGCACGGATACAGCAGTTTTCACCATTTGCACCATTATAATTTATCTCCGCAAATTCCCCGAACATTACCTCATAGCTCTGCTCTGTCACCTCAAAGGGCAGGTCTGTGATATCGTGAAGCTCTACTCCGAAAGCATCGGAAAGATCCTGCGTGCCGCCATATTTCTGTACATCATAACCGCCCGCTTTCTGTTCGTCTCCCGAATCTGCCGAACCTGTTATTATCTCGCTTTCGGCACTCTTAGCCACATTAGGTGAACTGTCATCGGGGGTCTGCGGAAGTTTATCCCTGTTGAGCAAAGCCGCCGCACCCACAGCTATCACCATGCAAGCCGCCAAAGCCGATATCATTTTTACTGCCGTATTGATGCGCTTCCGCTTCTGCCTTGCGCCAATATTCCCGATGATGCGCTCACGCATCTCATCGTTCAGTTCTATATGTTCCATAATTTCGTTATACTTGCTCACCGAAATCATACTCCTCTTTAAGTATCTCTTTGAGCTTCGCCCTTGCCCGTTTCAGCCTTGTGCGGATATTTGCACCTGTCTCCCCGAGAATTTCCGCTATCTCGTCGGTCTGATAACCTTCCTCATAAAACAGGTGTATCACCTCGCGGTAATTGTCGGGAAGCTCCTTTACCGCCTCCCACACAAAGGTCAGGTCATCACGCTGTTCAGCGACCAGTTCGTCATTAAGTTCGTCTGTGTCCCGCAGCTTGTTGTACTCTATCCTGTTCTTTGAAAGATTAGCCGCCACCCGTATCAGCCACGCCTTTTCATGTTCTTCGCTCTCAAAATCGGGAGCAGAATCAAGCATTTTTATCAGGGTGTCCTGCAATATCTCCTCCGCGTCCTGCATATTGTGAACATAGGAATATGCCAGCCTTAATATTCGGTTTCCGTGTCTGTCCATTACCTCACGCAGATGCTGTTCCTGTGCCGTCTGTGATCTTGCAGATGAGTGCATTCTTTTAAACGGCTTTGCTGCCGGCAGATACACCGCAAAGCATATCTGCCGCAGCATTTCAAAGACCGTCTGCGCATAATTCCGGTATGCGATCTCCATATTGTTCTCCTGTTATTTTGTATTTTCGTTTATAAGAGCAGTGATATCTTCCTGCATTGTTTCAAGTGAAACTCCATTTGCGGCATAGTAGGAATAGCTGTACTCATCATCGTTCCATACTGCACCAAACATCTTGTCTCCATTTCCGCGGAGATATATGATCATGTCATCTATCTGCATAGCCGCCTTCTCCTTATAGTCATTGTGATCACCCGAGATATCATCGACTCCCCTGCCCTTGCGATAGCTTATCTCATCGTCCTCTGAACCGTATCTGACCTCGGCAAGTCCGTCAAAAGACTGTATCAGATAAATGCTGTTTTCACGAAGTTTTTCAGGAACATTAAATGCTAATCCCGCTTCCCTGCCTGCTTCCTCAGCGGAGGAATATTCTACCCAGGGATCAGGCATCTGCACTGTTTCCTCACCTGTTTCCCCATTTTCTTCATCGGCATCACCGAGAGTTATTTCCATAGTGTCAGTTATCTCCGCATTGCCCTCAGGGTCTTCATAAACATATACCATCACATAGGTCGGCTGTTCGACCCATACCGCAGTAACTTTACAGAGTATGCAGTAATTCGTTCCCGCAACTGCCTGTGTACCGAGAACTGCCACAGGAGCAAATTCTGCACCCACCAAAGTTTCACGAGCCTTTTCAAGTGCCGCCCTTGCTTCGGGGTTCTTGTCAATAGCTATCTCATCGGGGATAACCCAGCCGCCATCAATATTCTCCACACCTGTTTCAGCATATCCTGTTTCGGGATTGCCGAGAGTTATTTCCATAGTGTCAGTTATCTCCGCATTGCCCTCAAGGTCCTCATAAACATATACCAGCACATAGGTCGGCTGTTCGACCCATACCGCAGTAACTTTGCAGAGTATGCAGTAATTCGTTCCCGCAACTGCCTGTGTACCGAGAACTGCCACAGGTTCAAATTCTGCACCTGCCAAAGTTTCACGAGCCTTTTCAAGTGCCGCCCTTGCTTCGGGGTTCTTGTCAATAGCTATCTCATCGGGGATAACCCAGCCGCCATCAATACCGCACATTTCAGCTCCCTCATCCCCCTGAGTTTCTTCTGTCTGCTCATCGGTAGTCTGTACATCAGCTGTGTTTTCGATCTTAGCACCGACCTTTGAAGATACCTCGTTCACATTTCCGCAAGCCGTCACACCTGCCGCCATAACCAGTGCCATAATAATTGCTGTCATCTTTTTCATAATAAATACCTCTTTTCGTAATATAGTTTTCCGAAGGCTTTACAGTAAGCTTTATTTGCCTTTCTGACCTATATACAGCTGAGAAGATGATATTGTGACACTTGAGCAAAAAATTTTTTTCAGTGAGATACATTATTTCAGTTCATTATACCGCACCGATAGCTGTATGTCAAGGAAAAGATGATGTTACATTTTGTCAAGGATTGAAAAAAATTCAAACATAAACAACCGCGGGCATCTAACCAAAATGCCTGCGGCTGTATTTTCAGACCTGCTGAGAACGTAGGCAACGGTTCCTACAACTTCTTCAGCAAAACTTACAAAGGCACATATAAACGCCCCTGCGGAAGCGGCTCTATAACCGTTAAATAATAAGATATCATACTGATAATATTGTATCTGTCTGATTAAGCTGATATCAAAACGGGTGCATATTTCACCATAAAAAAGGACGGCTCAAACCGTCCTTTTTTATTTCTGTATCTCGATCACAAATTTCCCCTCCGCATCCAGTTTCAGCCGCAGGGTCTTTACATACCTGGTACAGAAATTCTCCATTTCCTTTTTGGTAGCAGTCACTCTTGTGGCTTCATAGATCTTATGAGTCAGCTCCAGAGGGCTTTCCCCGCAAATGGTCGGGAAATGTTTTTCAAGCTCTGCAAACAGCACGGTGCGCTTCAGCTCTTCCGTACCCGCCGTGCAGAAATCATCAATGGCACAATAGTATATACCGTGCTGTGTCAGGGCGGACTGTATCGCCGAACCGATCTTTTCGTATTCGTACATTACAAGAAATTGTGCATCGGGCAGACTTTTGATAAGTCCCCAGAAGTCCGAGTCGCTTGATACTATTATAAATGATGTTATGCCGTCACGGTAAAAATCAGTAACTACGCTCGCGGTCATTCGCACATCTACAAGGGATTTTCTGTCGGATACCCTTTCGATCTCGATATGTTCGACGGGTATCATCGTGAATTTTGAGAGCCAGTCCCAACCCGATGTGGTGTTCGGATCATCATACAGCGTGATCTTTTCTATCTTGGCCAGTTCATCCTGATTTAAACCTTTAAGAACACTGTACAGCTTGAATGGGTTGCTGTTCTCACAATCAACTGCGATAGCTGTTTTCTCCGAGCTGTCGATAAATTCGTAGATATTATTTCTTGTTTCATCATCAGCGTCCCGATATTTCGTGTGATCTGTGAAAACATCTCCGTGCATTTCATATATCAGTTTCAAAAACTTCCTGTCGGTGTATAAGATGTTTCCCAGTTCGGCAGGCTGCCAATGGATATACATCTGAAAAGGATAGTGCTGGATATTCTTCATGTACTTTTCAAATTCTTCTTTCAGCACTCCTGATTTCTGGTATTTCGGGATATAGAACAGATCTCTTATATACTCCCATATTATCCAGTCGTAAAAAAGGCGGGAGCATTTATCTATATTTTCATTTATCAGTCTTGTGAAATCCTGCATATACTTTTCTGAACGGTAATTCGCCTGAATGATCGGAAATCCCCATTTTTCAAGCTGCCTTATATTATCCTTATCGTACCATTCAAGAGAAGTGAGGTTCTTCAGTTCATAGTGCATAGCAATGTCCGTTTTCTTGAAATGCTGCAAAAGTGAAGTACGCAGCTTGCACAAATATCGTATAACAGTAGCTTCACGGTCTGCATAAAGCTTGTCAAGAGTTCCCTTGCATTCAGCAAAATTCAGCTCTAAAATATCCTTGCGGACACCTATCAGGTAAGAGATCGTGGTAACTACTTCTTTGGTATCAACGGTCAAGATCTTACCTCCTATTCATCGTGGATCTCGGGATAATTATTTCTTATAAGTAATATGCTTCCCATTTTTTCCACCTCACATTCATTGTAAAAATCAAACATTATGACATAACATATTTTGATTTTCCGAATGTAAATGATCAGCAGTATTCCGTTCTGAAAATACTGCTGTTTTTCTCTTTTTGATGTATACATTTAAAGCATCGACAGCAGTGGATCCTCGGTAGTTTGTAATTTAATTTCGTATCATAGATCAGCGCCCGCACCGCATCTTTGCCAAATAATAACAGTAACGCCGTGTTAATCTATATACAATTATAGCACATTGCATTAATATTTTCAATAGTTTTTATAAATTTCACTCATTTAACAATTTATTTGTCCTAGAAAAAGCATGATAGTCTATCACAAAACCGCTGAACCGGCACAGAATTTAAATACAAAGGCATAAACGTGAACGTCTGACACCTGATAAATAATGAAAAAAATGAGATGCGCCTGATCGACGCACCTCATTTTTTCATCAGTTATGCCCGCAGACATGATCTCCGCAGGAATGACCCTCGCCATGTTCGTGACCGTGATGATCGCAGGTCGGGTTCTCGTTCTGAACCAGTGTATTTGCAAGGAATGAAGCAACCGCATCATCTGCACTTCCCATATTACCGCCGTAAAGAGCGATCCCTGCCTCCTGCATTGCCATCTGTGCGCCTCCGCCGATACCTCCGCAGATAAGAACATCAGCCTGAGCATTTTTCAGAAATCCTGCAAGAGCACCGTGTCCCGCACCCATCGTTCCGACGATCTGCTCATTGATGATCTTGCCGTCGGCAACATCATATAGCTTGAACTGCTCTGTTCTGCCAAAATGCTGAAAGATCTGTCCGTTTTCATATGTTACTGCTATTCTCATAATAGTACTTCCTTTCTGTGTGATCTTCTCCGAGATCCTGTTATCAAGAGTATAGTTTCCTCCCGAAATTACAATGCGCCTGCCCTCCACCAGAGCCTGAGCAAGTTTTTTTCTTGCGGTGTCATAGATCGCCGTAACAGTCGATCTCGCCACGTTCATATCCTTGGCGCATTGCTCCTGCGTCTTTGACTGATGATCTATAAGGCGTATCGTTTCAAACTCATCAAGCGACATTATCACCGTATCATTTATAGTGTCCTGATCGGGCGCAAAGCTCCAGTAATCGGGATAACAGCAGATACGGCGTGATTTCTGCGGTCTGGGCATATCAGCATCTCCTTTCTGACATATGTCAATTATAATACATTTATCGACATATGTCAAGTATTTTCTTGGCATATTCAGATATTGACGTATATCGCGTAATTTGGTATAATCTCATTGTGGGAGTGATACTGTGAATAAGAATCTTGACCTGTTCCTGACCTTCATGAAGATCGGGGCATTTACTTTCGGCGGCGGTTATGCAATGATACCGCTTATACAGAAAGAAGTATGTGAAAACAAAAAATGGCTGAACGAAAAGGACGTTACCGATATCGTGGCTATCTCCGAATCCACACCCGGACCTATAGCCATCAATGCCGCAACATTTGTGGGATATAAGACATCGGGATTTACAGGGGCTTGTATGGCGACCTTCGGAGTTGTTCTGCCCTCGTTCCTTATGATCTCGCTAATATCCCTGATACTGACACAGTTTAAGAGTATCAAAGCAGTCGGATACGCTTTTATGGGAATCCGTGCAGGCGTACTGGCGCTGATACTGAAAGCACTGTGGATGATGTTCAGATCGGTGAAGAATAAAAAGGGACCCATTTCATATGTTATCATGGGGCTCTCTCTTGTTCTGACTGCATTTCTGAAAATAGATGCCGTATTTGTAATACTCGGCTGTGGCGCCTTCGGACTGCTGTGGTCGTTCCTGAACAGAAAGGAGCAAAGCCATGGAACTGATTGAGCTGTTTCTTGCCTTTCTGAAGATAGGGGCATTCACATTTGGCGGCGGATACGCTATGATAGCAATGATACAGGCAGAAGCGGAACGTCACGGATGGCTGACACAGGAGGAACTTGTAGATTTCGTTGCACTTAGCGAAAGTACCCCAGGACCGCTGGCTGTAAATATGGCGACATTTGCAGGAATGAGGACAGGAGGTGTCCTCGGAGCGGTCATCGCAACACTCGGTATCGTTCTGCCCTCCTTTATCATCATACTCATAATAGCAAAATGTTTTGAAAAGTATAAGAAAAGCAAGGCAGTCGGCGGTATCATGTACGGTTTGAAACCTGCTGTTGTGGGCATGATCGGAGCGGCGTTCATATCCGTTTCA
Source organism: Ruminococcus albus AD2013 (assembly GCF_000526775.1). Taxonomy (NCBI): domain Bacteria; kingdom Bacillati; phylum Bacillota; class Clostridia; order Eubacteriales; family Oscillospiraceae; genus Hominimerdicola; species Hominimerdicola alba. The sequence goes on from NZ_JAGS01000001.1 coordinate 2,236,291, forward strand.
AGGACTGTTTTCTTCCCTTCGGGTATCAGCCTGTCGGCATTTTCTTCAGCGAGCTTCTGGGTATTTCTCGGATTATTTGCTGCTGCAGCCATACTTGCCTTCAAAAAGGTACACCCGATCAAGATCATTCTGCTTTCTGCGGTAATAGGGGTAGGCGCAGGGTACGGAATGAACCTTTAGAAAATGTGACAAAGTACCCGATATGAACGATGCTTATATGTCAGTACAGATGGGTTAGCAGTTCTCCGATGTTGTGATATCAGAATCGGAAATACTTGGCGGTTATACGCCTCATGGACATTTGTGCATAAGGCAGAAAGTATAAACATTTTTTTGTGGTATTGGTTATATTGACAATCAGGAAATAAAAAGATATAATAAAATAGTATAAGGGCAAAACTGCTTAAAAGCAGTGACGCAAAGCCAAGGGTCTAAGCCTGTGAAGGTATGACAGCCGGTTGCCGAGGGTTATCCCTTGATGATATATCGGTATTCACGGCAATGCGGTTTTGTATTGCCTTTTTATTTTATTGAAAAGAAAGCATGAACTTTATCAGCTGCGAGATCATGGTATCGGGCAAAGGTGTAATATTGCCTGATGCGAGCGCAGATATATCGATCGGAGCTTCCTGTAACCAAACAAATCAAGGGGTTGCAAAAAAGAACACCTCAGTGTAGAATGTAAATACTGACGATGCGAAAGTTAGTAATACAAACTACAGAAAGGTGTCCTCTATATGTATTATACACAAAATGAAAAGATTTTGCAAGTAGGAGAAGAAAAAATAATTGTCGGGATCGATGTAGGCAGCGAAAAGCACTATGCCAGAGCATTTGACTGGAGAGGGATGGAATATTCAAAGAAGGCCTATGTGTTCACAAATGACGCAGAAGGATTCGCAGGCTTTTTTGAATGGATCACCGGGATCATGGAAAAGAGCGGAAAAGAAACCGTTATGCCGGCTATGGAGCCGACAGGACATTACTGGTTCGATCTCGCTAAGTTTATTCAGGATAACGGAATGCAGCCGGTACTGGTCAATCCGCTCCACGTTAAGCGAAGCAAAGAACTTGATGATCACCTTCCCAGCAAGAACGACAGGAAGGATCCCAAAACAATTGCGAAACTCGTCATTGAAGGCAGATACGCTTATCCGTATATGCCTGAGGGTATATACGCCGAGCTAAGAAACGCAACCGTTCTTAGGTTTCAGGCAGAGGCAGAACTCACACGGATCAAAAATCGCATACAGCGCTGGTTTGCGATATACTTTCCGGAGTATAAAGACGTTTACGGTAGTTTCAGTGCAGTCAGCAGTATGATGATACTGAAAAAAGCTGCACTGCCGTGTGACATCATAGCGCTCGGAGAGGAAAAGATCAATGAGATATGGCGTGAAGCCAAGCTGAGAGCAGTCGGTAAAAAGAGGGCTAAGACCCTGGTAGAGGCTGCAAGGCGAAGCATAGGTCATACCGAGGGACATGAAACTGCGAGGTTTGAGATAACTCTGCTGCTTGAGGACTACGACAGACTTCAAAACCGACTTGAACAGATAATGGAGCTGATCGAAACACTGGTCAGTAAGGTGCCATATGCAAAGAAGCTGATGCAGATAAAGGGCATCGGGATAAAGACCGTATCAGGATTTATCGCAGAGGTCGGAGATGTAAGCAGATTTAATGACCCCAAGCAGATACAGAAGCTTGCAGGGCAGGCAATAGTTGCGAACAGCTCGGGCAAGCACAAAGGGCAGTCAAGGATAAGTAAGCGAGGGCGGAAGCGGCTTAGGTTTCTTCTGTTTGAGGCAGTCTTATCACTGACAGCGACAAATCCGGAATTCAAGGAAATACATCACTATTACACAGGCAGAAAAACGAATCCGCTGAAAAAGAAACAGTCGCTGATGGTACTGTCAAACAAGCTGATACGAGTGTTTTATGCCATACTGAAAAGTGGTGCTGACTATGATCCTGAAAAACTGTTAAGAGACATCAGGCGTCCCGAAGAGCTGCAAGCAGCTTAACGGGTGTAAGACCTACAAGCTGAAACTGCAGGCAGCGTCCGCCGAAAGGTGCTGCAGAGGAAGCAACACTAAGAAAACAACAAAGGATGAGCCGGCAGTCGGCAGGAATTATTACCAAGGGGCATGACCTCGAAACGGAGCTGCGCCGACGCCCTGTTATGGATAGGCAGAACGAAGGAAGTTGGGACTTCGCGTGACGAATGATCCCGTTGGACAGAGGAGGTTTGCTGCCGTAACGGATATGGGTCGCATCAAGGCTGTCAAAACAGATCTCTCAAGACGTTTTGTTTGCCGTACCCTGATAACGTTAAATCCGGCATTCAATGCTTTGGATCATCCATAACTTGGTTCATTTCTTGAACATAACTTTATGAAATACTGAGATTTCGCGAGTATTTATGAGATTTTACAAGATATTTTGAGGAGGTATTTATATGAGAAAAATGCTGGCTGGCATCTTGGCTGTCACGATGACTTTTTCGGGAGCAGTACTGCCCGGAGAACAGGTATGGAAAAGCGCGGGGGTAATAAGCGCATCTGCTGTGACCTTGGATTCACCCAAGACCCTTACATCGGACATGACCGTATCTGGTTCGGTGCAAACGAACAGTGATATCATACTCAACGGACATACTCTTACTATCAACGGCGACCTGTACATGACAGCAGGTATGCTGGATATCGGAACGGGTAAACTGGTGGTAAAGGGCAACCTGTATATAGGCAAGGAATATGAAAGTTCCTATGCGTATATCAGGATGCAGAATTCATCGGCATCAATAACAGTTACGGGTGATCTTATCTGGAACGTAAATTCCAAAATGACAAACACCGTAGGCAGGCGCGGCTGGTATACCTATGACCTCATCACTGCGGGTACGATAAATGTTGGTGGTAATGTATACGACTATATTTCTACTGAAAGCAATCATAATGCCTTCACTATGATGGGTACCTCCGTGCTGAACCTCAATGGCTCGGGCATACAGACTATAAAGTGTTCATACCAGGGAGAGCTGGCAAAGATCACTGTCACTGATAACAGAACGATCGATATGGAGGGCTATTTCTACTCAACGACACCGCTCGTCTCAGATCTGAACATCAGAACACAGAATGGTCTGAAGATCACCACAATGGCGATGGGCGGAAAGACTGTATCCATAACAGGTGATGTGACCCAGTTTGAAAGGGATATCGAACTAGGCGGAGGAACGCTGAATATTACAGGAACTTTCACAGCTGAGGGCGGTATGACAAAGCTTGGAGGCGGAAAACTGAATGTCAACGGAGATTACAGGATAGCCAGAGTCACCAGCAGAGGAGAGCTTGTATCGACAGAAGCAGGTCTTGATATGACGAACAGCAATGATGTCGTTAATGTCAGCGGAGACTTTATCATAATGACTTATTCGTATGCTACTACAAGCAAAGTAACCATGAATGCGGGCAAGGTGTATGTCGGCGGTAATTTTGAAAGCGATACGAGTAAAATAACATTCGGTTCGGGCAATACTGTTTATATGAACGGTACTGCTCCCCAGACGGTCAAGCTTACAAACCGCAAGAAGATATATAATCTGGTGCTTGGGCAAGATATTTCTAAATATAACTCCGATATAGCCAACTATGCCGTAAATCTTGTGACCAATCAAACCAGGATAACTGCTGATGCAGTTACCCTCAGTGCTTCTTCCTATGTGTACGACGGCACAGCTAAACAGCCGTCAGTAACAGTAAAGGTAGGTTCAAAAACTCTCACAAAAGACACTGATTACACGGCCGTATACTCCGATAATACCGCTGCCGGCACAGCTTACGTTACGATAAGAGGTATGGGTGCATACACCGGTTCCGTAACCAAGAATTTTACCATAAGCAAAAAAAGCATCAGCAATCTGACCATGGATCTTTCGCAGACGAGCTATACCTACGATGGTACAGCCAAAAAACCGAAAGTCACCGTAAAGGATGGCAGCAGAACACTTGTCAGCGGCACCGACTACTCCGTTTCGTATTCAAACAACACAAATGTCGGTACAGCTTCCGTGACTGTCACAGGTAAGGGAAACTATACAGGTACCGCATCGTTATCATTCAGGATCGTAAAAAAAGGCGAGAGTAATACCATAGTCAAAGGCGATGTTAACGGCGATGGCTCGATAACAATCACCGATATCACCAAGGCAGCTGCACACGCCAAAGGCAAAAAACTTCTCTCAGCAGAAGAACAGCAGCGTGCAGACATTAATGGTGACGGAGTGGTAAATGTTACCGATATTACTAGGATCGCAGCACACGTAAAAGGCAAAAAGCTTTTGAATTAGCGTTTCGGGTATATAAACGCAAGTCCGTAAAGTTCGGCAGAACTGAGACCTGACCATAAAAACACACAATGGCAAAAAACACCTCCTATGGATTTAGCAGAACCCATAGGAGGTATTTTATTGCAAGAGATCACAGCCACATAAAACCGTACCTTATGATATTTGTTGCGGTCGTTAGCTTGCGAATTTTCGCCCTTCGTTACTCGTGTTGCGAAAGCGGTTCCCGCATAGCTTTACATCATACCGTTCAGATTTGCCATCATTGCGGCACGGACCTCTTCCCCCGCAGTCAGAGGAATGATCTTATCCTCGGTGATAAGCTCACACTCCCACAGCGTATCAAGGATATCCGCCTTGATATCCGCTATGCAGGGAACATTCGTCAGAACAGCACCACATTCAAAATCACAGTAAAAGCTTCGGCTGTTGAGATTCACACTTCCCACCGTAGCCACATGGTCATCGCTGACAAACACCTTTGAATGTATGAACCCGGGCTTGAATCTGTAAAGCTTTACCCCCGCACCCACCATACGCTCATAATGTGTGCGGGCAATAAGCTCCATATATAGCTTGTCAGGCACACCGGGCACTATTACTATAACATCAACGCCCCGCTCCGCCGCCGAACATATGGCGTCCTCGACTTCATCGTCAATATTCAGGTACGGTGCTGTGATGTACAGATAATCCTCAGCCGAATCAATTATCTCCAGATATATCTCCCGCGCCGCGTCCTCACCGTCATAGGGCGATTCACCATAGGGCATCACAAATCCCTCAGCCACCGCAGGCTCCGATCTTTCCAGATATTCCGGACAGTTTTCAAGCTCAGCACCGCTCTCCCACTGCTCAAAGAAAAGCTCGGTACAGCTTCGCACAGCATCGCCCCGCATGAGTATAGCCGCATCTTTCCACCGTCCGTAGGGGGAATCAACATTGATATACTCGTCAGCCAGATTAGCGCCACCCATGAAAGCCACCTTTCCGTCGATAACAGCCAGCTTGCGGTGATCACGCTCGTTGATGCTGACACGGTCGGGTTCGCGGTAAAGTCGACAGTCTATGCCGTATGACTTCATTTCTTCGCAGAAAGCGTCGTTCTGCTGAAAGCCGTCGCATATCAGCCTTACATCTACCCCTGCGGCGATCTTCTCCGTAAGGATATCAAGTATGCCGTCCAGCATCTCGCCGTTTCTGACTATGAAATATTCAAGGAATATGGTCTCTTCCGCCTTAGAAAGTTCCTCCAGCAAAGCCTCATAAAACCTTTCTCCCGTGGGGAAATAGCTGACCTCGGTATTCTCATAAACGGGGTAACGGCAGTTAGTCAGAAGATAAAAGCGGTCTCCCGCCCTTTCAAGTACCTCCTGCTGCTGAGAGAGATACATGGGCATATCGGGTCTGATATATGCCTTTACTGCCTGAGAACTCTCATCTGATCTCACATCAGAAGTGATCTCCGCCGCAGAAGATAAACTCTCCACCGCAGATGTTCCCTTACTGCCTGCGTCACTCACATGACCGCAGCCGCAAAGCATAAGTGCCGCAATAACGAATGATGCCAGTCTCATTTTCATATATGTCCCCCCTCACCTATCGCTCTTCACCTTAGTCCGATATTCTGTAGGGCTCTCACCTTTGACTTTACGGAACTGCCTTACGAAATGTATATCCGATGAATACCCGCACATCTGGGCTATCCTGCTGACGCTGTAACTCGTGGAAGACAGCAGATACTCCGATCTTTCGATACGCGCCGCGATAACATCGCTCATTGGTGTCACCCCGAAAAGCCTTTTGTAGCTGTGCTGGAACGATGAACGGCTCATTGTCATCTCGTGGGCAAGTTCCTCGATATTCCACCTGCGGGCAGGATCGTTGTATATCTTCGCCCTCAGCACCGACATCTTCTCGTAGCCGCTGCCCATGCCCCTTTCTCCCGTCCTGTGAAGCTTGTCGCTCAATTTCAGAAAAAACAGCTTCACCAGCAGGTCGCAGGTATCAGTGGAGTATATCCCACCCGAATAATGCTCGTTGCACATCATACTGATGAATACTGTCAGTTCCGAAAGACTGTCTATCTTCACAGGGGTATCAAATGGTATATCCAGCTCTTTCAGAAAATTCTCGTCCTCACTGCTTTCGGGCAGAAAATGGAACCAGTCGTTCCCGAACCGCGCCCCCGAAGCACGGTAGTACTGGGGAGTCCCCGCTTTGAATAGAATAAATGAACCTGCCTCCGCAGTCATCTCTCCCCTATCGGAAACAAATACCGCCGAGGTCTTCAAAAGCAGTAAAAGATAATCCCCCGAACCCTCGGGACGGTCTATGAAAAAATCCGCGTCATGCCAGTGATTACAGCCCACATTCGTTATACGCACAGATATCCCCCCTTTCCGCAGCAGCTCTTTCTACCTACATACTAGCACATCCTGCAAATTAATTCAAGACATATTTTCTGTAAACTTTCTGTATTTGCATAATATGTTAACTTTATTGCATTTTATTATATTGAATACATCTCACAAATAATGTACAATAAATATAACATAATTAACACATATCGGATCATCAATCGGAGGTGACAGCTATGGATAAAATAAAACTCATAACACTGATAACCGTCCTCGCAATGGCTTCATCGGGACTTGTATCCTGCGGTCAGGGGAACGGAAAAGATACTTCAAAGGCTGAAAAGGATACCGCTTCTTCTGCCGCTGAAAACACAGCTGACAGTGAAGCCTTGCCTGACGGCGGCGAGACTTCACCCGCAGCAGGCGATCTTGCCAGAAGCGGAGAGGTAAGGGACATATCCGCCATGGAACTTGTAGGCGAGATGAAAACAGGCTGGAATCTTGGCAACTCCCTCGATGCAACAGGTGCGCCGGGCAACGCTTCGGAAGTAAACTGGGGCAACCCCAAAACTACCAAGGAAATGATAGATTCGGTATATAACAAAGGCTTCGATGTTATACGCATACCCGTTACCTGGGGCGGTCACGTCGGGGACGGACCCGACTACAAGATCGACGATGAATGGATAGCCCGCGTGCAGGAGGTAGTAAACTATGCATACGATGACGGCGCATACGTCATCATCAACTCCCATCACGAGGAAGACTGGCGTATCCCCGATAACGAGCATATCGATGCAGTTGACGAAAAGACAGCCGCTATCTGGAAACAGGTAGCAGAGCGATTCAAGGATTACGGCGACCACCTGATATTCGAGGGTCTCAACGAACCCCGGGTAAAAGGCTCACCACAGGAATGGAACGGCGGCACCGAAGAAGGCAGACGCTGTGTTGACAGGCTCAACAAGACTTTCCTTGATACAGTCCGTGCAACAGGCGGCAATAACGAGAAGCGCCTTCTGCTGATGACCACCTATGCATCATCGAGTATGAGCAATGTCATAAAGGATACAGCTATACCCGAGGACGACCATATCGGTTTCTCGATACACGCTTATACCCCCTACGCATTTACATATAATGCAAATGCTGACTGGGAGCTTTTCCACTGGGATGATTCCCATGACGGTGAATTGGTATCTCTGATGACCAATCTGAAAGAGAATTATCTTGATAAGGGTATACCCGTTATTATCACCGAATACGGCGCTGTCAATAAGGACAACAACGACGAAGACCGTGCAAAATGGGTATCCAGCTATATCGAATATGCCGAGCTGCTTGGCGGCATACCCTGCGTATGGTGGGATAACGGATACTATTCATCGGGCAATGAGCTTTTCGGTATCTTTGACAGAAACACCTGCACATGGTTCACCGATACAGTTACCGATGCGATAATCGAAAATGCCAAATAAATATGCAGTTATCCCGATGATACACCAAGAATAACAGCGTATATTCGGGGGAATTATCAATAGATGGCGTTATCCGTTCTCTAAGCCTACGGCGGGGAACGGATACACCTCAGCATATGCACCCCGTTATACCTGACAATGTATCGGTGTACAAAAAGGATATCCGCATATAAATATGATAAGCACTAAAAGCAAAGACCGACAGTCGGGATATCCCGCTGTCGGTCCTTGCTTTGTCCAACAAATATTGATTCAGGTTAGGTCAATACACTGCTTCAATGCTCCAGAGCTGGTTTGCACCGCCTGTGTATCTCCACTGGAGAACGTTTGCATTGTCGTTCTTGGACTTGCCTTCAACGTCCAGAGCCTTGCCGCTTCCCTTGTTGATGAGCGCATAGTTGCTGCCGACTTTTCTCAGCTCCCACTTCTGTGCGTCACCGCCATTCGCGCTGCACTGCTGAACGTTTGCGCCGTCATTCTTGCTGCCCCATGCCACATCAAGAACCTTGCCGCTGTTAGCGCACTTGATAACATAGTAGCCGTCCCACTGCTTTTCAAGATACCATTTCTGGTTCTCGTAACCGCTGTATCTGTACTGAAGAACGTTAGCGCCGTCGTCCTTGCTGCCCCAGCTTACGTCCAGAGCCTTGCCGCTGTTAACAGACTTGATAGCGTACTTCTGCTTGCTGTTGAAATTGCCGCTGTTATTATTGTTATTATTGTTGTTATTGTTCTGCTGCTGATTGTTGTTATTGTTATTATTGTTGTTCTGGTTATTATTGCTGCTCTGCTTCTGGGTATTGCCGTTGGGAGCAGTATAGGATATCCAGTCATACTGCGCAGTCAGAGGAGCTCTGCCGTTATAGTGGTTGAGCCACTCATCAACGCCCTTGCCGTTCCATACGTTCATCATAATCTTGCCGGGTGTCTGGGGGATATCCCTGTAAGCTGTGTATACAGGCTTCTTGTCAACATACCATGTAATGCTGGATTTGTCCCAGTAGAAACCGTACTGGTGGAAGCTCTGAGAAGCGTCAAAGCCCAGATTGTAAAGATACTCGTGGTTGCCCTGACCCTTGGTGTAGTAGTTGAACTGTACCTGATTGGTGTTCTTTCCAAGGAACTCGATGTCTATCTCGTCCCATACAGTGCCGTCCGAAGGACCTGTGTAGGTGAAGAAGGAGCTTACAACGCCGTCGTTCTTGATAGGCTTCATGCTCACATCATACATACCGAATCCGAAAGTCTGGGTGGTACGGTACTCAGCACCCTTGTAGCCCTGCCAGCTGTTGCCTGTGATGGAAAGGTTCATCTTGCCGCCCGAGAACTGAACATTGTTCTTGCTCCAGGTGCAGTCGAACATTCCGCCGTTTGACCAGCCGTCGGAAGCCTCCATAGTGCCCCACTCGTAGCTGTCAAAACCCGAGCCGAAATAGCTGCCGTTGAAGCGCTGTGCTGCATTTGCAGTCATCATCATGCTTGCTGAAATAGCTGCTGCTGTCAGTAAACTTACGATCCTCTTAACTCTCATAAATATACCTCCGTTTCTGAATTGTTCATTCATCACATAAGTTTGTTGGTTTTTCCGCTAAATATGTCCTTAATGACAACTTCATTATAACATCGGCATTTTGAAATTTATATTAAAAACATATAACTTTTTATCAAAAATCTAATCTGTCAAAAAATCTTACATTAAGTTTTTGATACTTTTTCGCGTATTTTTGATATTTTTGCCATTCTCTTCATTTCCCGAAACATAAGCCTTTCAATGATATCCATTGTCATTATTGACATTATAGTGGTGAAATGTTATAATATATTAGTACATATAGTAAATGACATTCAACTGATACTTGCTGACTTCACATAAGCATATATCAGCCGTTTACTAAAGTTAATTATTCAATTAAAGCAGAAAGGTCATTAAGCGATGCGTCATCATCTCTATAACCCCGATTTTAATTTCGTCCGTCCGCCCGAGGACTTCAATAAATATACCGACAGAGAACTTTTGCAGTATTGTCTCGGTGCTACGATGTATATGCCCGGCACCAAGGATTTCACCCCGAAGATACTCAGCGGTGCAATGCCGGGTCTTACCACCGTAGTGCTGTGCTTTGAGGATGCCTGTCCCGAGGAAAGCGTTGAAGCCGCCGAGCAGAACGTCTACCGCCTGCTGGATACCTTGGCATTTGCCACCGAAGAAGGTACGCTTTCCCCCGATAACATACCCCTGATATTCGTCCGCACAAGAAACCCCGAACAGTTCAGGCACTTCGCCGCAGGGCTGAACAAGCGCAGGTCTAAGGCGCTTTGCGGCATCAACTTCCCGAAATTCAGTGCAGAGAACGGTGAGGAATATTTCGCCTACCTGAAAGAACTCAACGAAAAGCTTGAGGATGTCCTCTACGGTATGCCGATAATCGAAAGCCCCGAGGTAGCCTACAAAGAAAGCCGCATGACCGAACTTCTCGGCATAAAGGATATCCTCGACAGATACCGCGACCTGGTATTGCAGGTGCGTGTGGGCGGCACAGATTTTTCCTCGGTATTCGGCGTAAGGCGCGGCGTTGACCATTCAATATACGATATACTCACCGTCCGCGAATGTCTGTGCGACATCATAAACGTCTGCGGCAGAAACAATGACTACGTAATATCGGGACCCGTATGGGAATACTTCCGCGCCCCGAAAGAGCTTATGTTCGGCGAACTGCCTACACACAGCCTTGATGACTGCCTGCTGAAAAGACACACCATCGTCAATAACGAGGTAGATGGTCTTCTCAGAGAAGTAATACTCGACAAAGCAAACGGCTTCATCGGCAGAACGGTCATTCACCCCTCCCATGTCAGGTTCGTAAACGCCCTCATGGCTGTCACCAAAGAGGAATACGACGATGCCTGCATGATACTGGGCAATAAAGCAGGCGGCGTGGTAAAAGGCTCGGGCAGCAACAAGATGAACGAGATACGTCCACATACCAACTGGGCAGTGAAAATATACATGAGAGCCCGTGCCTTCGGCGTTATCGAAAACCAGAGGGCTTATGTAAAACTGTTTTCCGAAGACGGCACCAACTGATACAGCACTAAAAAAGGACACTCCCGTAAGGAAGTGTCCTTTTTATCGACCTGTTATACCTGTTTTCCCGACATACCGCTGCCGCTTGCGAACAGCTGAGCCCAGTATGTGGTCCCGTCAGAGGCACGGTAAGCACCCATGCCCATGTAAGTCTTGTTTGCGTCAAGTATGCTCGAACGATGGGGCGCCGAATTCATGAAAGCATCACACGCGCTCCGGGCAGTATCAAATCCGTAAGCTATGTTCTCACCCGCAGATGTCACAGATATGCCGTATTCGGCAAGCACCGTGAAACACTCCCTGCCGTCAGGACGATTGTGTCCGTACGACTTTGATATCTCCTGCGCACGCTTCGCCGCAGCCGCACTGAGTTCCGATGAATATACATAGGCTTTGAGCCCTCTCGAACGGCGTTCCTTGTTCACCAGAACAGCCAGCTCATCGGCAAGGTCCCGATTGGTTTTCTGACCTGACGTTTTGCCGCCTTTGATAAAAGCAGCCTGCATCACTATATCAGTGATATTGATCTTACCGTCACCGTTGAGATCGGCTTTCTTCTGAGCACTTGTGCTCATCGTCCTTTTGCCCTTGACAAATGCAGCCATTCTCACCAGATCAGTGACATTGATCTTGCTGTCTCCGTTGATATCCGCACCGCGGAATGTCGCAGCGCTCGCCGATATACAGCCCGCCGACATGACCATTGCAAGAACTAATGCGATCATCTTTTTTATCATATCAACCACTCCTGTACATATGGACACCTTAAAATATCTGCAATAACGGCACAGATATACCTGTATCCCTTTTCATAATTCCGATGACGAATGTGCTGCCCCGCAGAACAGCCCACAGCCACCATATAACAGCACGGCGCCGATCTCTTATCCATAACGGACAGCCTGAAAGCGCCGCTGCTGATGCAAATAGATCCCAAGCATATTATCTCTCCTAATTATGTACATATTATGGTATATTTCACTACAATTGTAAATGAAGTGCGTAAAATAACATTGAATTTTAAAATCAGAAAACCTTTAAGAAGACTATTATTAACATAATATTCTAATCAATTATCAATTCAGAAATATTTGACGTTAAAATAGACATACCAAGACGTATGATGCTGTGCAAACAAATGATTTATATTTTAACTCAGACATATTTCTGCAAGAGTTGTACAAAAACGTACAACTTTTCGACCAAAATCACTGATAGTAGAAAGGCATAATTTTTTATGCCCGACAAACAGCACGAAGCCACTTCCGACACTACGATGCCCGACCGTGATACTGACCGAGTTTGCGAAGCGTGAAACGATGTAAACGCAGCCGACACTATCGCCATCGGGGTACGTTAGTGCGGATCCCGGATAAAGCTTTGTCACATGATATTTCTCCCGCTTATGCGCACGATGGCAGGCAGCACCGATTATGACTACGGGATATGAGGTGCGTGTCATACTGCATACGTGAGAAAGTTCTCAGCATCTTGACAATCCTCGCGGTATCAACACGATCATCCGCGAGCCCATATTATATTTAAGCCATAACGATAACCGCTTATTTATTGTGTTGTACAGCCTCGATCAGGAAAACCAAAAATATTTTTATCCCCCCCTTGACAAGCGAAAGGAAAAGTGCTATAATGTACACAATATTTTTGAAACGCTATGACCGGGAGAAGTAACTCTGGTATTCACTCACAGAGAGCGCGGGAGAGGTGTGAGCCGCGCAGCAGAGCCTTTGTGAATAACACCCGTGAGCGGCAGACCCAACGGCATTTTGCCAAGTAGGAAAGACGTGTTCCTCACGTTATGAGGATAAGAGTGACAACGCTCGGATACTTTTTTAAGCTTTTGAGCGCTTGTAAATTCAGGTGGTACCGCGAAGTCTATGGCTTTCGTCCTGTTATCGGGACGGGAGCCTTTTTTAATTCATAATTCATAATTCATAATTCATAATTGTGTTGACAGGGTCACGGAGCGCACGGAGCGTCAAGGCTTCCCGAGCGTGAGGGTATGGGGGTTACACCCTCATTAAGAATAGGGGGCTTTATATGAACGATACCGATAATAACAATAATATAAAGTGCCTGCGGTGCGGGACAGACATGGTCGAAGCAAATTTCGAGACATATATGTGCTCGCAGCCCATAGTTAAGCGCACGCGAAAAGGCATTCTTTCAGCACCTGTGCAATCGGGAGTGAATTGTCTGGTCTGCCGTAAATGCGGCTATATAGAACTCCGCGCAGCTGAACCACATAAACTAAAATTCCGAACGGAATGATCTAAAAGAATTTAATTTTCATAGAGAAAGGAAAAGATCATCATGAAACATATCGACATTAAGGAAGTACTTACAAACAAGGAACTTATCGGACAGCAGGTAACAGTCTGCGGTTGGGTAAGAACATCCAGAAATTCAAAGAACGTGGCTTTCGTTGAACTCAACGACGGCACATCACTGAAAAATATCCAGATAGTTATCGACAAGGCTGACGACCCCGATTATAAGGATATCCCCCGTGTGGGCTGTTCCCTGAAAGTTACAGGCGCTCTTGTTGAAGGCAGAAACGCCGCCGAGATAAATGTTACCCCCGCAGATATCACTCTGCTTGGCGACTGCCCCCAGGATTATCCTCTGCAGAAGAAGGGTCACACCCTGGAATTCCTGCGTACAATGCCCCATCTCCGCGGCAGAACAAATACCTTCAACGCAGTTATGAGGATACGTTCCGTACTGGCACAGGCTATCCATCAGTATTATCAGGAGAGAAACTTCGTTTACGTCAACACCCCTCTGATAACAGGTTCAGACTGTGAGGGCGCAGGCGAGATGTTCCGCGTAACAACCATCGGCTACTCCAACGAGTACAAGACCGAGGACGATTACGATGCAGCTGATTTCTTCGGCAGAAGAGCAGGACTTTCCGTTTCTGGTCAGCTTGAGGGCGAAATGGCTGCTACCGCAATGGGTAAGATATACACCTTCGGTCCCTCTTTCAGAGCAGAGAACTCCAACACCCCCAAGCACCTTGCTGAGTTCTGGCACGTTGAGCCCGAGATAGCTTTCGCTGAACTGGAAGACGTTATTGAAGTAGCCGAGGATATGGTAAAGCACGTTATCGGTACCGTACTTGAAAAGTGCCCCGATGAGATAGCTTTCTTTGACGCACACTTTGAAAAGGGTCTGAAAGCAAGACTTGAAGAACTCATCAGCCACGAATTCGGCAGAGTTACTTATACCGAGGCTATCGAACTCCTGAAAAAGTCGGGCGAAAAGTTCGTATATCCCGTTGACTGGGGCTGCGACCTCCAGACCGAGCACGAGAGATACCTCTCCGAAAAGGTATTCAAGAAGGCTGTATTCGTTACCGATTACCCCAAGGATATCAAGAGCTTCTACATGAAGCAGAACCCCGACGGCAAGACCGTTGCAGCAGTTGACCTCCTTGTTCCCGGTGTCGGCGAGATAATCGGCGGCAGCGAGAGAGAGGCTGATTACGATAAGCTCATCGCCGCTATGAAGGAGAGAAATATGAACCTCGACCTGTACAGCGATTACCTCGACCTGAGAAAGTTCGGTACCGTACCTCACGGCGGCTTCGGTCTGGGCTTTGAAAGACTTATCATGTACGTAACAGGCGTTCAGAACATCAGAGACGTAATTATGTTCCCCAGAACAGTTGGTTCTATCAGATAATAAATGGAACGCTTCATGCCTGTTCTGCTTGGGCTGATAATATTCGTGCTGCCCTTTGCAATTATGAGATATCACCGTTACAGTGCTGACAAAAAATGCCTGCGAAAGCTGGATATGCGCATCAAAGACGAACTTATATCCTCGGAGAACAGAGGCGCGATAGACCCGACCGTCATGGCGATGATAAAGGGGCATATCGTGAAAATCAGATTGCTGTGGTGCGGGATAGCGCTGGCAATATTCGGTTTCTCCGCAATTATGTGGGATTTCCTTCTTGTATTTGGCGCTTTACCGATCTGTGCCGCAGCGATAGCTGATATGCTCTACCGCCTGTTCAGACTGAGAGATACTTCACAACTCATGAAAGTGAAAGCCTTTGTTTTCAGGAGCAGGAGCACCGATGCCGCCGCAGTTTATTACGATATGCAAAGGCTGGGATATCGCATTTTTGCTCAGAACACAACATTCGTCAGCGGAACTAAAGCTGAAGCAGGAAGATATGTGAATCTTATAGTCAGGCGGAGCAAGAATAGATATCATCCAGTGATGATACTGGATTTCTGAAAGCTTAATCCATACCTGAAACAGAATAAAATATCGTTGAATTTATCAAGACCTCTTGACATTCATGCATTTTAGTTGTATAATAAGATGTATAGATGAGGAACGAAGATGTTCCGGTCGCATGAGGCGGTCGGATCATCTTTTCTTTTTTGTAAGAATCGAAAGGTAGTGAACTTTATGTCAAAATCACTTTATCTGCCCGAGGGCTATACCTCGGCACTGTCGCTGAGAGAAACTCAGCACGCTATCAAGTACATAAAAGATGTATTCCAGCAGGCACTTTCCATACAGCTTATGCTGGACAGAGTATCCGCACCCCTTATTGTAAGACAGGGCAGCGGTATAAATGACGACCTCAACGGCGTTGAGCGCAAGGTTGATTTCGATATCAAGGAGATAGAAGGCAAGGCTGAGGTAGTACAGTCACTGGCAAAGTGGAAGAGAATGGCTCTCTACCGCTACGGCTATCAGGCAGGCGAGGGCATATACACCGATATGAACGCTATCCGCCGCGATGACGATACCGACAACCTCCACTCCATCTTCGTTGACCAGTGGGACTGGGAAAAAGTCATCAGACGTGACCAGCGCACCGAGGATTTCCTCAAAGATACCGTTAAGTGCGTAGTCAAGGCGATAGTATATACCAAGAGAAAAGTCAGCCTGAGATATCCCCAGCTGAAAAATACAGTAAGCGAAGACGTATTCTTTGTGACCACACAGGAACTTGAAGATATGTACCCCGACAAGACCTCCAAGGAGAGAGAAAGACTCATCACCAAGGAACACGGTACAGTATTCATCATGAAGATAGGCGGCAAGCTGAAGAGCGGCAAAAAGCACGACGGCAGAGCCCCCGACTACGATGACTGGTCACTGAACGGCGATATCTTCTTCTGGAATGAGGTACTTGACAACGCTATCGAGATATCCTCCATGGGTATCCGTGTTGACGAGAATTCCCTTGCATCACAGCTGAAAGAAGCAGGCGCTGAGGACAGGATGCAGTATGACTATCACAAGATGATAGCAAACGGCACACTCCCCCTGACCATCGGCGGCGGTATCGGTCAGTCCAGACTTTGTATGCTTCTGCTTGAAAAGGCACACATCGGTGAGGTACAGTCCAGCATCTGGCCCGAGGATATGATCGAAAAGTGCGCTGCAAAGGGTATCACACTGCTTTGATAAAAGCGATAAAATAACAACTATCCTATGGACACTTCTGCTGTATATGGCAGTGGTGTCCTTTTTATGCCCTTTTTCAGCAAAAAAATTACCGTCCTCGGATAAAAACCGCGGACGGTATACATTCTAATTTTTGGTTTCCCATTCAAGACCCTTGTTTCGGGTAAACGCGCGGGTCTCTTCCATGGGCATAGGCTTTCCGAAGAAGAATCCCTGGGCACGTTCACAGCCTGCTTTTTTCAGGAACTCATAATGCTGTTCTGTCTCAACTCCCTCGCACAGGGGCTGTAAGGACATACCCTTTGCACCCTCCATTATATAACTCATCAGCGTTCCCGTTTTTGGATTGCGGTCAAAGCTTTTTAAGAATATAAGGTCGAGTTTGAGAACATCAAAATCATACTCGGCTATGGTATTAAGCGAAGAATACCCGCTGCCGAAATCATCGAGCCATATCTGATAGCCCTTCTTACGCATCTTTTCGCACTCGCTTTTGATATAGCCAACATTATCGTTGAGTGCGCTCTCGGTTATCTCGATATCCAGCATATTTATAGGCATACCGTATTCTTCTCTGGTATTTTCGATAATACCAAAGATATCACACAGTTCAAAATCAAGGCGTGATATATTTATTGATACAGGCACTACGGGTTCACCCGCATCTACAAGTGCCTTGTAGTCCAAACATACCTTTTTCACCACGAACCTGTCAACTATGTGTATCAGGTGGAACTGTTCCAGTGTTTCAACGAATTCGCTGGGCAAAAGCAGACCTATATTGGGGTCTTCCCAGCGGACGAGGGCTTCATATCCGCATATCTTTCCTGTTTTGACTCTGATGACAGGCTGATAGTACACTTTTATGTACTCTTTTTCGACTGCTTCTTCTATGTGATCTACAACGTACTGCTGTCTGCGCAGACGGTCTCTCAGCATTTCATCGTAGATACAGTAGTTCACATCATGCCTGTTTTTCACGCTGTTGCAGGCAAGCCTTGCGTGGTCGCAGGCAAGACCGACCTCGGGATATCGGTCATCAAGGAAGTATATACCCGCCTTGACCCTGACTTTTTTATTCACATCTTCCGAAAGCAGCATACGCTTGTATACTTCTTCCACTCGGGCTATCACTTCTTCCCTGCTGACTGTATCGCACACAAAGAAATGGTCATCCGAAAACCTTGCCACTGTGGCGCCCTCAAAGGTATCGTTTATCGTTCTTGCAAGATCACACAGAAGTTCATCACCCAGCTTGAAGCCGTGCCGCTCGTTATACAGCTTGAAATTCGGGATATCGAACTGCACAAAGGAAAGATCCTGCCGTCTGCCATATGGCGATTGCAGCATATTCTGTATCTTCTGGTAGAAGAACGACATATTGAAAAGCCCCGTAAGCGGGTCGGTATCCTGTGCACCCGAAAGTATCTCGGCTTCGGCAAAGGAATTATTGCTGCTGTTATAGAACTCGTTTTTATCAACATCAACTATGAAAACATAGTAAAAGCTCCTGCCGTCCTTTCGGTGCAGTATATGCCCGAAATCCTCTACATAGCGGATATCTCCGCTTTTGGTGGTTATGCGGTAGCGCACATAGTCATGGCGCTTTTCGCCGTATATGGTCTGCGCATTTATCTGGTTCTCTATCCTCATAAGGTCATCAGGGTGTACCATGCCCTTAAAAGACCCGCCCACATGGGCAAGAAACTCATCATATGTTTCACAGCCGTACATATTTACTATATTCATCTCGGCATACAGTATCTTCTCATCGCCGTCCGCTTCATATATGAAAAAACCGCCGGGAAGTCCCGTTGGTATCTGTCCGCCCGTTCTCATCTGATATAATTTATCCTCCAAAATTTCCGACCCCCTTCGATTTCCACAGGCTATTGTGCCAAAAACCTCCAGCCCTTCAAAGTCTGTTCATCTTTATTCTATATAATACCAGAAAATTAAAAGAAAATCAAGAGTTTATCAAAATTTTGTATAATTTTTCCACATAAATTTGTACGATCGTCCCATTTCACCATCGTGAAAACTCAATATATCGCGGATAAGCCTTTGCACACACACTTTACAATCGTTAAAAAATATGATATCATTTATATATAGTTATCCCGCTGACACGCCGGATCAATTGGTGTAATATCTGAACTTGAAAAACTTGACGGTTATCCTTCCCCCGCCTGCGGCGGGGGAAGGATAACATCAACACGATCATTCATTGTTATACAGCCCTTTGCAGTGGTGTATCAAAGGGATAGCCATGTTTATTATATGTCTTACTGCCTCTTTGTTCTTTTTCGGGCTTTTTCATGAGTTAAAGATTATTTTAGAATTGATATGATATCATATAAACAAAGAAAAAGTACAGTGCTGCTAAAGCACAAGACTAAAGAAAAGAGGCAATGCATATGTTTTTCAGAATATTAAAAAAAGACCTGAAACGTAAAAAGACGATGAACGTCATACTTCTGCTGTTCATCATACTCTGTTCCATGTTTGCCGCGGCAAGCGTGAACAACATCATCGCCGTTACAGGCGGTATCGAGCATTATTTCGATATGGCGGGCGTGCCTGATATAAGTGTTGCGGTGGAAAATAATAACGATGAATTTGAAAAAGAACTGAAAGCACTCCCATCGGTAAGCGGCATAAAAACCGAGAAATACTTTGAAGTGTCAAGCTCCAGATCATTTATACACAACGGGTCAAAGCTCAACAATTTCATCAATCCCGCACGACTGTTAGCCGATACTGATATGGCACTGAACTATTTCGATAAGGATAACAACATCATCAAAAGTGTTGAAAAAGGCACATTCTACGCAACGACATCCTTCACCGCCGATACGGATATCAAGGAAGGCGACGATGTTATCGTCAGGCTTGAAGGCAAAGAATTCACGCTGACATACAAAGGCTATTTCAAGGGTGCATTATTCTCCACCGAAACCTCTTCGGGGCCTGTACTGCTTGTGAATTCAGAGGATCATTCCACGCTTAAAAGCTATGGTGCATCACAAAGTCTGTTTGGCGATCCCAGGCGGCTGTATATAACTTCCACCGATACAGCAGCGGTAAAAGAACTTGCAGAACAGTATGACCACGTATACGCATCAACAAGGGAAGATCACAAAAGCATCTATCTTTATGATATGCTTACGGCATATATCATGATGGCAATAAGCATCGTGCTGATGTTGACCGCATTTGTTGTGCTGAGATTCACCATAGGTTTTACCATAACAGAGGAATTCCGCGAGATAGGTGTTATGAAAGCGGTGGGTATACAAAGTGTCAGCATACGCGGTCTGTATATCATCAAATACCTTGCTATATCCGTTGTAGGTGCGCTGATAGGCTTTTTCTGCTCTTTACCCTTACAGGATATGATGATGAAGACCGTATCAAAGAATATGGTGCTGGGCAGTGAAAACGGCTCAGTAATGGGTGCTGTGAGCTGTATCGGTGTTGTGGCAGTGATACTTATTTTCTGCTATATGTGTACACGCAGGGTCAAGAAACTTTCCCCCATAGATGCAGTGCGCAACGGTCAGACAGGTGAACGCTTCGGCAAAAAAAGCGTGATACATCTCGGCAGTTCAAAAATGCCCTCAACAGGATTTTTAGCGGTCAACGATGTGCTTAGCGCACCCAGAAGGTTCAGTATGATCACCCTGATATTCGCACTTTGTCTGCTGATAGTAACGCTGATGTCCAATTTTGCCCTTACCCTCAAAAGCGAAAAGATACTTTGGGCATTCAGCATCCCCGAAAGTGATGCACACATATTGGACGCTGAACTCATCGGTGATATGTTCCGAGGAGATAAAAATGCTTACAAGCGCCTGATGGCAGACGTAAGCGAAACCCTTGAAAAAGAGGGTATCCCCGGACAGGTATCTATATCCCTGGGAAAGAACTGCAAGTCATATCACAAGGATAATACAGCCGACATAATGTACTGGGTAACTAAGGGCGAAACGGTCAGCGAACCTAAAATAGATGAGGGAAGCGCTCCCCGCAAGTCAGATGAGATAGCACTGACGGGCTATGCCATGAAAGATCTGGGCGCAGGTATCGGCGACCGCATCAAAGCCGATTTCGACGGCGAAGAACATGAATTTCTCGTAACAGGAAAATTCTCCACCTTTATGGGCGAAGGTCACACTGCACTGCTGTATAAGGATATAGAGTTCAGTTCTCCAAACAGTTCAAGCGGAGTGCAGATACATTTTGACGGCTCACCCGACAAGGCGACCATAGATAAAAACATCGCACGGCTGAAAAAGGCATTTGATACCGATAAGATATACAACACATCGGATATGATAAAATCTATGACAGGTATATCCGATACACTCAATACCATCAAGAAAATGATGATGATACTAACTGCCATCGTCACAGCGATGATAGTTGTACTTATGGAGAGAAGCTTTATCTCAAAGGAAAAGAGCGAGATAGCACTGATGAAAGCCGTAGGCGTATCAGACAGGAGCATAATTGCACAGCACACCCTGAGATTTGTTATAGTTTCAGTATTAGCCTGCGCCGTATCACTGCTGGCACTTATGCCTGTAAGCAACGTTATAATGAACTTTATCTGCTCCATGATAGGCGATATCTCGGGAATGAAATGCGACATCGACCCCATAGAGATATTCGTTATCTGCCCGATAATGCTTATTCTTGTAACGACAATCGGCGCAATGCTGACTGCACTTTACACAAGAACCATCAGGGCAAGTGATACAGCAAGTATAGAATAACAGGAGATGATATAATGGCTGCGGTATTGCAGGCAAAGGGTCTTTGCAAGACCTATATAGTTAACAAACGTCAGAACAACGTACTTAAAAATATCGACCTTTCCATTGAAGAGGGTGAGATGGTGGCTGTTATGGGGCCTTCGGGCTCGGGAAAAAGCACACTGCTCTACTGCCTTTCGGGCATGGACAGGGTAACTGCGGGCAAGGTGGATTTCTGCGGAAAAGAGATGACACAGCTTAACGAAAAGGAGCTTGCTTCCCTGCGGCTTGACGAGATGGGGTTCATTTTCCAGCAGATGTACATGATGAAAAATCTTTCGGTGCTGGATAATATAATCCTGCCTGCGGTGAAATCCAAAAAGAACACCGAGAGCCGCAAGCAGACCGAGGAACGCGGAAGAGCCCTTATGCGCAAGCTGGGCATCGACGATATCGGCAATAACGATATCAACGAGGTATCAGGCGGACAGCTGCAGAGAGCCTGCATTTGCAGGAGCATGATAAATTCTCCGAAGATGATATTCGCGGACGAACCCACAGGCGCTCTCAACCGCGCAAGCTCCGATGAAGTCATGGACGAACTGACTAAACTCAACAGCGAGGGCACAACGGTAATGTGCGTCACCCATGACCCGAAAGTCGCCGCAAAGTGCAGCAGAGTGCTGTACATAGTGGACGGCGGTATCATCGGAGAAAAGCAGATGGGCAAGTTCAGCACCACAGGCGAAAACCTGCGTAACAGAGAAAGAGAACTGAACAACTGGCTGATGGAACAAGGCTGGTAAAAAAATCCCCCGCCGACTATTGCCGGAAACGTCGGCTTATCCTAGGGACTGCGGGTTTTATTGAGGAAGACCCTTTTGAAAAAGGGTCCTCCTCAAACGTCAGCTCTGCTGATGTTGACTCCATCCCCGAAAACTTTTAACTCTTTTTGGCAGGGGGCAGATATCTTTATAAAGTTCACTTTGTACGGTCACTAACTTCGCTTTATAGAAATAGCTGCCCCTGCCAAAAAGAAATAGAAGTCTTTGGAAAGGGGTCCAGCATGACTTCGTGATGCTTTGGAATAACCTTTCTTCAGAAAGGTTTTCCCCAGTAAGTCCCACACTCCGTAAGACAAACTGACGTTTTCGGCAACAGGCGCGGGGAAATTTCATTTGAGGGGTGATATTATGACAGATATACTTATAGTTGAAGATGACAGGGAGCTTTCCTCTCTTTTGACGGATTTTCTGCGGGCGGAGGGGTACACCGTATCGGCTGTTGACAGCGGTGACAGGGCTATACAGCTTTTTGAGAGATACGGAGCAAAGCTTGTAGTGCTGGACATAAATCTGCCCGATGTGAACGGCTTCGCAGTATGTTCAAAGCTGAGAGAACAGGCTGATACACCGATACTGATAGTCAGCTGCCGCACGGACAAGGACGACAAGCTGATAGGTTTCGACTTAGGGGCGGACGACTACATCGAAAAGCCTTACGACATCGACATACTGCTTGCAAAGATAAAGGGGATATTCAAGCGGAGATATCAGGTGGATATGATCTGTGCTGACGGCGTTACCCTGAACCTTGCTGACCGCACTGCGGAGATAGACGGTATCAAGACCGAACTTACCGTAAAGGAATTCGACCTGCTGACACTGCTGGTGCAGAACAGGGACAAGGTCATGAAGAAGGAGTACCTTTTCAACAGCGTATGGGGCAGTGACAGCGATTCCGAGATGCAGACACTCCATGTGCATATAAACCGTCTGCGGCAGAAGCTTGGTGACGACCCGAAGAACGCAAAACGTCTGCTGACGGTGTGGGGCGTGGGGTATAAATTCGTATGAGCGCTTTCAGGAAACTTTTCATCGCGGTAACGTTGCTTTTCATCATACTGGCGGTATTTCTGAATATCGCACTGATAAAGCAGAAAAATTCTCCCGCAGGGCTGTACCGCGTTGAAGCAAAACGACTTGCTGACGATATCGAGGAAAAGGGCAGTTATGACCTGACCGAGTACCCTCACCTTACGGGGGTGTTCACCGAAGATGACGGCGACATTTATACATCGGATAACAATTACCTTATCATCAAAGCGGGGGGAAAGCTTTATCGGGTCGAGTATACCATCTCCGATTACAGGTCGGGTTTTCTGCTGATAAACGGTACGCTGGCTGTGTTGCTTGTGATAATGCTGATACTGTTTCGGTACATACGCAGAAACATCATAGTGCCTTTCGGCAGGCTGAACGATGTTCCCCAGGAACTTGCAAGGGGAAATCTCGCAGTGCCGATACCCGAGGAAAAAAGCCGATTTTTCGGAAAATTTACCTGGGGCGTTAATATGCTGAGGGAAAGCATCGAAGAGAACCGCACCAAGGAGATATCCATGCAGAGGGACAAAAAGCTTCTTCTGCTGTCACTTTCCCACGATATCAAAACTCCCCTTTCAGCCATAAAGCTGAACGCAAAAGCACTGGCAAGGGGTCTTTACAAGGACGAGGAAAAACAGCGTGAAGCGGCTGAAAGCATCAACGCCCGTGCCGATGAGATAGAAAGCTTCGTCAGCAGGATAACCAAAGCTTCAAGCGAGGATTTCATGGATTTCGAGGTTCATATGGGTGAGGGATTTCTTAGCGGTATCCTTTCACGAATATATGACAGATACGCACCTCAGCTGAATATCAGCCACACCGAATTCGTGATAAATGAATACGAGGATTGTATCCTCAGCTGTGACAGTGACAGGCTGGCGGAATGTTTGCAGAACCTTATCGAGAACGCCATAAAATACGGCGACGGCAAACGCATCGAGATATGTTTTGACACGATGGACGGCTGCAAACTAATAACCGTGAAAAACACCGGCTGTACCCTTGAAGCCAAGGAACTCCCCCAGATATTTGAAAGCTTCCACCGCGGAAGCAACGCTGAAAAAGCCAAAGGAAGCGGTCTGGGACTTTTCATCTGCCGCAGGCTGATGTCCCTTATGGGCGGCGAGGTATATGCGGATATCAAGGACGAATGTTTTCTTGTAACGCTGGTGGTAAGGCTTGCATAAAAATAATCGAGACAGGAAAAAATATCATGATTGAAGATTTTGTAAAAGTAAAAGCCGTAGACAAAGAGACCATAGAGAAGTACCGCGGCAAACTGCCCGATGAATATCTGGAGATATGGCAGGAACATGGCTACTGCACATTCTATAACGGCTATCTGAAGATAATTGACCCGGAAGAATATCAGGCACTGCTTGAAAGATCTTATTTTCTTGGGAACGTTTCGATACCCATAATGGCGACAGCTTTCGGTGATATTATAACATGGGAGAAAGACGAATTTCTTGGTATCGTCAAATACAGATACGGTGACAATGATGTTATCCAGGCGAGATTCAAGTATTTTATGATGGATGTTGAGTTCGGTGAACTTGATGAAGAATTTTTCACTATTGAACAATACGATGAAGCTGTAGAAAAATACGGCGAACTTGAATACGATGAATGTTTCGGTTATGTTCCTCTGCTAGCACTGGGCGGAAATGAATCTGTAAACAACCTGAAAAAAGTGAAGATGAAAGAACATATAGCACTCATCTATAACATGGTCGGTGAGATATAAGATATCTGCCGATGTCAGCAAAAAAAAAATTCTGAGGGAGATCCTTGTCAAAAGGGTCTCCCTCGGTTTTACATATAGTTTGTATCAGTGGAAAGATAATACCTTGTCGTAGTCGTAGCCGCGGTCTGGGGTGAAAGTGCGTGGGGTGAGTTCAAAGTAGACTACGCCGTTTCTTTTAGCGGTGAGTGAGATATCTGCTTTTCCGTTTTCGGCAGAAATGACATCACTGCCGAAAAGTGGCTTTGCGCAATCACGCAGAAGTTCGGTCTGGGCTTTGGTGAGATATGCGGGTTCGCCCATATCGTGCCATAGCTTCAGGGGATTGCAGGTATCTTCATCAACTGTCTTGGTGATGAGGGTATATTCGCCGCTTGTCGGGAATGTGAATGTACGGGTGAAGTCATCGGTGTCGATATTCCACAAAATACCCGCAAAGCCTTTGTCTGACTTGACGATAACTGCGGTATCATCACGGAGAATGCAGTCGGTACCGAATTCTTTCAGCTGTTTGAAAAAAGCAAAGGTGTAGAAAGTGGGCTTTGGTATACAGCCGTTTGCCACCAGACCAAATCCGCCGTGGAAAGGTGTGAAAGGCACGCCCTGTTCCTCGAAGACATCGCCGAATGTCCAGTAGGAGTAAGATGTGTTCATATCACCCAGATGGGAAAGCTGACCTGCAAGATACGCCGCATTCAGGTTGGTATCGTGGATAACGCCCTTGGGTGTATAGGATGTGCTGAATTCGGTTATGTGTATAGGCAGACCCTTGAACTCATCGAAGCTTTCAACGATATCGCGGGTGGACTGCAGGTTTGCAAGTCTTGCCACAGGTTCTTCAAGCTTTGAATAGTCGTAGTGACCTATGCGCTCGGGAAATTCAACCGTGTAGTGGTGGCGGGTGACGGAATCGGGCTTGATGCCCTCGGCTTTGCAGAATTCAAGGAACTTCTGTATCCACTCTGC
The DNA here is from genome assembly GCF_000526775.1 of Ruminococcus albus AD2013. Taxonomy (NCBI): domain Bacteria; kingdom Bacillati; phylum Bacillota; class Clostridia; order Eubacteriales; family Oscillospiraceae; genus Hominimerdicola; species Hominimerdicola alba. Next base: position 2,262,372 of record NZ_JAGS01000001.1, read on the forward strand.
ATCGTTCACACCGCAGATAGCGGGTCCGCCTACCTGAAAACGTTCATCGTAAGCCTTGATAGCGGTGAAAGTCTCCTTGAAGAGTCTGAAATACTCATCCATATCAGCCTTGTACCAGAATCCCGGGAGATTGGGTTCGTTCCAGACCTCGATATTCCAGTCAAGTACTTCCTCGCCGTAGCGTGAACGCAGATGTTTCAGCAGGGCGATGACCATATCTGTCCAGAGTTTATAGTCCTTGGGTGGAGTGGTATTTCCTTTCCAGTAGAAAATTGTCTGGGTGCCGCTTGCCATTTTTTCGGGCATGAAACCAAGTTCGAGGAAAGGGCGTATACCCAGTTCGAGGTAGCTGTCAAAAATGCGGTCGATGTAGGTGTAGTTGTATTCCACCTTTGTGATGCCGTCTTCCTCATACTCCTGATAGATGGCAACATCATCGCAGAAAAGACCGTGTCCGCGGATATTTTTGAAGCCTATCTCTTTCTGGACAAGTTTCAGCTGTTCAAGGTATTCAGCAGTCAGCGCAAGACCTAGTCTGCCTGTGCCGACACAGTAATCAACATTGTTATTGAATGGTATATTGTTGTTTACATCAATTACAGTTTTTCCCATTTGGTATTCCTCCTAAAAAGACACCGCCTGCATCCCGCAGACGGTGTCTCAAAATGCAAAATATGATGTTGTTTGCTTTAAAACCTGAAATTATTCCTTTACGCCGCCGATGGTAAGACCTGCAACGAAGTATCTCTGTAAGAAAGGATACAGGATAACGATAGGAAGTGCTGTAACAACAGTAGCTGCTGCTCTTACAGAGGTAGGAGTAACTGTTGCAGTAGCGTTCTTCATGGTCTCGGCAGTTGTCTTCTGGTTGGTAACAGAGCTCAGAGTCTTCATCAGCTCATACTGAAGAGTTGACAGATCTGAATTCATTTTGTTATACAGCATTGCATCGAACCAGGAGTTCCACTGACCAACTGCGGTGAACAGTGCAACTGTTGCGATAACGGGCATACACAGGGGGAAGATTATCTTGATGAAGATAGTCAGGTGACCTGCGCCGTCCATCATAGCGGACTCAGCAAGGCTGTCAGGGAGACCGTTCATGTAAGTACGCAGGACCAGCATACTGAATGCGGGTACCATACCGGGCAGGATGTATACCATAAAGCTGTTGGTAAGACCCAGTGCCTTATACACGAGGAATATCGGGATAAGACCGCCTGATACGTACATTGTTAAAACGTACAGCAGAGAGAGCTGTTTTTTGAACAGGAATTCCTTACGGCTGAGCACATAAGCCAGCAGTGCAGTTACCAGTGTAGCGGAAACAGTACCTATAACAGTTCTGAGTACGCTGATCTTAGCAGCTGTGAGCATATTCTGCTGTGAGAGAACGTGCTGGTAGTTTTTGAGTGTAAATACTCTGGGGACCAGAGTGATGCCGCCCTTGAGTGCATCAAGGCCATCATTGAAAGATACTGCTATCATATTCAGCAGAGGATACAGGATGATCACTGAAAATATGATCATGAACGCTGTGTTAAATGCATCGAAAATATTATCACCTGTTGTACGGCGGCTTACGATGCTGTGCTTGGTTTTTGAACCGACGTCCTTTGCATCACGCTTGGGTTTTTCCGCCTGCGGGATAGGGACTTTTTTAGTTAATTCTGCCATTTTGCGCCCTCCTTAATACAGACTTTCTTCACCCATCGCCTTAGCTGATGTATTAGCTATGAAGACGAGTATGATACTTACAAGGCTCTTGAATATACCTGCTGCGACACCGAGGGAGTAGTTACCCTTACTGATACCGTAGTTAAGTACATAGATATCGATAGTTTCAGATACGGACTTTACGAGGTCGTTACCCAGCAGATACTGGAGCTCGAAACCAACGTTCAGTACGTTGCCGACATTCATTATCAGAAGTATGAGTATGGTAGGCTTCAGACCGGGGAGAGTGATGTGCCATATACGGCTCATTCTGCCTGCGCCGTCTATTGAAGCTGCTTCGTAAAGGTCGGGGTTGATAGATGTTATAGCTGCCAGATAGATGATGGAATCCCATCCTGTTTCTTTCCATCTGTTTGCGAAGCCGACTATCCACCAGAAGTACTTCGGGTCAGCCAGCCACTGTATTGGTTTATCGACAACGCCGATACCAACAAGTACCTTGTTCAGTATACCATTCTCCATGGAGAGGACATCGAATACGATACCAGTCAGGATTATCATGGAGAGGAAGTGAGGCAGGTAGGAAATAGTCTGAACGAACTTTTTGCCAATATTGAATCTGAACTCACTGAGGAGTATAGCGAATATAATAGGACAGATAGTACCGAGTACCAGGTTTATGACACCCATTGCCAGGGTGTTTTTTACGCAGCCAATGAATTCATCATTTCTGAACAGGAACTTGAAGTTATCAAGTCCTATAAACTGAGAATGGATGAAACCATCTCTTGGCTTATACCTCTGAAACGCCATTATCCAGCCGAAAAGCGGGGCAAAGTTAAATATCAGAACGTATACTACAAAGGGTATGGACAACAAAAGCAGAGATCTCTGATTTCTCAGCTTTTTACCGAAGTCCGGGTCTTTAAACATTTTTTTCGCACCTCCGAGATGTGGACATCCCCTGCACCCGCCCGAAGGCAGCCGGCAGCAAGAGGTTAGAAAAAGTGTCCGTCCACGCGAACGCCTTTTCTAACCTCTGACATCATACTAATGACATCAGGGGATAGAAATTTAATTGCTTATCATTATGATTTTGAAAATATCCCGCACAAGTCCCCGACTAGCGGGGACTTGATGCAGTATATAAATTTCGTGGAAAGATCGACTATTGACTTTCAGGAGATAATTACTTACCTGCTGCTACGTCAATTCTTCTCTGGATCTCCTTGTTGAATGCGGGCAGCAGTGTGCCGTCAACATCGCACTTCTTCTTGTATTCGGTCAGATACTCGTCCCAAGCTTTATCGAAATCATCAGCGATACAAACCTGAGGCAGGTACTCGTGCTTAACGTTAGCCATCTCAGCCCAAACCAGACCCTCGGGAGTATCGGTTGTCAGAGCGTTGGAGTAAGACCACATAGGATACCAAGCCTCGTTCTCGGGAGCTTCGTTCAGCATCTCAACATAGGTCTTAACGCCGTAAGCGTCGAAGCACTCCTTAACGTCAGCAGACAGTGACTCATAGAACTCAGTTGCCTGGTGGTTAGCGTCACAGCCGTTGATACCGTCGTGATCCATACCGTTGGAGTAGTTGGGGAAGTAAGCGTAAGGACAGAGGTTAGCATTGATGTAAGCCTGATCGTTAGCGTTAGTTCTCATCTCTTCGGTACGAGTGAATACGCCGTCCTCGCCCTTGTTGTAGTTAACGCCTTCAATACCCCAGTTTCTCAGAGTGAGGATCTCGGGATCAAGCAGGTCGTTCATGAACTTCAGAGCGGCCTTTGGCTCCTTGCAGGATACTGTGATACCAACGCCGTTGGAAACGTCCAGAGCGGGCTTAGCGTGCCAGTGTTCCTCAACGCCCTTATCCATTGTGATACCAACAGGTACATATGTGCAATCATCAAGACCGGCAGCCTTTATAGCCAGCTCAGCGTCATTGAAATCCCAGTGCTGGTCAACCATACCGCAAACACGGCCGGTAGACAGCTTGGAGATGTAAGCGTCATACTTCATAGTGAAGGTCTCGGGGTCAACGATGCCCTTCTTGTACTCTTCATTCAGCTTCTGGAAGTATCTCTTAGCAGTATCGGTGGTGTTGTAGTCGATAGCCTCATGAGTATTTCTGTCAACTATGCAGCAGCCGTCGTTTGGATAACCGTCAAGGAAGAAGGGAGCATTCTCAAGGCAGAAGTATCTCCAGTCATCGCAGAGTATCTCATAACCGATGTTGGGAGTACCGTCGGGCATTGTAGGATTAGCCTCTACGTATCTCTCGATAAGGTCGAAGTACTCGTCAAGTGTCTCGATCTTGGGATAGTTAGCCCACTTCAGAACTCTTGTCTGGATCCAGAAAGCTTCGTCGTTGTGTACGCAGGTTGTATCCTTCTCCCAGGTCTTGCCGAACTGAGGAATGATGTAAACGTGGCCGTCATCAGCTCTGATAGAGTTCCACTCAGCCTCGGTGTAGAAGTTCTTGATGTTGGGAAAATCGTCCCAGTATTCATCGATCGGGATGAATGCGCCTGCATCGACCATGCTCTTCATACCGGAAGAAGCATCTACGAAGTCAGGATACTCGCCGCCTGCGATCATAACGCCGATAGCTTCTTCAGCGGTCTGACCTACCAGCCACTCCATCTCGCACTTAGCGCCGATCTTTTCAGCGATCTTGTCCTGTACAACGTTGCCTTCATCGACCTTATTGCCGGGAACTGCGAAGAAAGCGGAGAATACCTTTACTTCAACTTCCTCGCCCTTATCGTTTACAATCTTCTTTGTTTCCTGCTCGCCCTTTTTGCCGCCTGTAGAACCACAGGATGCCATACCGACAACCATTGCCATTGCCATCAGGGCAGCAGCTGCTCTTTTGAGTCTTTTCATAGTTTACAACCTCCAAATAACGTTTATTTTAGCTTTGAACATAATAGCTAAATTTTGTTTTGTTTTTGCTAAGATTATTATAGCAAATAAATCTGCTTTTGTGAATAGTTATCAGGAAACTAAGCAATAATTGCAAATAATTTATGCCAAATCAGCAAAATATGTGTAATCTCACAGCAAGACAACTTTTACTTAGCAAGAAATGAATTTAAGAACGCAATTTTTGAGTTGTAAAGAATTGTCCGATGTAGTACTATATAAAGATTTATAAGAGATGCGATCAAATTTCAATACAAATTCTAGTAATTCTCTACAAATTTGTACGCACTTTTTTGTAAGAGCATGGTTCAGTATGTACGGATAAAGATATGTCGGAAATATGAATGTTTTGATTGACAAGAGGAGGTGTATGTGCTATAATTTAATTGAAAGCATAATTACTCTTTATTAATATACTCAACTTATAAGTTCCATTTTTAACACTGTATACGTTCCAGAATCTAAGGAGAAGCTATGGCTACATATGTAATGAGCGATCTACACGGCGAATATGACAAATACTGCGAAATGCTCAAAAAGATAGATCTCAGTCCCGAAGATACTCTATTCATACTCGGTGATGTGGTAGACAGAGGTCCCAAGCCTGTTGATATACTGCTGGATATGATGAAGCATCCCAACATCTACCCGCTTATGGGTAATCATGACCTGCTGGCTCTGGATATACTCAAAAAGCTGAACACCGAGATAACAGAGGATAACTATGCAGATCATCTTGATGCGGATACCATGAACGAGCTGCTATACTGGCTGAGGGACGGCGGTCAGACAACTCTTGCACAGTTCAGACAGCTGACAGCTGAGGAAAAGGCTGATGTACTGGACTATATGGAGGAATTTTCCATATGTGAATCCGTTGAAGCGGGCGGAAAGACATTCGTGATGGTACACGCGGGTCTGGGAAATTTCCGAAAAGGTAAAAAACTCCGTGAATACACGCTTCAGGAGCTTCTGATGGACAGGCACGACCCTGAGGTGGACTGCTTCGGCGAGGACGATATCTACGTTGTTGCGGGGCATACGCCTACGATACTTTTATGCGGAAAGCCCGAGATATTTCACAGCCATCACAACATTTTCATCGACTGCGGCGCCTGCATGGGCGGACGGCTTGCCTGCCTGTGTCTTGATACGATGAATGAATACTATATCTGATAACGATCACAGTGAGTGTGGCAGAGGGATCTGCCATGCTCTTTTATTTTTGCGGCAATGACTTCATCACAGCCTTCGGGCAGGGTGAAATATCCGCCTTCAAGAATATAGATATCCCCGATGATATCGGTGTTTTTCAGGGATAGAAAAGCTTCTGCGGGGTCATGAAAAAAGTGTATCGGTAAACTGACGGTCATTTCAATACAGACTCCATCGGGGCATTTTGAAACTTTTGTATCGCCGCTTATCTCGGCGCCGATACTGTTCATGACCTGCGCCCTGACAGCCGCCAGAAATATCTTTGCTGAGATATCCCGCGATCGCAGGGAATCAAAGCTCAGTCCGAGTTCTGAAAGCTCGGCATTATCCACGCGTACCACCGCGCGGGAACCGATGTGTTCTATCTCCATAAGATCACCCCTGTGCATACTATGCAGATAGAGCAGGGTTTGACACAGGGGTGATTTTTTCAACACAATATCGGATAGATCCATTTACAAAATATGTATTGAGTGATATAATATATGCGAACAATTTTATAACGGAGGTCGATCGATATGCTGAAAGCACCGAATTTAGCTGATTGCCGTGTCACAGGAGGGATATTTCGTGAGCGAATGGAGCTTAACAGGAAGTATCTGAAAGAATTGGAGCCCATGTGTCTGCTGCAGAATTTTTATCTGGAGGCGGGAATAATACTGCCCGATATGCAGGTGATAAACGAGCCCGAAAAGGCAAATCTTCACTGGGGCTGGGAGTCACCTGCCTGTCAGCTGAGAGGGCATTTTCTGGGGCACTGGATGTCTGCGGCGGCAATGCTGTCGGCAAGTGACGGGGACAGTGAGCTGAAAGAGAAACTGTCCAAAATAGTAGACGAATTGGAACGCTGTCAGATCCGCAACGGCGGAAAATGGGTAGGGAGCATACCCGAGAAATATTTCAAATTTATGGAAAGCGAGGACTATATCTGGTCGCCGCAATACACCATGCACAAAACGCTGATGGGTCTGGTGGACGCTTACCGCTATGCAGGCATCAAAAAGGCATTAAAAATAGCAGATGCCCTCGCCGACTGGTACATCGAGTGGGCGGAGTCGATAAAGGAATCCGCGCCTTTCACGATATTCAAGGGCGAACAGGGCGGTATGCTTGAGGAATGGTGCATACTTTTCGAGCTGACCCATGACCCGAAATATCAGAAGCTTATGGACATATACCGCGAAAATGCGCTGTATCACAAGCTTGAACAGCACAGGGACGCACTGACGGACGATCATGCAAATGCAAGTATACCGCTTTCTCACGGAGCTGCCAGAATGTACGATATCACATGCGAGGAACGGTGGAAAATCATCAGCGAGGAGTTCTGGGAGCAGGCTGTGACAAAGCGGGGAATGTTTGCGACATCTGGCGCAAATTCGGGAGAATTCTGGATACCTGAGCATTCACATGGCAGTTATATCAGCGATACCGATCAGGAGTTCTGCACGGTTTACAATATGGTGCGTCTGGCTGATTTTCTGTACAGAAGAACAGGCGATACCGTTTATGCGGACTACATCGAAAGGGCGCTGTACAACGGATTTCTGGCACAGCAAAATATGCACAGCGGTATGCCTGCATATTTTCTGCCGCTGGCTTCGGGAAGCCGCAAAAAATGGGGCAGCAAACGGCACGATTTCTGGTGCTGTCACGGCACGATGGTGCAGGCGCAGACCCTCTACCCGCGGCTGATATGGTACACCGAGGGCAATACAGTGACTGTTGCGCAGTATATCCCATCGGAAGTCAAACTCGATATCGGCGGCAAGGAAGTCAGACTTTCACAGTGCACGGAGCTTAAAAACCTGAATAATCAGGTATTTTTCGACGAAGACAAGGGCGGCGAGAAAAGCAGGTGGTCGCTGAGGTTCGATATCGGATGTGACGAGGCAACTGAATTCACGCTGAAACTGCGTATGCCATGGTGGCTGAAAGGTACTCCGCAGGTGATGGTTGACGGTGAACCGACACAGGCGGATATTGCTGAGAATTATCTGTATATCACTAAATTCTGGCAGAACAGCACCATACAATTATTGCTCACGCCTGAGTTGACGGCGGAACCTCTGCCCGATATGCCAGAAGTCGCCGCACTGATGGACGGCCCTATCGTACTTGCGGGAATGACAGACAAGGATATCGGCTTGCATGGGGATATCTACGCCCCCGAAAGTTTTCTGCACCGTCGGACTACCCATGAATACAAGACATACGTATGGAAACAGAACACCTATATCACACGGCATCAGCCTGTAAACATCGAATTCAAGCCACTTTACGAGGTGACCGATGAGGTTTACACGGTTTATTTCAGCAAGAAAAAATAGATTTTACGGACACGCAAAAAATCAGCAGCACAAATTTGTACTGCTGATTTTTTTTATTTATGAACTTGTACGTACACTGTCAGTTCTGACCGAGAAGAGTCTGGTCAAATTTGAAGAGGGCTTCGTTTATCTCGAAGATATCGTATATTCCGTGGGCGATATGATATCTAATGATGAGGTCGAAATCAAGGGAGTTGGAAAGGGCATATCCCGCTTTGGAGAGAAGTTCTTCGGTCTCACGGATATTGAGTTTAAGTGCCACGGCGAATGCTACCGCTGTCTGCTTTTTGGGCTTATAGTGAACATCGCTTCGTATCTTTGAGAACAGCTTGCGGTCGATATTGGCGCGTTTATAGGCTTCAACATCGGTCATACCGCGTTCGTCTATAAGTCGCAGGAGTGACTGAGAGAATGACTCGTCACGCATGGAGAAATAGTCTTCCGCCGATGCTTCCTCTGCAATTTCGCAGGGTACTGAACCTGCGGCTTCGGAACTTTTGCGTCTGCTGAAAATGCTTTTCTTTTTGGACTTGGCGGGTGGTTCATCGTTCATAACTGCCGCGCCCATAAGAGGTCTGCGGTCGCTGTCATCGCGGAGTTTAGCGTAGGCATCGTCGATGTACTGCCTTATATCCTCATAACGCTGTACGCTTATCTCGAAACTGTCTTTATCGAATATCACAAGTGTGATATCCATATCGTGGTCTTCAAGGAATTTTCGCGCTTCGTCCGCGGCAATGGCTATGGCTTCCGCCTTGGGGTAGCCGTATACTCCTGCCGAAATCAGCGGGAAAGCTATGCTTGTACAGCCAAGGCTTTCAGCAAGTGCAAGGGAATTTCGGTAACAGCTTTGAAGCTGTTCTCTTTCACCGTTTTCACCGCCGTGCCATATGGGGCCTACGGTGTGGATAATATGCTTGCAGTTAAGGCGGTAGCCCTTTGTCGCCTTTGCCTGACCTGTTTCACAGCCGCCGAGAAGTCTGCATTCTTCCAGAAGTTCAGAACCTGCCGCACGGTGTATGGCACCGTCAACTCCACCGCCGCCAAGCAAAGATGTATTGGCAGCATTAACTATTGCGTCAGCTTTAAGTTTGGTTATATCCGCACGCACCAGACTAAATGGCATAATTATCCCTCCGTTTACTGTTATGTTTATTCTTCTGCTTTATCTTCAAGTGAAAGCTGTCCAAGGTCATCGCCGTAGGCGCTTTGCATCAGCATCGTCCTGAGAGCGGTACTTCTTCGGTTTTTACCGTTGTTCATTATCATGAAGCCTATCCGCTGCGCTGTGCCAAGTATCACAAGAAGCTTTTTCGCCCTTGTTACAGCGGTGTACAGCAGATTTCGGTAGTAGAGGCTGTCCATGCCGTCGTAGAGGGTGAGTATGACCGCATCGTACTCAGAGCCCTGACTTTTATGTACTGTGACGGCGTAGGCAAGTTCAAGGTCGTCCAGCATTTCACCGCTGTAATCTGCTATCCTGCCGTCAAAATCTATGGTGACGATCTTCAGGGAAGTCCTGACACCGATGACTATACCTATATCGCCGTTGTAGACACCCTTGCCGTTTTCCTCTTTTCCGTTGTCTGTACGAGTCCAGCTTATCTCGTAGTTGTTCTTTGTCTGCATGACCTTGTCACCCACGCGGTAGATGGCATAGGGGGTTTTTAGCTCGTCCTTTTTCTTGTCAGCGGGATTCAGTTCCTCCTGCAATATCTTGTTGAGTTCGGGAGTGCCGATGCGCCCTTGTCTTGTGGGGGAAAGCACCTGTATATCCCTTATCGGAGAGAAACCGTACTTCTTGGGAAGTCTGTCGCTGCAAAGTTCTACCAGAGTGGTATAGATATCCTCGGCTTCGGGTCTGCGTAGGTATACAAAATCCCTGTCCCGCTTTTTGAGGTCTATCATTTCGCCCGAAACTATCCTGTGGGCGTTCATGACTATGTCGGATTCCTGTGCCTGACGGAACACCTCGGTCAGTCTTACCACCGACATAACTCCGCTGTCGATGATATCCTGCAAAACATTTCCCGGCCCTACGGGGGGAAGCTGGTCGCTGTCGCCCACGAGTATAAGCTTGCAGGTGACGCTGAGGGCGCGAAGCAAGGCTTCAAACAGCACGCTGTCAACCATTGACATCTCGTCAACCACCATTACCTCGCAGTCGAGAAGGTCGTCTTCATCGTGAACGAACAGCATTCTGTCGCCGTCAGAGGGTATAACTTCAAGCATACGATGGATAGTTTTGGCTTCACAGCCTGTCATATCGCTTATGCGCTTTGCCGCACGGCCTGTTGGGGCGGCAATCATGACATCGAGACCCTGCTGTTCAAACAGGGAGATTATGGCGTTGAGGGTAGTGGTCTTGCCTGTACCGGGGCCGCCGGTCAGGACAAGAAAGCCCTCGGATATTGCGAGGTTTATGGCTTTGCGCTGTTTATCCTCGTACTTTATGCCGCTCTCCTGTTCTTCCATGTCGATTATCTCGGAGTAGTCTATCTTGTTATCATGGGTTATGCTTCGCATGACTTCAAGACGGCGGGATATATATTCCTCTGCCTTGTAATAGCAGTGTAGCATGGCGTGTTCAACGCCGCCGATATCCATTTTGAAAATATCCTGTTCTTCAAGTGCGACTTCTTTGACTTTATCAAACAATTCCCCGCTGACATTCAGCAGGCGCATGGTATCACGTTTGAGTACTTCCATGGGTATGCAGGTGTGACCGCCCTCACGGGCTGAACTTCTCAGCACGAAAGCCATGCCCGCTCTTATCCTCTGCTCGCTGTCACGGGGGATATCCTCGCTTTCGGCTATCTCGTCAGCCTTGGCGAAAGCAAGCTCGATGCCGTCGTTGCAAAGCAGGTAGGGATTGGACTTTATAAGGTCTTCCGCAGAATTTCCCAGTTTTCTCCATGCGCGGACACCGTATTTTGTGGCAACGCCGTTCTTGCTCATATAAACCAGAAGTGCCCTTGCGGCAAAGGTCTTTTTAAAATCCTCGTGTATCGCATCGGCTTTTTTAGGGTCTATGCCTTTGACCTCGGTGAGCTTTTCGGGCTCGTTCTCGATTATCTCAAGAGTCTTACCGCCGAAAGCTGCCACAAGCCTTTTTGCCATAACAGGCTTTACCGAATCCAGCGCACCGCTTACAAGATAGCGCAGTATGGAGGCTTCTCCTGTCGGAAGGCTTCGCTCAAACATCTGCACGCGGAACTGTCTGCCGAAAGTGCGGTGCTTGACGTATTCACCTGTGAGTATGACGCTTTCGCCCTCTTCAATGTTGCCAAGCTCCCCTACCGCCTTTATAAGGTCGTCCCCCGTGTTTACGTCGATCACACAGAAGCTCCCGTCATCGCTTTTGAACTGAACGCGGTCTACCTCGCCCTCTATCTTTTCCGCTTCACTCATTTTTGACCTCCCATGTGTCCGCCTTGACCTGCTGATTTTTCTGCCCGCAGATGATATCCGCAAGCTCATCTGCCGCCGCAAGGATAACGCCGTACTTCGCGGCAAATCCCATTATACGTCGGCTGAATCTGCCGTTCTCGCTGACAAGTATCACCTGTCTGCCGTACTCCCCTGCCGCTTCTTCGTCCCTGATGATACCGAGTATCTCTTCCTCGCAGGATATATCCTCACCGCACCGTATCACTACTGCTGCGCGGCATTTTCTTTTACTGCGTGATATCATCTGTACTGCCAGCGATACTGCTGTCAGCAGGAATATCACCGCCGCCATTACTGCCATAGGCTCACCCCCATACATGGTATGAAATGCAAGCCTGAAACGTTACGCCCCCAAGACCCGCAGACTGCGGTCCTCGAGGGCATAAACACGATCACTTCTTGTCTATCTTCAGAGATTTATATATCTCGTCCAGTTTCTTTTGCAGCTTGTCCCTGCGATTGCTGGAATACAGGACGCTGAACTGGTATAACTTTTCGTCCACTACCTCGATACGCATCTCAACATAATTGTTGGTCATAGCAGTATCACTGTATGTGAACTTGAGCACGCCGTTATTATTATCTATAAGTTCGTAATCTTTAAGCTGTTCACTGAAAGTTTCATCGAGTTCTCCTGCAAAATCCTTTTTCAGCGTTACCAGCTTATCCTTGCCTTCATAGTATTCCATAAGCCCATCAAGGTCATTTGAACCAGGGGAATCACCAAGTTCGGGAATGAGGTTTTTCACGTCATATATCACATAAGTGAATTCCAATTCGGTGTTCGCGAAGGATCTGCATTTTTCGCTCGACATGACTTCAAAGCTAAAATCGTCCACCTCTCTCATGGATGCCGGAAGCGTTACCTCAAAGCCGTCAACCTTTATCGTTGTACGCTTTCTGTCATATACAAAGAACACCAGTGTGATTATCAGCAGTGCAAGTGCGATCAGGATATAGCTGATAGTTTTCGGATTCATGCCCGAAAATGCTTTTGCACGTCTTTCCTTGACTATTATACCGCCGAACTGTTCTGCATTCTGCCTGAATCTGTCCTGTGCTGACATTTCTTTATCCAGATTGACTTTTTTATCGACAACCCTTATGGTATCACCGCAGTTTTTACATACAGTATCACTGTCGTTTATAACTGCTCCGCAAGTTTTACAAACCATACTTCCGCCCCCTTACTTCTTGTATTCTATCGAATCATACATTTTCCTGAATTTGCTTATAAACTTGTTCTCTTTTTTCTTATTGCAGTATGCATAATACATATAACAGGAATCACCCTCGAAATCGATCATCATATCACAGAACCAGTCTGTACCGTCATCTGTAAAATAAAATCTCATGTGATTGCCAAGCTGATCTTTTTTCTTATAGCCTTTGATCTCACTGTCACTGCTCATAGCTGCATCCATGAACGGGAACATAAAGTTGAGATATGTTTCCTCATCTCCGTCACCAAGTTCAAGATCTGACATTTCATACTTGGAATATACGAAGCCCATATCCCTGTTCGCATACGCAGTAACATCCTCTGCATCTACATCGCCGAATATCGTACTGCTCCTTTTTTCCACTTTCTGCGGAAAAGTTACTGTGATATCTCCGAAGCTTTCAGTCTGCGGAGAATTATACTTTATCTGATAACCCAGAATGGATACCAGTATAATAATGACAGTAATGAGAATACTTATCAGCTTGGTGGTCGGTATAGAAGACGAGCGTTTGCGTGTATAACTGCCGCTGTCGAAAGACGAGTTCATGCCGTAGTTGCCATAACCCTGACCGCCGCCATTCATACCGTAATTGCCATAGCCCTGACCGCCGTTCATGGTATTTCCGCCGTAGCCATAGCTGCTCTGCTGACCGTATCCTGTGTTGTTATACGCAGGACCCATTTCTGCTCTTCTGGTACCGCAATTTTTGCACTCGTTGTCTGTTGCACCCAAAGGGGCACCGCAAATAGGACAATTCATATTCTGTTACTCCTTTGCTTTTTTCTTTTGTGTTACGCAATTATGTATATTCTGTTATGCGAATATCCCGTAACCCGACTCAATTTCATATAATTACAGCTATGCAGGGCGCACCCGTAGACACGTCCTGCATAAAGCAATTATTCTTAAAAATTATTCCTTGTTGGCAGCTCTCTTTGCAAGATCAGCGAGAGCGTCCTTTCTGGACAGATTGATCCTGCCCTGATCGTCGATCTCCATTACCTTAACAACGATCTCGTCGCCGATGGATACAACGTCTTCTACCTTTTCAACTCTCTGCTTATCCAGCTTGGAGATATGTACAAGACCGTCCTTGCCGGGAGCGATCTCAACAAATGCGCCGAAGTTCATGATACGAACTACCTTGCCCTTGTAGATAGCGCCGATCTCGGGATCGTTTGCGATAGTGTTGATGATGTTGATAGCAGCCTGTGCCTTCTCCTTATCGAGACCGCTGACAAATACGCTGCCGTCCTCGGAGATATCGATCTTGACATCGCACTCAGCGGAGATCTTCTGGATAACCTTTCCGCCTGAACCGATAACTTCTCTGATCTTATCAACAGGAACCTTGGTGGAGAGCATCTTTGGAGCCCACTTGCTTACCTCAGGTCTAACCTCGGGGATAGCCTTGAGCATGATCTCATCAAGGATATACATTCTTGCTTTTCTTGTCTTCTCGAATGCGCTTGCGATGATATCCATAGTCAGACCATCGACCTTGATATCGACCTGGATAGCGGTGATACCGTTCTTGGTACCGCCTACCTTGAAGTCCATATCGCCGTAGAAGTCTTCAAGACCCTGGATATCTACCATTGTCATCCAGCTGCCGTCTTCCTTGGTGATAAGGCCGCAGGAGATACCTGCAACGGGTTCCTTTATCGGAACGCCTGCGTCCATCAGAGCGAGGGTAGAACCGCAGATAGAGCCCTGAGAAGTTGAACCGTTGGAAGAAAGCACCTCGGATACGCATCTGATAGCGTAGGGGAATTCCTCAACGCTGGGCAGTACAGGAACAAGAGCTCTTTCAGCCAGTGCGCCGTGACCGATCTCACGTCTTCCGGGGCCTCTTGAAGGTCTTGTCTCACCAACAGAGTAGCTGGGGAAGTTGTACTGGTGCATATATCTCTTGCTGGTCTCCTCGTCAAGACCGTCAAGCTTCTGAGCATCGGAAACAGGGCCGAGAGTACAGATAGTCATTACCTGTGTCTGACCTCTGGTGAAGATACCTGAACCGTGAACTCTGGGCAGTACGCCAACTTCAGCAGCGAGAGGTCTGATCTCGTCGATGCCTCTGCCGTCAACACGCTTGCCCTCATAGAGCCAGTTTCTAACGATCTTCTTCTGCAGCTTGTAGAGAACTTCCTCAAGCATAGCGCCCTGATCGGGATACTGCTCGTCATACTTCTCATGAACTGCATCATATATAGGCTGCATTCTTGCATCTCTTACGTTCTTGTCATCGGTATCGAGAGCCTTCTTGACGTCCTCGCCTACCATAGCCTCGATCTCATCGAAGAGGTCGTGGTCAACTTCCATGGACTCGAACTCGAACTTAGGCTTGCCGATCTCCTTCTGGATACCCTTGATGAATTCGACCATCTTCTTGATCTCGGTATGACCTGTCTCGATAGCCTTCAGCATCAAATCATCGGGGATCTCCTCAGCGCCTGCTTCGATCATAACGATCTTCTCGGCAGAACCTGCAACTGTCAGGTTCAGCTTGTTATTAGCTCTCTGCTCCAGAGTGGGGTTCAGAACCAGCTCGCCGTCAACATAGCCAACGTTGATGGAAGCAACAGGTCCGTTCCACGGGATATCGGAGATAGAGATAGCGATAGCAGCAGCGATCATACCTGTGATCTCGGGTGAGTTATCGGGGTCAACAGCCAGTACTGTCATAACAACAGTTACATCGTTTCTCATGTCCTTGGGGAACAGAGGTCTGATAGGTCTGTCAACACATCTTGAAGTCAGTATAGCCTTATCGCTTGCCTTGCCCTCACGCTTAGTGAAAGAGCCGGGGATCTTGCCTACTGCATACATCTTCTCCTCAAAATCAACTGAAAGAGGGAAGAAGTCAACGCCCTCACGGGGCTTCTTGGAAGCTGTAACGTTAGCCATTACAACGGTCTCGCCGTATCTTACCCAGCATGAGCCGTTTGCAAGTCCGCAGGTCTTGCCTGTTTCAACAACGACAGGTCTGCCTGCATAAGTAGTTTCAAAAGTCCTTGCGTTCTCAAACATATTGATTATCCTCCTTAACGCTGTCCGGCAAAGGCTTTAGCATAAAGCGCAGAGTGCAGATTTTCCCGACTTTTACACTCTCCGTTCAATGCTAAAAAACCATCACGCGAACATAATTTTACTGTTTTTAAAAACACCAAAAGGCAGTGGCGGACAGCCGCCTCTGCCTTGATGATCTTAACTTGATTACTTACGGATACCCAGCTTCTCGATAATAGTTCTGTATCTCTCGATGTCGTTCTTCTTCAGGTAGTTGAGAAGGTTTCTTCTCTTACCGATCATCTTGTACATACCTCTTCTGGAGTGGTTATCCTTCTTGTGGACCTTCAGGTGTTCTGTCAGGTCGCTGATCCTCTTGGTCAGTATAGCGATCTGTACCTCGGGGGAACCTGTGTCGGTCTCATGAGTTCTGTTAGCCTCGATAACGGCTGTCTTTTCGTCTTTTCTCAGCATAATTTTGTACCTCTTTCTTAAAATATTTTCCTCTGCATCGGCATACGGCAGGTACATTCTTCTTACCGAAGCGTGACCCGTATTCTGATGCAGGGATACTTATGCCTGTGCGCTATCCGCACAATATGACTTATTTATTATACACTATATTCTGTTGTTTGTAAAGTGAGTTCATATAAATTTTACATTTATGGTTTGTATGTTTTGTGAGGACTGCGGTGGACATTGGTCGCCCCTCGTTCCTCGGGTCGAGAAATCAACGAGCTAACGCCGTTGATTTCGGGCGCGGCAATATCTCACGCAGACAGAAAGAGCGTGGACGGTTGATTTGTCCACGCTCATATTGTTGTTATTGCCGCGCCTTTATTTGGCGGGAAGTTTGCTGTCCTATTTACAGCACGGTTGCCACGTCGCATTTGTGCCTTGACCGAAGGGCTCTGCCCTTCGAGCTTCCCGCAAGCCTTTCGCGAAAGGCTTGAGCCAAAGCTCCCTTCCTTGGCATACTTACCAAACTTCGTGGTTGTCCTTCCAACAATTAATGAACACACTAACGCTTCGCTTTTAGTGTTATGAATTATGAATTATATTCCCCTGCTATGTTCTTGCCGTCGCATTTTACGATAACGCTGTCTGTCTTCGTCAGAAAGATCTCAGCACCGCATTTTTTGAACAGATCTACCGTTTCCTTATCCTCGGGTTCATCTTCGGAACTCGTTATCACTGCGATATCTGCCTTGATCTCTTCGGCAAAGGGTTTCAGCTGTTTCTGCCAGTGTCCGTGGTAAGGCACTTTGACAAATCGGTAGGTTTTATCGTTGCTTGCGGTGAACTCTGCAAGCCTGTCATTCTCCGCATCTCCTGCGAAAAGCATATCAACTTCGCCCAATGACACCTCAGTTATGAGAGAAGAATTATTGCTGGGAGATTTTTCGTACGCTTCCTGTTTAGGAGGGTCTACCGTGAATTCAGCATCGCCGAGAGTAAAACTGAGTTCCTCGCGGACGGTCTGGGGAGTAATATCTTTATTTTTCAGTTCTTCAAGATAATTGTCGTACTCATCGCTCTCCTTCGGGGAATTGCTTTGGAGTACAGCACCGACCTCACAGGATCTCAGCACCTTTGCCGCACCGCCCACATGGTCTTTATCAAAGTGGGTTATGATAAGGTAATCCAGCTTTTTGATGCCGTTTTCTTCCATATAAGTAACTATATGCTTGCCGAAGCCCTTTTCGCCGCAGTCGATAAGAACTGCCCAGTCATCGCCGTAAATGAGTTCGGCATCGGCCTTGCCTGCCTGAAAGCTGTATATCGTCAGTCCGTCACCGACTTCGTCAATGCTGACTTTATTTTTTTTCGCGGTACAGCCCGACATAAACGCCGTAAGTGCCGCTGCGGCTATACATACGATCCTTTTCAGCATAAAACTGTTCCTTTCCTTTACATCTCCCGTCTGTCTATTTCTATTCGAGATACTTCACGTTTTAATTCAGTCATCATCGCTGTCATCATATCTGCTGTCAGCAGAGGGATTGAGTTTTCTCAGATACTTTCTCTGCGCTATCAGGAAACACAGCACGCAGTACAAGCCTATACATACCAGCACTATTGTACCCGTTATTTTGAAAAGCTTTGAGCCGAAATACGCCTTTACCACTCTTGCCCTTTCCTTTACGGGTGAACGTTCAACTTTTGTGGTGGAGATAAGGTCTATAACTGCAAGAGTTTCGCCTTTGTAGGAAAGTTCCATCTTGCCCAGCACATCGCCCTCTTCAACTGGTGCGACTATGTTATCCAGCACGGTTATCTTCTTTTCAACATCATCGATGGGGATATTCGCAGGCCACATACGGCTGTATCCGCAGGCGGGTTTGAGGTTTGCATAATCGCGCTTTTTTCCGTAGCCGACTTTTACGTCCCTGACTTCGCTGAATTCGTTGATGAAATCCTTCTGCACAAGGGTATCGAAAGCCCATTCGTACAGATTTATATGGTCGATGAAATTATAGTAGACCACATCGTCAGCATACATGGAATCGGGGTCTTCTTCGCCTTTTTTGATATCTTCGGGGAGCTTCTCCATAGGCGCACCCATCGTTACTGCCATATAGGTCATGCCGTCAAAGGTGGCATAGCTTGCAAAACAGCGTCCTGCGGCTTCGGTAGTACCCGTCTTTATACCGCGGCAGTTGGTGTAGTAGTAATCGGTGAACTCGTTTATCATATAGTCGGTGCTGACTATATATGTGCCCTCGGGGTGATAGTCGGTAGGTGCCATCGTGAATGAGGGACTGCCCACAAGTTCCCTGAAAACCGGGTACTTGTTAAGAGCGTACCTGCATATGGTGGAGATATCCTTTGCAGTGGAGAAATTCTGCTGAGTGAACAGACCGTGAGCGTTTGAAAAATGGGTATGTTTCAGCCCCAGTTCGGCAGATTTTTCGTTCATCATATCCACGAATGCGGGAACGTTTCCGCCCACGTTTATGGCGATTATATTCGCGGCTTCACAGGCTGATGGTATCAGCAGTGCCGCCAGCAGGTCGTAAGCGCTGACAGATTCGTTGGGCTGTATATCGGCGGTCGCCGCACCTGTATCGTAAAGTTCATCAAAGGCTTCGGTGCCTGCGGACATCATCCTGTTTTTCAGGGTGCTTTCATCGCCGCCCAGTTCATCCAGAAGAACAACAGCCGTCATAAGCTTTGTCAGTGAGGCGGGAGGGACTTCCTTTTCGCCGTTGATATCAACTATGACATCGCCGCTGTCCATATTCACCATATAAACGCATTCGGAATACAGCTTTATATCCCTGCGCTCACCGTCAGCGTCCACAGCAGTGGGCACAAAGCTGAGAGCAGATGCCGAAAAGCTGCCTATATCAGCAAATATCAGCACAGCACACAGCAGTGCCGATATAACACGCAATTTATTTTTCATCTATACTTGACCCTCTTTGTACGGAAATTCAATATTACCAGTATAGCACAATCCTGTGTCATTTGCAAGCGGATTTTGACGAAAATGAAGTGAAAATATTACCGCTCTTTAATCAGGGATATCCGGATTAACGTGTACCATACAGTGCTTTACCTCCGGAAAAGTCTTTTCGATCATGTCATGGACCATTTCAGCCGTGTCATGGGCTTCAACAAGTGTTTTGTCCGGATCCATGCGTATCTCGACTTCAACGTATATCTTAGCGCCGAAAAGTCTTGTTTTCAGTTCATCGATCCCCAGTACGCCCTCTGTGTCAAGTATGACTTCCTGCATTTTAGTAACGGTATCATCACTGCAGGATCTGTCTATCATCTTGTTGACAGCGTCAATGAAGATCTCAAGTGCCGCTTTTTCGATGAAAACGCAGATTATCACGCTTGCAAGAGGGTCAAGCACAGGCAGACCCATTCTCGCACCGAGTATACCCGCAAATGAACCGATGGATGAAAGTGCATCCGAGCGGTGATGCCAAGCATCAGCCATCAGCGCCCCGGAGTTTATCTTAACCGCCGTGCGCTTGGTGTAGTGGTACATAAGTTCCTTAGCAATTATGGATACTACCGCCGCCACAAGTGCCAGCGCCCCCGGCACCACAAGCTTTCCGTTCTGACTGCCTGCTATATTCTGTACGCCTTTGACACCTATGCCGATTCCCGTACCTGCCAGAACCACAGCCAGTATTACCGATGCTACGCACTCCAGCCTCTCGTGACCGTAGGGGTGTTCCTTGTCGGGCTGTTTGCCTGCCAGCTTCACGCCTATTATCACCACAAAAGTGCTGAAAACATCAGAAGCCGAATGTACTGCATCAGATATCATCGCGCCGGACTTTGCAAGTATACCTGCCAGAAGTTTGAGCAGAGAAAGGGCTATATTCACGATGATGCTCACTACCGATACTTTCATCGCCTCTTTTTCAAGCTTGTTGTCTGTTTCTATGATCTCAGCGCTCATAATATCATCTCCTATAAAAATACACCTGCGGAACAACGTTGTCCCGCAGATGCATCGTCTGCTGCCTGTCAGCCCGACTGCACAGCACCCGCAGTACTGCCGTCTGTTCGGTATATATTATTCATCGCGTGCGGGATTTATGCCTGCACTGCGGTAATTCATTTTCTGATGTTCAGTATAACATATTTTTCGCACAAATGCAATAGTTTTTTAATTATCTGCCTGAATGTACAGCGGTGCAGGAACCGCACCTATCTTTTCGGCGGCTGAACACAGAGCTTCTTCATCATCGAGGTGCATTATGAAAACTTTAACGTTCCTGCTTTTCAGTTCGGGCATAAGGGCTCTCAGCTTATCTATGTGAAGATGTACGGGGGAATCATAGGCAGAAGCCTCAGTGTAGAGGTATGCGCCGTCTGTAAGATAGGGCATGAATGGTTCAAGGGAAGATGTATCACCTGTGAAGACCACACGCTGTCCGTCAATATCAAAACTCCACCCGAAGCACCTGCCTTGGAGGGGGAGCGCATGATTCACAGCAACAGGTGTGAATCCCGTATCTTCGGGAGAAATGATGGTATATGCAGAACTGTCACAGCCGTCAAGTCTTTCAAGCACATAGCTGATATCCTGCCTGATATCGTCGTTAGCCGCGATCACCACAACAGGGATATGCCAGACAAAAAAGCTGAAATGCACAAGCATACCCAGCCCGCCTATGTGGTCGGAATGAGTGTGAGTTATAAGCACGGTGATATTCTCGGGTCGTCCGCCAGCCAGCTTTTCAGCCCCTGCTATGCGCATTTTATGGAAAGCCGACATGGGGCAGTCCAGCAGAAAAAGTTTGCCGCCAAGTGCAAAAAACGCACAGTTGTTATCAGTATTAAAAGCCGAACCTCTGCCAAGAAATCTCAGCATAGTGCCACCTCCGCAAATATCATTTTTAGTATCATAGCACATTTTCAGCCGAATGTAAAGACGTATCGGCAAATTGGAATAAACCTGAAAAGCAGGGCATATGATGTTTATAGCAAAAGGCAATCCGAGAAACAGGAGGAAACAGATATGAACGATGAACTCAGACTTACATCAGACACTGTCTGCGTGATGGAAAAAGCACTCGACTGCACCGAGGAGCTTCCGCTTGAACGGGACATAGTCCTGCCCGACTACTACCCCGATGTTTTCCGCATACTAAGGTGTACGGCAGAACCACGGCTTGCTTCACAGAGTATCAGCGGAGGACGGCTGACATTTGATGTCACGGTAACGGTCAGGGTACTGTATCTCACCGAGGGCAGCAGGCGCATAAACTGCATCGAGCAGAACGCCGAGATAAGCCGCACCATCGACGTTGAGGGCGAATGTGATTCACCGGAAGTGATGATAGACCTTGCCTGCCGCGGTGTGTCGTGCAGGGCAAAGGGCAGCAGGAGGATAGATGTCCGAGGGACGGTGTGCGCCGCCGTAAAGGTCAGCTGCCGCCGCGAAAAGACAGTTATCACAGGGGGCACGGGCTGTGGTATACAGCTTCGCAGACAGACCGTCACTTATCCTGTGAAAAGACTTTCGGCTTACAAACGGATAACAGTCATTCAGCAGACTTCTCTCCCCGATGACAAACCTGCTTTGGGAACGATCCTGCGAACAGGCTGTACAGTCACACGGACGGAACAGCGAATAGTTGCGGGAAAGCTGGCGGTAAAAGGCGAAGCCGAACTTGAAGCCCTCTGCGCCTGCATTGACAAAACAGGTGCGGACTGCGTGCAAAATCTCCGATTTACCCTGCCTTTCAGCCGCATAATAGATATGGAGGGACTTGATGACAGCTTCACTGTCAGCGTGAGGGTAATGCCTGCGGGCTGTGGTCTTGCGGCGGGGAGCGGTGAAGAAAAGACCGCCGAGTGGGAACTCGACCTGAATGTTTTCTGCATTGCCGAAAAGCTCGGCACAGGGGTGGGGGTGACGGACGTTTACTCCACCGAGTACGACTGTCAGCCCGACGACATGGTAGAGATATCAGCAGACAGCGGCGGAGAGGAGAAACTCTCCTGCACCGCGGAATGTACCCTTATCGCCCCCGACGGCACAGTGGGGGCAGTATATGACCATTACGCGTACTGTACACGCCCCGCTGTCAGGGCTGAAAACGGCACTTTCCGCATATCGGGCAGTGTGACCTGTTCTGTCATGGGCGAGGGCAGTGAGGGCGGACTTTTCTGCATAGAGGGTCAGAGCCCCTACGAAGCCGAAGTCCCCTTTCCTGAGGGCTGTAACGCCTGCACACTTGAAGCTTATGCAGAGACAGCAGGCTGTTCCTACTATCTTGGCGATGGCGGCAGTATAAAGGTCAGGACGGATATACGCATAGTTTACCGACTTTTCGGCGGCGCAGGAACGAAGCTTGCAGGCAGTGTGAAGCTGGATAAAGAGAAGCCTGTCTCCCGCGGGAACGGCTGTGCGCTGAGGCTTTGCAGGTGCGGTGATAACGAGGATATCTGGGATATAGCCAAGCGCTGTCGGACTACTGTGGAAGCCATTATGGAAGATAACAGTCTTCCCGAGGGTGCTGACAGCATAGACGGCGGCAGAATGATAGTTATAAGAGGATAAGGGGGCAAATGAATTGAGCAGGGACATATATTCGGACATAGCCCGCAGAACGGGCGGAGATATCTACATAGGAGTTGCGGGACCTGTAAGAACAGGCAAATCAACATTCATAAAGCAGTTCATGGAAAAACTGGTTATACCCAACATCGGCAGTGAGTACCGCCGTGAGAGGGCGCAGGACGAACTGCCACAGTCCGCAGGGGGACGCACCATAATGACCACAGAGCCGAAGTTCATACCCGAAGAAGCGGTGAACATATCACTCGAAGGCGGTGCAAGCTTCAATGTGAGGCTGATAGACTGTGTAGGGTACATAATACCATCGGCACAGGGGTATATCGAGGAAGAAGCGCCCCGCATGGTGATGACGCCATGGTTCGATACGGAGATACCTTTCAACATGGCGGCAGAAGTCGGCACACGCAAGGTCATAGCCGAACATTCCACCATAGGGCTTGTTATCACCACCGACGGCAGTTTTACAGAACTTCCACGTGACGAATACGAAGAAGCGGAAGAAAGGGTAATAAGCGAGCTGAAAGCCGCAGGCAAGCCTTTTGCGGTACTGCTGAACACCTCTGACCCCGACAGCGACGAAGCCCGCAGGCTGTGCGAAGAACTGAGCCAGAAGTACGAAACGGACGTCATACCCGTGAACTGCACCGAACTTGAAGAAGAGGATATCCGCGGCATAATGGCAAACGTGCTGTACTCATTCCCCGTGCGGGAGATAGGCATAGCCATGCCCGAATGGATAAACACCCTTGGCAAGGGTCACTGGCTGAAAGAAGCCGTCTTCGCCCATATAAGAGAAGCCGCCGAGGGAGTTGAAACTCTCAGGCAGATAGCGGCGTGTGCCGATACCATCGGTGAATGTGAGTACATGGAAAAATGCGAGGTAAAGACCATCGATGCGGGAAACGGTTCGGCCGTGATATCAGCACAGCTTTTCAGCGACCTTTTCTACCGCGTGATAGGCGAAGCTACGGGTCTTGAAATAAACGGTGAAAACGAACTTCTGCCCCGGATACTTGAACTTGTTGAGATACGCAAACGCTTTGCTAAATACAAGGACGCCATAGCGCAGATGGAGCGCACGGGATACGGCATAGTAATGCCCGAGCCCGATGAACTCACCATGGAAGAACCCGAGATAATCCGTCAGGGCGGAAAGTACGGCATACGCCTGAAAGCACAGGCACCCGCCATACATCTTCTGCGCACCGAGATAAACACCGAGGTCGCACCCATAGTGGGTTCGGAAAAGCAATCCGAGGAGCTTGTTATGTACATGATGAGCGATTTCGAGAAAGACCCCGACAAGATCTGGAGCTCCAATATATTCGGCAAATCTCTCCACGAACTTGTCAGCGACGGACTTCACACCAAGCTTTCAAAGCTTCCCGATGATGCACGTATGCGCTTGAAAGAAACGGTTGAGCGTATGATAAACGAGGGCTGTTCCGGGCTGATATGCCTTATACTATGACAGCAAAAAAGCGGGGACAGCCGCACAGCTGTCCCCACTTTGCATTTTCCCCGATATCAGCAGCCGCAACCGCCGTTGTTGCCGCATCCGCAGCCACATCCGCAATCGTTGCCGCAGCCCGCCATAAAGATGATGAGGATAAGGATGATGATCCAGAAGAAGTTGTTATTTCCGAAGTTCATAGTATTTCTCCTTTGTGGTTTATTTAAGGCTCCGTAAGCCTTATGGTACATATTATGCTGCGGCGGGTAAAAGGTTACTGCGGATAGCCGATATTATTGTTCTCTCTATAAAACAAATTTACGGTCAGTTGTACTCTACACCCTTTTCCTGTAATCTTTCAACTAACTCATCTGAAATAATATCTTCTCCTTTTGAATTATAACAATTTGCTATAACTAAACTTTTCAGTGCTTCAAACTTTTCAAGATCAGGTAAAACAGGATCAGATATTTCAAGTATTCTCAGTTCTTGTACTTCTTCTGCATAATCATTTAATATCAAAAGGTTATTTGAAATATCAGCTACATGAACATAACTCAGAGCTGAATATTTAAAATCATCTGAAAACCCGGAATGATTAGACAGAATAATTGTTTCAGGACCGGAATCATTTTTTTCTCTGATAGAAAAAGTCACAGTAGCATTAGCTAATGACATTTTTTCATCAGATATATGGTCAAGCAGTTTTTTGTAACAATTTATACTCTGTTTTAAAGAGAGTTCTGAACCATCAGATTCTACGGATAATTCATATCCATTATCCGATGTTTTCTTTATGTTTCTCACCGATAGTGCACTGTAATTATCACTGACGTATTTTTTGATCTTATATCGTTCTGTTATCGGAACCTTTGTGTTCAGGATTCCGACCATAAAGAAACATATAATAATGACCAATAATGCTATGCCTAAGTATTTGAAAAAATTGACTTTCATAAAAGTTTTACCCTCCGAAATTATTTTTCCTGATTGTATGCCAAGGCAAATTACTCCCGATTTTGATTTTAAGAGAGCAGTATGCCTTGTACAATTTTAGAATGTCGATAAAATAACACTCGATATATATACGTTCCGGTGAAAGAGTTTTTTTTGATGTTATTTTCCACAAACATTAATGCAGTGAGATGGTAGATTTGCACATAATTATAATCGTCGGGCTTGTCGTGGATAGTTTGCCAGTTTACACAAGCTTGCTGCTTTGTTAACTTCCGCAGGCATATTTCCTCGGCTCGTGAATACTTTTATCTTATAAGCCTATACTTTCAGCGGAGGTGTTTTGCATGAGCTATGAGAATTACACGGAGACCGGCAGAGAAATCCTGCGCAGGGCGGCGGTGCTTGCGGGAGAAAGGGGGCACACCTATCTGGGCAGTGAACATATCCTGCTTGCCATGACCCGCTGCGGAGGTGCGGCTGAAGCTGTACTCAGGCGGTACGGTGTGACATACGAGGAAGTCAGCGGGGAGATAGATGAACTTATCGGCAGGGGCACACCATGCGTTACACCTGAAAGTGCAAAGACCGAGAATGTCCGTGCCGCACTTGAAACAGCTGAACGTCTTGGCGGAAAAAGCGTGGGCAGCGAGCATATACTTTCGGGACTTCTCCGATGTGTGGACTCCTGCGCTTTGCAGATACTCCACAGGCTTCGTGCCGATGAACGCAGGATAGCTTCCGACAGCTTCACAAGCACCCGCAGTGATGTCCTCCGCAGGAATTATCCTCGGCTGAAAACGCTTTCCCGCTACGGCACCGAACTAACCGACCCAGCTGTATGTCTGGGTTTTGACCCTCTGATCGGGCGTGATGAGGAACTGCGCCTTATTATGGAGATACTCTGCCGCCGCCGAAAGAACGACCCTTGTCTGGTGGGTGAAGCGGGTGTTGGTAAAACAGCCATTGCCGAGGGGCTTGCGGTTAAGATAGTTTCGGGCAGCGTGCCATCTCAGCTGGCAGATAAAAGGCTGTTCGCACTGGATATCACACTTCTTCTTGCGGGCGCAAAGTACCGCGGCGATTTCGAGGAACGCCTTAAAGCCTGTATTGACGAAGCCTCACAGGCGGGGAACGTCATACTTTTTATAGATGAACTGCACAACATCATGGGAGCGGGTGCGGCAGAGGGCGCTATCGACGCGGCAAATATCCTGAAACCCGACCTTGCACGGGGCAGGATACAGATAATAGGTGCCACCACCCCAGAAGAATACCGCCGCACCATCGAAAAAGATGCCGCTATGGACAGGCGTTTCTGTCGGGTAGATATATGCGAACCCGATGAGGATTCGACTTACACAATGCTTATGGGACTTAAAGGTAAACTTGAAGATCACCACGATGTGACCATATCCCCGGAGATATGCCGCTGTGCGGTTGAGCTCAGCGGGCGCTATATGAAGCATAAGCATTTCCCCGATAAGGCGGTTGAACTACTTGACGGTGCCTGCAGTGCGGCAAAGCTTGAAGCGGGTACTGATAAGATACCCGAGCGGGCTTTTGAAAAGTATCTGGCAGGCGAGATAGACAGGAGCGGATATCTTGATGCGATCTCAAACGCCCGCAGACGTACCGTCCTGACCCGCGATATAGTCGAGCAGTCTGTCAGCCGATGTACAGGGATAAAATGCACAGCCCCCGATACCTATGAACGTGAAACTCTCAGGTGTCTCGAAGAAAAACTGGGTGAAGCAGTTGTAGGTCAGGATAGGGCTGTAGCGGCGGCAGCGAGGGCAGTAAGGCGGCGCAGGCTTGGTCTCGGCAGGGGCGGAAGACCTGTGGGCAGTTTTGTTTTCGCGGGAGCGGCAGGTGTCGGCAAGACACTTCTCGCAAGAGAGCTTTCCGAGCTCATAGGCGGCAGGGACAGCCTTATCCGCCTGGATATGAGCGAGTATATGGAGCCCCACAGCGTCGCCAAGCTGATAGGTGCGCCCGCAGGCTATGTGGGCTATGAGGACGGTGGAAGACTGGTGGAACTTATCCGCCGCCGTCCCTGCGGGGTACTTCTCTTTGATGAGATAGAAAAAGCCCACAGGGACATTTTCGGGGTGCTTCTGCAAATGCTTGAAGAGGGTGTCATCACCGACAGCGCAGGCAGAACGGCTGAACTTTCTGAACTGACAGTGATACTCACCACCAACGCAGGGGCGGCAGAACTGGCTGAAAACAAACACGCGGGATTTTTCAGCCGCGGCGGAGAAAGTTTTCAGCGGGATATCGAACGGGCTGTTAAAAAGGTTCTCTCCCCCGAACTTATAAACCGTATGGACGATATAATCGTCTTTGACCCGCTGAACAGGACGGCACTATGCAGTATCGCCCGCAAAGAGCTTGCAAAGCTTTCAAATCGTGCCGCAGAACTCGGCTATACCCTTGAGATATCCCCCGAGTGTGAAGCCTATGCCGCCGAAAAATGCCTTAGCACAGGCGGTTCAGCCCGAGATATCCGCCGATTCGCCGAACAGGAAGCCGAAGATATCCTCTGTGATAGTATACTCTCGGGCTGCGAAAAAAATCTGCGGCTGGATATCAAAAACGGCAGACCCGTTATCTGCGCACCTGACTTATCGGGGGTGTAGATAACACCCCACTCATAGCGCAGTTCGGAACGACAATAATATCATCAGACAGTCTGAGCGTATGCATTTGTTTTGCATACGCTCGATTTCGGTCTATTCCGAAATGGATCTGCATCCTCTCTCTGCAATGGACGGAAAGGATAAAAAAATTACATAAACGGATATTCTTACAATAAGTTTCAAAATGCATCGCGGTTTTTGGTTAGTATTTCTCAGAATTATCAGAATATACACAAAAATTCAACAAATTAGTTGTAAATAGGTGTTGTAAATTTTCAAGGAGTATGTTATTATAATTTACAAAAGATGTTGCATAAACTCAATAATTTTTTCAGGAGGTATAATATGAGAAGTGCATTCAAACGAATCGCAGCGGCAGCAGCTTCACTGTCCGTTGCGCTGAGCGGTTTTGCAGGTACAGCACAGCTGACTGCAAGCGCCGCATACGGTCAGGGCGGCAACGGCACCGCCATAATGGAGTATCTCGACCGCGGCATTTACGCTATAAAGTCGGGCAACGGTATGTTCATCAGCTGGCGATTCAACGCCAATGACTCTGATGATACCGAGTTCCGCCTGTACCGCGACAATACTCTGATCTACACCAGCAAGGCAGGTCAGGCTACCAATTACTGGGACGCTTACGGCAATTCAAATTCAACATACCGTGTGGATACTTTCGTAAACGGCAGTTTTAAAGCCTCGGATAACTGCATTTTCAAATCGGGCTCTAACTATTTCGATATCCCGCTGAACAATCCCGATTCAAGCAAATATTCGCCCAACGACTGCTGTGTGGGCGATGTCAACGGCGACGGACAGTATGAGATATTCGTAAAGTGGGACCCCAATGATTCACAGGATAACTCAAAGACAGGCTATACAAGCAAGGTGTATATCGACTGCTACACCCTCACAGGTCAGCAGCTGTGGCGCATCGATATGGGAAAGAATATACGTGCAGGTCAGCACTATACCCAGATGTGCGTGGCTGACTTCGACTGCGACGGAAAGGCTGAACTCATCACCAAGACCTGCGACGGCACAGTTGACGGCACAGGCAAAGCTATCGGCAATGCGTATGCAAACTATGTTGACAGTTCGGGAACCGTACTGACAGGCCCCGAGTACCTGACACTTTTCGAGGGTGCAACAGGCAAGGCACTGGATACCATAGATTTCCCCGTACCCAGAGGTACTGCAACAGGCAACACTGCTAAAAGCACATGGGGCGATAACTACGGCAACCGCTGTGAGCGCTACAATTCAGCTATCGCTTATCTGGACGGCGTTCACCCCTCGGCTGTATACGGCAGAGGCTATTATACAAGACTTTCACTCTCCGCAATAGATGTACGCAACGGCAAGCTTTCAAAGCGCTGGGTGTACGATACAGGATTCAACAGCAGCGACCCCGCTTACGGTCAGGGCAACCACAACGTAATGGTAGCCGATTTCGATAACGACGGCAAGCAGGAAGTCTGCATGGGCGCATCATGCTTTGATGATAACGGCAGTCTGCTGTGGTCAACAAAGCTGGGTCACGGCGATGCCATGCACGTAGGCGACCTTGACCCCAATCACGAGGGTATCGAGGTATTCCTCTGCCACGAGAGCGGAAATTACGGCATATCCCTTATCGACGGCAGAAACGGCAGCAAGATATGGCACTATGACGGCGACAAGGACACCGGCAGATGCTGTGCAGACAACGTTCTGGCAGGCAATGGCGGTGCTGAATTCTGGGGTTCAAGACCCGCATACGCTGTATATAATACAAAGGGTCAGCAGATAGGCAGCAAGCAGCCTTCCACAAACTTCCTTATCTACTGGGACGGCGACCTTGAGCGCGAACTGCTGGACAATATCTACATCACCAAGATGACAGGCGTCGATTCCTATCAGACCATATTCACAGCTAACGGCTGTGCTTCAAACAACGGCACAAAGGCTGTTCCATGCCTTACAGCTGATATCTTCGGCGACTGGCGTGAGGAACTGGTACTCCGTACAGAAGATAATTCCAAACTCCGTGTATTCTGCACAAATACCGAAACAAAGTACCGCATGACCACACTGATGCATGATATGCAGTACCGTATGCAGGCAGGCTGCGAACAGTCCTCCTACAATCAGCCTCCTCATCCCAGCTATTATCTGGGCAGTGAGACAGGTGTTCCCGCAAGACCCAATATCAAGCTGAACAGCTCTGCTCCCGAGCCTGTTAACGGCAAGCTGATAAAGAACTTCCTCGTCAGGGACAGCGCAAATGCCGACGGCTGGAAGCTGATGAATTCCAACACCACAGGCGGACTTATCTACGGTGACAGAGATTTCACCTATACATCTCTCTCTTATGAACTTCAGAACAGCGAATACATCATGACAGCCTGCAACTCAAAGAACACTGATGCAGACCTTGCGGAGTTCACAGCTGACAAGGGTATTGAAGTTTATGTAATGGTGGATGACCGTGAGGAAGCAGCAGGCATGATACCCTACTGGCTCAGCGGATATACCAAAACTTCCCTGACAGCACGTTCAAGCAATGATGTAACATATACAGCTTACAAGAAGGCTTTCAATGCAGGCGATAAGGTAGTTCTCGGCACAAACGGCATGACAGGCTATGTTGTGAACTACACTGTATTCGTGAAAGAGCAGCAGACCTCGGCTCCTTCTCCGGACATGAATATAAGAGTTAATTACAACACTCAGTACCACCAGATACAGTTCGTATGGGACAAGGTACAGGGCGCAGACAGATATGGTATCGCTGTATATCTGGCAGGCAAGTGGAGAGTCCAGACTTCAAACATAACTACAAACAGCTATGTAACACCTAAAAACCTGACACCCGGCTTATCCTATCAGGTCGCTATCGCTGCAAGGGTTAACGGTGTTTGGAATACAACTGAAGCTATCAAGAATCGTGTATTTGTTACTGTAGGATGATAACCGAAAGTATCAAGGATAAATAAACATCCTCCCAATTGATAAAAGGGGCTGTTGCAGCCCCAACAAAGAAAAAGAGCCTGGCACAGACCTGAATGAAAGGTAGTGCCAAGCTCTTCTTTTTGTGGTATAATATAATTGCAAAAACCATTAAACCAACGAAATGAGAATACAAGTCAATCCCACCACTAAATTGACAAAAGTTGACAAAAGTTGACACGAAAATGTCAACTTTATAACCCCCGAAAAATAGGGCTTTCAGAGGTAAAAACATAAAAGTTGACAAAGTTGACAGGGTAGTAAGGATACTTTAAAAAAGTAAATTTACCATATATTGGAAATTACCTGCTATTTTTTCATTTTTCCCCTTACCTTGTCAACATTGTCAATTTTCTCAAAAACAAGGCTTAAACGCCGTAAAATAGGGCTTTTAAAAGTTGACAAAACAGTGTCAATTTGTGTCAACTTTGTCAACTTTTGTATTAGCGTGCTAAAGCGTTCCGTATATACCTATTTCGTTTCGGGCGAAAAATATACTCCCCGACCGTTTTTGAACTGAAAACGGCATAAAAACCAGCAGAACATATTGCAAAACAACAGCCCCCGTCTTCACGAGGGCTGTTTATCTTATCCGTATGAACGGAATAATATTCTTCCGACGGGCTGCAAGGTCAAAAGGAGAAATGAGCAAGCTTCTTGATAACACAAAATTCAAAGCAGCCCCATCGGCTTTGGAGAAAAGAGTTTAGAAGGTCTTTAACATTCTCTGTAAATGACGCCGAAACTATCCACATACCGTCCGCATATACTGTGGTTCGTGCAAATGTGTCCGTCATATGAATAAAGACTTCATCATTTACCGCTATACGGCAGTCTTTTGGATCCATGGCAAAATGCCAAAAATCGTCACCGCATTGCACATCGCAAAGGTTAATTCGTGATATGATTTTGTTCAAAAACGCTAACCTTTCTACTGCCATCATTATAGCACATATGAATTTAAATGTCAATAGGATTTATAAATTTTTATATTATAACAAATTAATGATATAGATATATCATCTGTAGCTGCCATACTTTTTCTTGAATTCTGTCTTGTTTTCGTACATGGCTTTATCGGCACGCTTGAAGACGAAATCCAGCGTCATATCATCAGAAGCCTTTTCTGCCATGCCCACAGCCGCTGAAAATCTGTCCCATGGGTCGGCTTCGGTGTGAGAATAGCTTTCCTCAAAGACCTTTTTCACCTGTTCAAAAATCGAGCGTCGGTTCTGATAATCTGTGCCCTGCAGCAGTACAATGAACTCGTCGCCGCCTATCCTGTAAACGGGAGAATGCTTGTAAGCCTCGCATATCATTCGGCAGCAGCCCTTTATATAATGGTCTCCCGACTTGTGTCCGTACTCATCGTTTATCCGTTTGAGATTGTTCATATCCACCATAACAATGGCAAATTCCTTAGGATATTCAGCGGTGAAATCCTCAGTCTTTTTGATGTATGCCGCCTTATTTCCCACGCCTGTCAGGGCATCCTTGTAGGTCTCGATACTCAGCTGACCTATCTGCTGCTGCTGTGCCTTTATGTCTGCTTCGGCTTTCAGCTTGTCAGCCTGCAGGCTGTACAGGTCGTTAAGCTTATCGATAGTATCTATCTCCATATGACGAATACAGCGGTATATCTCCCCTATCTCGTCATTGCGGTCAATATCAAGGTCAATGACCCCTGCTTCTTCATAGCTGAGATGTTCAGAGGGCTTGAACTTTTTTATCTCCCGCGTCATAGCGCCCAGAGGTCTTATCAGCAGCTTGTTGATGAATAGCACAGCACCTGTCAGCACCACAGCCACAAATCCCAGAGAACCCAGAACAAGGTAGATACGAAGTCTGTTTCTGGCTTTCATAACATCATCCATACCGAAATCACAGCCCACAAAACATAAACATTCGCCCTTTGAATCGTAGACAGGCTCAAAATCCGAGCACAGCCAGCCCCAGTCACCCTTAGATATATTGGGTTCGGACAGGTCATTAAGATCCATTTCCTGAGACTCTTCCTCACGTTCTTCACAGTATCCTATCTTGAAGAGCGGTGAGGAATCATCGCTAATGAGGTACATATCCTTTGCAGTTTCCTCATTATCGCGGGCAACTACGTAGATGTATTTCATATCCTTGATATTGCCCATATACGCCGATATATAATCACGGGTACTGCAAAAACGCTCCCACAGCCCTTTCTCTCTGAGGTATTCTTTGATGAGGGCATCATCATTATCTTCTGCGGCTTTTGCCCTTATCTTCTGAAAGTTTTCCTCCTCCACCACTGCCTTCAGTTCAGCAAGAAAATCACCGTCAATGAAGTACGCCACATTCTTCGCATTATCGGAAGCACACTGCTTATAATAGGCGTTTATGCGGTTGACACTGGTGTTAAAAGCTATCATGGCAGTACCCGCCGCCACTGCGAATACCGTCAGCGTCACAAAGATATACATTTTAATTCTTATTGAAAATCGTTTGTTATCGTTAGTCATATGATCGTCACCTCTTGGGTTGTTTTATCATCAAAGTAGTTCATTTATATTATACTATATTTTCACATTTTAGTCAATATTATTGTTGAAATTTTTCAATTAATTATATCTTGTTATAGTTTGTAAAAATGAAAAACTTATTGCCAAGCGCTTGACTAATATTAATATATATGGTATAATATAACTAATAATCTTGGGTGATTTTGTATTTTTTAGTAATCAAGCACAAAAACGTCTGTGTGCTTAAAATATTCAGGTTAAGAAGTCGGTGGAACAAAAATTTAATGGCAATTTTATAAAGTGGTGATAATATGAACAGCAAAAGCAAAGGTATACTCCTGATGAAGGAATACCTTGAAAAGGCGTCAGGGGCGGGGAGTACGAGCGAGCTCGTGGACCTTGACGAAAAATACAAGGCTATGCTTGCCGATGTGGATGAAGACGGATTGATGGAGCTGCATCAGGCGTTTTCCGTATACGCCCGCAGCATCATGCAGCAGCTTGAAGAAAAAGAGAGTTCCGGCAAGGCGGCGGAGCTTTCGGGAAAGGCAAGGAGCGAGTATCTGAAAGTTCAGCAGCTGCTCGATGTAAATCAGCTGACCTACCATTTTCAGCCCATAGTACGCGCAGATAACGGTCAGATCTTCGCATACGAAGCCCTTATGCGTGCTGACGGCGTAGAGGGGATAACTCCATTCCATATACTGAAATATGCAGAGCTTTCCGGAAGGCTGAGCGAAGTAGAGGAGTACACTTTCCTGAACGTGCTGAACATGCTGAAAGATAACAGCGAAAGTCTCCGCGGCAGACCCGTTTTTATAAACAGTATAGCCAACGTGCGTACCTCCCCCGAAAAGGAAGAAGAGATAGAACTTCTGCTTGAAGAACACGCTGATATAGTGGTCATCGAGATAACCGAAATTTCCGAATTCGATGACAGCAAGCTGGAAAAGATAAAGGAGAAATACGATTCTCTCGGCATACCCATAGCCATAGACGATTTCGGCACGGGATATTCAAATATATCCAACCTTTTGAGGTACACCCCTAATTTCGTCAAGATAGACAGAATACTCATCACAGATATAGCAAACAACACCAATAAAAAGCACTTCGTCCGCGAGATAATAGATTTCTGCCACGAGAACGGCCTTAAAGCCCTTGCGGAGGGCGTTGAGACTTATGATGAGCTCCGAACTGTGATACTGCTTGGTGTTGACCTGATACAGGGCTTCTATACTGCACGTCCGGCGGCGGATATATTGCCCGAGATACCCTATGAGCGCCGCCAGGAGATAATCGAGTGCCGCCGCGAACTTGAAGACGGCAGACGGCTGAAGATATACACTGCTGATAAGTACGAAAAGGTATCTCTGGAAAGACTTGGCAAAGAGGGTTACAGCTGTATACACATCGGTTTCAGGTACCATGACGGCAATGTAACCATCGCAGGCTCGGGAAATTACGATTCGGGCATACACATACAATGCTCAGACGGCTTCAATGGCATGGTTGTACTGGAGAACGCACATCTTTCGAACATCGCGGGCAGACCCTGTATAGATGTCGGAAGTGAAAGCTGTGTGACCCTGTGCCTTAACGGAAACAACAGGCTCACGGGCGGCGGCATCAGGGTGGACGAAAGCTCAAAATTCAATACCGAGGGTGACGGCGATCTTGATATACAGCTGGGTGACACCGACTACTACGGCATCGGCAACGACCTGTCATCTGCCCACGGCAGGCTTGAATTCGGGCATGACGGCACTATCTCGGTCAGCGCCAAAAGCCATACAGGTGTATGCATCGGCTCTGGACGGGGCGGTGAGATATCCATCGGCAGGGGCAGATACACATTCAATACAGCAGGAGCCTCCAGCGTTGGTGTAGGTGCTTTTGACGGCAATTCAAAGATCGAGATACTGGGCTGTGACCTTTCAATGGCACTCAACGGAGCCTTTAACGTAGGTATTGGCGCTGTCGGCGGCAATGCAAAGATACATATGATCTATTCCAGCGTGAATGTCACCCTTAACAGCCAGATGGCGGCAGGCGTAGGCTCACTTTCCTGCGGCGATGCCGATATCCATATCGAACATATGAATATCCATGAGAATATCCATGCTTCCGAGCTTTCAGCCTTCGGGGCACTCCGCGGTGATTCGGATATTAAAATGGAAAACGCCAATGTTGAAATAACAGCTGACGGTTCAAAAGCACTGGCTTTTGGTTCAAAAAACGGCAGTACCGACCTTTATACCGACGCCATCACGCTGAGTGTTGAACTTGCGAACTCACTGGGATACATCACCACAGCCAAAAACATCAGCAATAACGGTGGCAGGACAAAAATAAAGCTCAACGGCAGTGAGTACGATACTATCCCTGCGGGCTGAGCCATGGAGAGCAGTGATGAAATATCGGTAACGCGGGAGATATCACCGCTTATAAATCACAGTCATCGCTAAAAAACTGAGCGTGAACGTTCACACACGTCCACGCTCTTTTAATTTGCAGAAAATATTGACCAGCCCGAGTTCAGAAAGTTCGGTCGGTCAATAATTATTCGCTTTTCTTACAGCAATATTTTCATATTTGGTCGATCATGACTCCCACAAGCTTTCAGCAAAAAGCACGACCCCAAGACCTGCCTTATGGCAGTTTATTAAAAACAAAGCTTTATTATCTCTTTCATCACGCTGTTATCATTATTTGAGCCTGTGGAGAAATTCGCCGCCTTTTTAACCAGTGAATGAGAATTCTCCATAGAAAAACTGTAATAAGAATTTTCCAGCATCTCGATATCGTTGAGGTAATCTCCGAAAGACATGGTCTCGCCGTAATCAACGCCAAGTCTGTCCTGCATCTTGTGGAGTGCGGAGCCCTTGGTTATGCCCCGGTTCATGATATCCACCCAGCGGTCACCCGAAAGCTGAACGTTGAAATACTCGCCGTAGCGGGCACGAAGCTTGGGATATGCTGTAGTTTCGATACTTCCCTTTCGTTCAAAAACAGCTACCTTGAATATCTCATCATCAAAGGCGGAAAGATCTTCCATATACTGCTCGTTGACGTAGTACTTGCGTATCTCTTCAAGCTCAGCGGCTTCTCTGCCGTTATGCCATGTGCCGTGCTTTCCGCACAGTAGTATCAGCAGATCCTGCTCTTCGCAGAAACGCACCATGTTATGTACAGCGTCATCGGGGAGCACCGACATCGATACGACCTCGCCCTTATCATAGACGTAAGCGCCGTTATCGCAAATAAAAATAAGATCGTCCATGTATCTTTTGAACTGCTGTTTCAGTGTACAGAAACTGCGTCCGCTGGAAACTGCGAAGCGAATGTTTTTGCTGTTCAGATTCTGTAATACGGTGTCAAAATTCTCAGGCAGGCGCTTGCTGTCATCAAGCATCGTGCCGTCAAGATCGGTGGCTATCAGCTTTATCATGAGTACCTCATTTCTGCCCTTAAAAGGGACGTTTCCGCCGTTCACAAACAAAGATATTATAAAGGATTCCGACAAATAAATCAACTGTTTTTTATGCACTTTGCAAAACTTTGTAGACATCTATATATTTGGCACTGCTTAGCGAAAATAGTTGAATATTTTGCATAAATCTCCACGAAGCACATACCATTTACAGTACAGGGATATTTTTCCTGATGTGACAATCATCTGAAATATGACTGCAAGTCATTGACAATCATGAAAAATGTGTTACAATTAGTAGTGATATATATAGCTGTATGGGCTTTTGGGCAATTGTTTAAAACGCTGAAAATAAAAAATGATTCTTGACAATTATCACAAATAGGATTAAAATAGTATTCGCAAAAGAATCATCAGAATAAACAGTGTTAGTTTTCATTCAGTCCGTCAAAGCCCAGAGTACAGAGAATACGGCATAAATGAAAACTATTTATTTTGTTTATCAACGGTAGATCAAGGAGAATCAGATAATGAAATTTATTAAGAAAATCGGCAGTAAGCTGAAGAACTTTTGCAAGGATAACCCTCTTCTGCTTTCATTCGTTGCCATTTCGGTGATCAATGCATTTTTGCTGAGAGTGTTCACTGTCAAATTTGCCTACAATCAGGTAAAACCATTGCTGGCAGATATCGCAGCCATGCTGCTGATGGGCTCATTCTCGTTTTGTTTCAAGACGCTGAAAGGGCGTTTCAGATATCTTATGACGATGAATGTCATAAACCTGATATTCGTGGCCGGCAATTCGATATATTACTCGAATTTCAAGTCATTCCTGTCATTCTCACTGCTTTCAACAGGTTCACAGCTTCCCGGCGTTATGGATGCCGTTTTCAAGAACATCATGGAAGCCAAAGACCTGATATATCTGTGGGCGATACCTGCCCTTGCGGTGGTATACCACTTCTGCAAGAAAAAGACACGTGAGTACGACTCCCAGACAAAGCAGAAACGAAAGCGCAGCAGAAGCTTCGGATTCACCGCTGTATGCGGACTGGTCATCCTCGGCATATTCGCCGCTACACTCACAGGCACCGATTATTCGAGACTCCGCAAACAGTGGAACAGAGAGTACGTACTGGGTACTTTCGGTATGTACGTATACCAGACAAGCGATGCGATATCCAGCGCATATTCCCGTATAAATATGGTATTCGGCTATGCTGAGAAAAAGGAAGCCTTCGATGAATTCTACGACGAGAAAGACGAGAACTCCGAGGTTGCCGCATCTGCCGCAAAGAACGATTATACAGGTATCTTCAAGGGCAAGAACGTGATAGTCATACACGCAGAGAGCATACAGCAGTTCTGTATGGATACCTACATAAACGGTGAGGAGCTCACTCCGAACCTGAACAAGCTGGCAAGAGAGGGTCTTTACTTCAAGAACTTCTATGCACAGGAAAGCGTAGGTACCAGCTCGGATTCAGAGTTCACGTTCTCATCATCGCTTATGCCAGCATCAAGCGGTACAGTAGCTATAAACTACTGGGACAGGGATTACGCCACCACCCAGAAGATGCTGAAAAATATGGGCTACTACACTTTCAGTATGCACGGCAACAACGGCTCTTACTGGAACAGACTGAATCTTCACAGTTCACTGGGATATGACAAGTTCTACAACTATACCGATGATTTTGTTATAGATGAAACTATCGGTCTGGGTCTTTCGGATAAGAGCTTTTTCAGGCAGGCAGTGCCGAAGGTCATGGAGATAGATGCCGAGCACAAAAACTGGTACGGCTGTTTCATAATGCTGACGAACCACACTCCCTTTACAGATATCGAACGTATCAGCGATTATGATATTACATTCAGATACAAGATGTACAACGGCGAAACGGGACTTTATGAAGATGTTTCCGCACCTTTCCTGGAAGGTACAAAGCTTGGTTCCTACTTCAAATCGGTACATTACGCCGATGAAGCCCTTGGGCAGTTCCTCGCCGACATGGACAAGGAAGGCTTGCTGGAAAACTCGATAGTAGTGCTTTACGGCGATCACGATGCCAAGGTAAAGGCTACCGAATATGAGTACTATCTCAACTACGACCCATTTAACGAGACAGTCCTCACCGAGGAAGATGCAGGATATATCCCTGTTGACGACTTCTACTACAACATCAACCGCAACACACCGTTCATTATATGGTCAAAGGGCGGCGAATGCAAACCCAAGGAGATCAGTCAGGTGATGGGTATGTACGATATCCAGCCTACCCTCGGTAATATGCTGGGATTTGATAACAAGTACGCACTTGGCCACGATATATTCTCCATACCAGATGACGAAGAGAACGTGGTGATATTCCCCAACGGCAATTTCGTGACCGATACGATATACTACGACAGCCAGAAGGCGATGTATTTCGACCTTGAAGACTATAGGAACGTTATGACACACGCCTCCTGCAATCAGGTATACAAGGATACCCCCAACCCGATCTACGATGCAACAAAACACGGGCTGTTCAAAGTTTCCACCGATGAGGACTACTGTGCCGACACCTGTGAATCCCGCATAAATGACGGTATTGTGGACGATGATTATATACAGTCCTACGCAAGCTATGCCGAGGAGATAATAGATATCTCAAATGCGATAATCTACTATGACATGATAACAAAGACCGAACAGGGTTTTGAACAAAGCGTAGAAGCACAGTTCGACAGCGACAGCCGTGCCGAATTATTCACACCGCCCGAAATCGGCAAGCGCCGCACAGGAATACCGATGTAATTCATAATTGTTGACAGGAAGATAACTTCGCAGTTCTTAGGATAGAATGCCAAGGAGAAGAGCTTTGGGTCAAGCCTTTCGCGAAAGGCTTGCGGAGAGCACACCATCAGCAAAGCTGATGGTTAGAGGCAGAGCCTCTCGGTCAAGGTGCAAAGGCGACGTTGCAGCTATCATAACAATAGCAGACTATCTCCCGACCCAAAAGGCGCAGCAATAACAAAACATCAGAGCGTGGACAATCAAACCGTCCACGCTCTTTCTATCTGCGTAAATTTATTGCTGCGCCCGCCGTCAAACAGCGCAGCCACAGCCGACGCAGTCGCTGTTCTTTGACGGCTCGACCCGAGGTACGAGGGGCGACTAACTCACAAACTGACGACCCACGACTATACCAATCTATACCAACTATAATCACCCTCGATATCAATAAAGAAAAACCATCACAACGCTACCAAGAGATACGGCTGCATACGAAATAATACCACCGTATACCAAACCATACGACTGTATAATTTCGTATGAAACCGACCAATGTGGTATACCACTGTAATAACCTTACCGCGAAAAAAGCACAAAAAAATACGCCTGCGTACAAAACGCAAGCGTACTGTTTACCATTGTTTGCAAGCATAAGCTGAAATTATGCTCTTTCAACCTTGCCCGAGCGCAGACATCTGGAGCAAACGTAAACGTGTGTGGGAGTGCCGTTAACAACAGCCTTAACTCTCTTTACATTGGGCTTCCAGGTTCTGTTGGTTCTTCTGTGAGAGTGAGATACCTTTATACCGAAAGTAACACCCTTTCCGCAAACTTCACATTTTGCCATATCGGTGCGCACCTCCTTTGCACGAAATTTAAGCTGACCGATCTAAGCCGACAGCTTAAATCCAATCACATGATACTAGAGTATTATAACACATATCACAAAAAATTGCAAGCCCTTTTCACAAAAAATTTAAAAAACTGCCGATTTGATGAAAAATGACAAAAACAGTCCCTTTGCACTTGAAATATTCTTGTAGATGTAGTATAATATATAATGTATTTGTGTATCAACAGACAAATTCTGCCAATGCTGAATACGGCAGAAATAACAATGAAATGAGGAAAGAAAATGACCATAGACGATCTATTGAGATACGGCTCACGTATTCTGATACTTATGATGTGTATACCCGTACATGAATTTGCCCACGCATGGGCTGCAACAAAACTCGGAGATGATACACCTGCCTATCAGAAAAGGCTCACCCTGAACCCCATAGCCCACCTTGACCCCATAGGCTCCATAGGTATACTGCTCTGCGGTTTCGGCTGGGGCAAGCCCGTACAGGTGAATCCCGCAAGATTCAACAGGAAGATATCCATGAGGGCAGGCATGGCGATAACGGCTGCTGCAGGTCCTTTATCAAACCTTATCATGGCGCTGTTAGGAACGATAGGATTTAAATTCCTGCTTGGATCGATAGTTTACAATAGCAACACCATTAGAGTAGACAATCTGAATTTCAACGCTAAAGAATTGTTATATAAGTTTTTTGTTCAAAACACCGGGTATGTAGATTATTATGCAAAGCTCCTAGCCGAAGCCAACAACAATTTGGCGCTGTACTGGCTTTTAGTGATATGCGAGGCTTTTGTATTTATAAACATCGGTCTTGCAGTGTTCAACCTTATACCCGTTGCACCTCTTGACGGTCAGAAGATATTCTCATACTTCCTGCCGGACAGGATAAACGCTAAGATAGCCAACTATCAGTTCTATATATCCCTGATAGTTATCGGTCTGCTGACATTCAGCGACCTGCTGAACGGTCCTGTATTCTGGATGGAATCAGGTATATTCTGGCTGCTGAACAAGATAACATTCTTCATCGATCCTCTGGTGACGATGATATTCAGTTAAGGCGGGGATAGACGATGTCAACAGCGAGGTTCAAGCTGGATATGTTCGAGGGTCCTCTCGACCTGCTGCTCCACCTTATCAACAAGCACAAGCTGAACATCTACGATATCGAGATTGCGGTGCTGCTGGAACAGTATCTGGAGTATATGGCAGGTCTTGAAGAAGAGGACTACGAGGACGCAGCTGATTTTCTTGAAATGGCTGCAAGGCTCATATATATAAAGACAGCTTCCCTTCTGCCCAAGGACGACGAGGGCGAGGAGCTTAAAAAGGAATTGCAGGGCAGCCTGATAGAGTACTCCCTCTGCAAGATGGCGGCAGCACGCCTGAAAGAGCAGTACGCGGGCGGCGATATCTTTGTACGTGAGCCTGTGAAACTGCCTGTGAAAAAGGTCTTTACAGGAGAAAAAGACCCGCAGGAACTGCTTGCGGCATACATGGGCATGAGTGAGAAAGCCCGTCACAGCAAACCGCTGAAAGCGGAGATGTTCAAGCCTATACTTTCACGGAAAATAGTATCCGTGACTTCCAAGATAATCCATGTGCTGAAAATGCTGATAACCCGCGGCGAATGTTTTCTGGACAGTATGTATGACGGCTGTGCAGACAAAAGCGAGCGTGTAGCGGTATTTCTGGCAGTGCTTGAACTTACAAGGTCGGGCAGGATATTCCTGAACGACGACAACACCCGTGTGTACATGAATTCAGCTTCAAAGAAGCGTAAGATCGAATCTGCTTTTGATGAAGCCGAGATAGTCGCAGAGAACGGCGCTGAGAATGCATACGATTCCGAAACGGCTTTTGATAGTGAAACATCCGAACATAACGATATTCCCGAAAATAAGGAACGTGAATTATCCGAAGAAGAAAACTCCGAAAAAGCACATTTTTCAGA
This sequence comes from Ruminococcus albus AD2013, assembly GCF_000526775.1. Lineage (NCBI taxonomy): Bacteria > Bacillati > Bacillota > Clostridia > Eubacteriales > Oscillospiraceae > Hominimerdicola > Hominimerdicola alba. The sequence goes on from NZ_JAGS01000001.1 coordinate 2,304,832, forward strand.
TATAAGCCCCTATGGGTACAATTCCCGCGAAGATGACGGCACTCCCCTGCCCTATAATAGAATGTACGAGCCACCCGAGAGGACGGTCTACAAAAGCGAAAGCAGACAGCGCAGTGCTCTGCCCGTGCTGAAAATCGAGCTTTCTCCCGAACTGCAAAAAATAGTGGAGCAAGGCAGAAAAGATATGCCGCCCGATATGGCTGAAGAGAATACAGAGGCACCTGCGGAAACAACGGTGATCGTAAATCTGGCAAAACCTGTCAGTGAGGATACTCCTGCCGCAGAAGAAACCACTGCGTCGCAGGAAAGTACCGAAAATACAGAGAAGCCCGAAGAAACGGCGCCGCTCGTAAATCTGGCAAAGCCTGTCAGCGAGGATACTCCCGCCGCAGAAAAAAACACCGCACCGCAGGAAAGTACCGAAAATACAGAGATCACTGCGGATACTTCGGACATTCCGAATGACGAAACGGTATCAGCAGAAAGCACCCATCTCAGGGAGAATCTGTACGGTTTCAGATACTACTGGGGCGCTTACGGCTGGCTGAATGGTCGGCTGAAAAAATAACAAGGAAAGACATATGGATATACAAGAACTTTCAAACACATTAGAAGCCGTGCTTTTCGCTTCGGGGGAAGCCGTGGAGAGCAAACGTCTGTGTGAAGCCCTCAGCACGGATATAACCTCACTTGAAGAAGCTGTAGCTATTTTAGAGACAAAGTACGCAGATAACAGCGGCATTGAACTTCTGCGGCTTGACAGCGCTTTTCAGCTGGCGACAAAGCAGGAATATGCGCCGCATATAAAATCTGTGCTGGAGATAAAGCGAAACTCCGCACTTTCGCCCGCCGCTATGGAAGCGCTTACCATAATAGCGTACAATCAGCCTGTAACAAAGGCTTTTGTAGAAAGCGTCCGCGGTGTTGATTCATCGGGCGTGGTGAATTCTCTTGTGGAAAAAGGTCTGCTTTGCGAAGCAGGAAGACTTGATCTCCCGGGACGCCCCATAGCCTATGCGACCACGGAGAATTTTCTCAGAGCATTCAAATTATCAAGCCTGAAAGATCTGCCGCCTCTGCCCGAACAGAGCGGTCAGGTGACGATAGATGAAGTTATTGAAGCGGCACAGGCTGCCGAGGACGAAGAATAATACCCATAAATAAAGAAAGACAGGCGGTGACAACAACGATCATTTTAAAAATATTACTGATAATAATAGCGGTCATTGTTATCCTGCTGCATTTTTCGGTGATAGTATTTGTGCGCGGCGGAACGAACAGCAAATTTGAGATAAAAGTGAAGTATCTTTGGATAACCCTTTATCCGCGCAAAAAGAAACCTAAAAAGCCCAAGAAAAAGCGGCGCAAAAAAGCCTCTGAGGAAGAAAAGAAAGAGGAAGATATCCTCGATGAAGCACTTGAAGAAAGTGCTGAGGAAGTCCCCGAATTTGAGGACGCCGAGATCGTGACCGATGAGGAGTTTGAAGATATCTCCCATGCCGAAAGCATAGCCGAGGACAAGCCTGCGGAAACTTTATCGGAAGAATCTACCGAAGATACATCGGCAGAAGAAGAAACCTCTGTGGAAGAAGTGTCCGATGATAAGCCCGAAAATACTCCTGATGACGGCAAAAAGAAAAAGCGCCGCAGAAAGAAAAAGAAAAAAGAAGATAAGCCCCAAAAAGAAGATGACTCTGAGAACGAAGAAAAAACAGGCAAGCTTGAGGGTCTGAAAAAGAAATGGGAATTCATAAAGCCTTATATCCCGCCTGCATGGAAGTACAGCAGAAAATTCATGAAAGCTATACGCATCGAGGATGTAAGGATACAGATAGAATCAGGCAAGGAAGACGCTGCGGAGAGCGCAACGTTTTACGGAAAATTACAGGCTGCGCTTTTCAATACCCTTAATCTTCTGGCGATGATATTCACGGTGAGGGTTAAAGAAGCAAACGTAAAATGCCTGTTTAATGTAAAAAAACTGGGTGCCGATGGCGAAGCGACCATAAAGGTAAGACCATCGACAATGATAGCCATTGCATTCTGCCTGCTGTTCTGTGCGGCTAAGATATTCATACCTTACAAGCTGAAACAGCGCAGAGCGCGAAAAAAGGCAGAGAAAGAAGCGAAGAAAAGAGCGGCAGTTTCTGCCGTGACGGAAGAAACTGCATAAAGAAAGGTTGTTTAATATGAACGAGAGCACTAAGATAGAAGCACTGGTAAATACTGCCATGTCCAAGGTAAAAGAACTTGCTGACGGCGAGGCAATCGTCGGAAAGCCCATAGTTACAGGGGACGGCACTACTATAATACCTGTATCCAAGGTGAGCGTAGGCTTTGCTTCCGGCGGTTCTGATCTGCCTACAAAGTCTTCAAAGGATACCTTCGGCGGCGGTTCAGGCGGCGGAGTTACCATCACTCCCGTGGCTTTTATCGCAATATACAAAGGCGATGTAAAGCTTTTGCAGATAACCTCAAATTCACCTCAGGGCAATGCTATCGTTGATATGGTGCCCACTGTCATCGACAAAATAACCTCTTTCATCGACGGCAAAAAAGGCGGAAAGAAAGCTGCTGACGAGATAGCTGACGATTACGCTGATTTCGAGGAATAATTTACCGATAATTTTTCGTAGCACCGCGGATATACTACTCCCGAGAGAATATTTCGGGAGAGTGATGATATGAGGCATGACAGGCTGAGATTCTGTGCAGGCGCAGCGGTGCTGGCGATGCTTTTGATATTCACCCTTAGTACCATAGGTGCAAAGGCTGAAAGTCAGGTGAAGATATCCGCAAAAGCGGCGATAGTATACAACGGCAGTACGGGGGAAGTTCTGTTTGAAAAGAACGCTGATGAACGCCTGCCAATGGCAAGCACCACCAAGATAATGTCAGCACTGATAGTTCTTGAACAGGAGGGCCTTGACGAAAAATTCACGGTGGACAGCGGTGCTGTAAATACCGAGGGCAGTTCCATGGGACTGCGTGAGGGCGATGAAGTATCCCTGCGCGACCTTGCCTGCGGTATGCTTCTGCCAAGTGGAAATGATGCGGCTAACGCGGCGGCAGTCCGTGTGGCGGGAAGTATTGACAGCTTTGTTGGTATGATGAATGCCCGCGCAGTAAAAATGGGGCTTGAAAACACCCATTTTGTCACGCCCTCAGGTCTGGACGACTACACCGACGACCACTATTCCACTGCCAGAGATATGGCGGTATTAGCCGCAGAGGCTATGAAAAATCAGGATCTCCGCGATATCTGCGGACTTCAGCGGGTGAAGCTTAAATTCGGCGACCCACCATACGAAAGATGGCTCACCAACACTAACAAACTGCTGAAGCATCAGGGCATTACAGGGATAAAGACAGGCTTCACCGACAAGGCACGTAGATGTCTGGTATCATCGTGTATGCATGAGGGCTGTGAACTGATATGCGTCACCCTTAATGACCCCGATGACTGGAAAGACCATATGGCGCTGTTCGACTACGGTTTCTCGCAGGTGGAACAGGTGAAACTAAGCCCGAAAAAGCCTGATATCAGCCTTACAACAGCCGACGGCAGACAAGTGAGATGCAGTATTCCCGAGATGGTGATAACCATGACCCGTGATGGTGCATCGCGTACCGAAAGTAGGGTATATCTGCCTGATTTCATCTATGCCCCCGTAAATAATGGCGATAAGGTCGGGGAGATAGTTTATCTTCTTGACGGCAGAGAGTTAGGCAGGCGGGATATCACAGCGGCGGAAAACATCAGTGCGCCCAAGACGAGTAATGGCGTCTTAATTGTAATTTTCAGAAAGATCAGACAGTTTACAAGGCTGTAAAAAGTGCGGAAGATGAGGGCATGGATTGCCCTCACCCGAAGCGTTACAGAAAGGCGAAAGATTAATATACGCTATCCTTATTTTGTTCACTGTTACAGCGTTCATACTGTTTCATATGCTATCATCGACAAATCCGAATACGGAGCTCTGCTTTATTGAGGCATATCCTGTAAACACCGTCAACAGCACAAATCAACATGGATAAAGGAATTTAAGGATAAAATATGGAATATATTACATCAGAACAACTGAAACTCAGGCTTCGGGCGCTGACGATACTGGATATGGCACTGACCTCCGAGGACTGGCTGAGACTTATGTCCGCAGGACGCGAGGGTGACCTTATCTGGCATATATTCGATAACGGCAGCGGAGACCGTATGTGGATATATATAAAAGGCAGCAGCATCGTTATAAAGGGCTTCGACCACGAAAGCGAACTTAATCAGCTTGCCGCGGCTATACCGAACTTCGGTTTCTTTGAGAAAACTTTCAGGGGTATGCCCAGTGTACTGATAAGGCTTTTTGAACAGGACGAACTGGACGAGACCACTTTCTGCCTGTGGACGACAGACGGCGGAGATACATGGAATGAAAACCCCGCAGAGAACTCAGACGGCGGAAAAGGCTGGCTGATTGGTTATCTCACGGACGATGCGAAAGAGTTCTGTCAGTGGGCAGAGGACTACTACGGTAAAAAACTGCCATCGGATATCACAGAAAAATTGGTACGTGAGGGCAGACTTTCACCTGACGAGCTGAAAGCACTGGGAGCTTCGGATGAAGCAGTACAGGAAATACAGGGATACGAGGAGATATGGGCGTAATATTCAGCTGATATGCGGCTTTAAAAAGGAGACCTGAAAATGGGATACATCTTTGCTGTTGATGAAGCCATAGAAAAACTTATAACTTCTCTTTCAGAAGCTATCGGCTGGAAATATCTAAAAAGTCAGAGGTGTCTGAAAAAGACAGTTGGTGATCTGGTTTTTGAGATAGACTTTTATTCCTCAAAATGGAATTCTTCACATGAACGTGTTGAGATCAATGCAGGATTCAGTATGTGGAATAAAAGCTATGATAAAAAGCTGAACGTAAACAGCGTAACAGCGACCTTGATGTACACCCCCGAAGATAGCGGCTGGTTTGATATCTCAATTGAGGATAAGCTTAAAAAGGTATTTGTCGAACTGAAAGAACGCTTTGAAAATACAGCCGTTTATCTGGCAGATATGTTTGAACAGGACAGGACGGAAGCTGCGAAGAAGCTTCTTGATGAGCATTTTTATGAGTACAATGTGCACTTTGATCTTATTGCGGATATACTCGGCAAAGATGCCATAAAAAATAAGGCGCAGGAATTATATGACAGGCTTTCGGCTGAGGAAAAACAGCAGGCTGTCGATTACATAAATGGTGCAAAAAATAAAAGTTGGATGCTCAACCGAAGTAATCTGCGCTATATCATCGATAATGGAATAATAACGCTCGGATAGGAAGTTTCGGGCGAAGAATACTGAAAAGGCAGGGTCAATATGGAGAAAGTAAGAATACAGAAAATAATCGCAGAAAGCGGGTTCTGTTCCCGCAGAAAAGCAGAAGAATATATTGCCGCAGGCAAGGTAACTGTCAACGGCAGACCATGTGCGCTGGGTGACAAGGCACTCCCGGGCAAAGATCTGATAGCTGTGGACGGCATCAAGATAGATCAGCCCAGAAAGCGCACTTTATACTACATAATGCTTCACAAGCCCCGCGGCTACGTTACAACAATGAATGACGAACTTGACAGAAAGTGCGTTACCGACCTTCTGCAAGGTCTGCCAGAGAGAGTTTACCCCGTGGGCAGACTTGATAAGAATTCCGAAGGTCTCCTGCTGCTGACAAATGACGGCGCTTTTGCAAACGATATCATGCACCCCTCAAAGCACGTAAACAAGACCTACCGTGTAACCGTGCGCCCCGATATCAATGATGAACAGCTGGTAAAGCTTGCTTCGGGCGTTGAGATAGACGGCAGAATGACATCGGAATGTTCCGTTGTAGTTCTTGATAAACAGCCCGGCAGAGTCGTTCTGCAAATGACTATCCACGAGGGAAGGAACAGACAGATAAGAAAAATGTGCGAAGCAGTGGGACTAGAAGTCGCAAGACTGAAACGTACCGCTATCGGCCCGATAAAGCTGGGTATGCTGAAACCCGGTGAGTACCGTGAGCTGAAGCCCGATGAACTTCGTGCAATAAGAACGGCGATAACCAAAGGTAAATAACGGAGGTGCTGTCCTATGAAGAAACGTATCACAGCTTTTGTAACAGCTTGCACTGCGGTGTTCGGTCTGTGTTCATGCAGTATGAAGACCCATGAAATGGTCGAACAGGAGAAAAATATCCCAGTACCGCCAAAGCTGGTATTTCTCGGAGATTCCATAGCCGCAGGATACGGTCTGGAGGGCTATGATAAGTCAGACCTCTATCACTGTGATTCATATGCAAATATCATCAGCAATGATTATTCGGCTTTACTTGCAGAAGAAGGCTGCGATTTCGTAATGAAAAACGATGCGGTATCAGGCGATACCTCTCAGGATCTTATCGACCTGCTGGACAGCGGCGATATTGATGCTGACCTGAAAGACAGCGATGCGGTAGTAGTATCCATCGGCGGAAACGACATACTGCATATTATTTTCTCCGCCGCCGAAGACCTTGGCTGGGACAAATCCGCAGGCGATTTTGACTTCGACAGGATTAATTTCAAGGACGCTTTGGCAAGTCTGACTTCCATGAGTGACGAGATAGATAAAGCCCTTAAAGGCTATGAAACTAATCTCGTTCTGATAGAGGAGAAACTCCGCGAACGCACTGACGGCGAGATCTACATACAGACCCTCTACAATCCCGTGGAGTACTTCTCTGACTGGAAAATGCTGGTGGATTATGCCGACGGCAAGATAGATACTTTCAACACGATAGTCAAGGACGGCGCTGAAAAGGACGGCAAGCACCACTACACCGTTATAGATGTGGGCAGCCGTTTTGAGGGTCAGAATGGTGATCTGACCAACATGGCGGATTATGATATACACCCCAATGCAGAGGGACACAAAGTCATCGCCGAAATGGTAGATGCCGAACTTCGCAAGGGTAATTACAGCTATACCGTAACAGTTCCCGGTGAAGAACACTGGACTTCTGCGGCAAAGGCTTTGTTCATCGTGATAACCGTTGTTGCTGTACTTGCTGTGGCAGGTATCGTGATAGTTATTCTGAAGAAAAAGAAACAGTAATACTTGAAGCGGAGGGTTCAAACTCTCCGCTTTTTTCTGCCAATTGACAACCACATACAAAAATGATATAATTTTAAGGTCGATCGACTGATAATCTTAATAGATATAGCGAGGCACTTATATGACAAAAAAACTTTTCGATGACGGAATGCTGTTCAGTTTCAGCGCTGTTGTAACTGATTGTAAAGAAACAAAAAACGGATTTGAAGTAACTCTTGACCGCTCTGCATTTTTCCCCGAGGGTGGCGGACAGGCGGGCGATGTGGGCACTCTCGGTGGTGTAAAGGTGATAGACACTTACGAAAAAAACGGCGAGGTCATACATCTTTGCAAGTCTGCGCTGGAGGTCGGTACTGAAGTGCGGGGCGAGATCAACGAAAATATCCGCATAAGGCGTATGCAGAACCATTCGGGGGAACATCTGCTGATGGGATTTATCCACCAGAAGCTGGGTTACGAGAATGTGGGATTCCACATGGGTTCGGACGAAGTTCTGCTTGACCTGAACGGTGTGATCTCCCCCGAGTATATCTGCGAATGCGAACAGAAAGCCAATGAAGCGATCGCACAAAATGTTCCCATAAATATAAGCTATCCCAACAGCGAGGAACTTGCCTCCCTAAGTTACCGAAGCAAGCTTGAAATGACCGAGAATGTCAGGATAGTCACGATAGAGGGCATTGACAACTGTGCCTGCTGTGCGCCCCATATGCCGTCTACAGGCGGTATAGGCATCGTAAAGGTGATATCTTCTGAAAGCAATCGCGGCGGCACAAGGCTGCATATTCTCTGCGGTCTTGATGCACTTGACCTTATCAGACAGAGAATGGAAAGCAATGCAGCGATATCTCATCTGCTTTCGGCAAAGCCCGAAAAGACCGCGGACGCGGTTGAAAAACTGCTGAATGAGAATATATCACTTAAAAGACAGATAACCGAAAACGAAAGGCGTGCTGCCGAAGAAATAATCAGCGAACTAAAAAACGACAGCAGAAAAAGCTTCTGCATTTTTACAAAGGGTCTCGGCAGAAACACCATGCGCGAGATAGCCAACAGGGCTGTAAAGCTGACGGACGGCGCGGCGGCTGTTTTTTCTGAGGAACAGGACGGTTTTGGATATATCATAGCTTCTGAAAAACTGCCTCTTCGTACCATAGCTAAGGATATAAATTCGGTACTTCACGGAAAAGGCGGGGGTTCCGACCTGATGATACAGGGTTCTTTGAATGCGGAACGCGGTGCGATAGAAAAATATTTTTCAGAGCTTGATTTATAATGTTGAGGTAGCCTAATATTAGATATCGTCTTTGGTATCCCGACTTTCACCCATCGACCACGGACTCGGAAATAATTTTATAGAAACAGAAAGAGCGTATGCATACGATTGCATACGCTCAATTTTTTGTCAGTGGATAGTTTGCTCCTTGATATTTGCGGATTCCCAGGCTTATCAGGAAAAGCCTGACTAAAGACATTCTTCCTTGGCAGTTTATGCCGGCAGATTTGCATCAAGTATCTGCTTGGGTGCTTCCAGTCGCTTCAATGCGTCTGCGAGAGTTTCAAGCAGTTCGCTCTTATCCTCGTTATCCATCATTTCCTTAGCCTGATCGATAGCATTCCTGCTTAGCTCCACCTGATACTGGTAAAGGCTTTCCAGTCTGGATATCGCCTTGACTTCAAGATCCTGATAAACAGTCTTGATATCCTTGACGATGTTTATTCTTATCTCGTCGTAGTTTTCCAGTGCGATATCGATGATATCGGTCTGCTTTTTCTTTTTCATTATCAGCGAGAAAGTACTCATGGCGGCAGGCGAGAAATTCTCGCTTGTACCGAAGAGCTTCACGCCCATAACGCTTCTGGTAACGTTCTTGTTGGCGGACTTCATCAGCCTGTCAACAGAGGGTGCTTTGCTGACCTCTGCCACATTGGCGATGCCCAGCGCCTGAGCAAGCTCGCGGCTCATCTTGTCGGTAAGCTCGGTTATAGCGTCCCTGTGACATTCAATACAGGTACGGTAAGCCTCGCTGACCTTCTCCATCAAAAACGAATAGAAGTACTTCTCTATATCCTCGGGGGAATAGATATCCTCGCCCATCTCGTCCTTAGCCCTGCATTCCAGTATACTTGTTCTCAGCTTTGCAAAAAACTCGTACATCCATGTTTCGGCTTCCTGCTGCATTTCAAGTATTGAAAGGTGCAGTTCGGGCTTTCTTTTTTCAAGCTCGGCTGCCAGCTGGTCGCACTTCTCCTCGAACTCCCTTGCCTTGTCTTCAAGAAGCTGCTTATCCATATCAGCCATATCGCTTATCATGCGAAGACGAGAACTTATCTCGGCGTGCATACGGTCAAGCATAGTCAGCACGCGCTTTGAACGTATAACGTCCTTCTGCATGATGATATCTCTTTTCAGCGAAAGCTCAAACTGGAAGAACTGGGTCTCATAGAACTCTCTCGTGCCCTTGTCGGCAGGTCTTTCCTCCCCAAGCTTACGTTTCAGCTCATCACCGCCGCTTATGCCATACACAAACGCATTAGGCACTATCCTCTCGGATATTCCCCTGAATCTGCGCATTATCTTCTTGACATCTGCCATGGTGTTCAGCGCGTCTATCATATTCACCAGCACATACAGCATACCGAATCTCTGTGGTGATACGTGTGTTGCCAGAAACAGCTGCTCTGACTCTGAAAAGGGCAACAGACAGCTTGCCGCGTACATAATAGCATCAGCATTGACGATATAGTCCTGCACCTGCTTGTCAAGGCTCTCCAGGTCGGAAAGACCGGGAGTATCAACTATCCTCATGCTTTTCAGTATCGGTGCATTGTCCTTTATCTGTACACAGCTTATCTTTGCGGGGAAGAGCTTCATTCTCTTCTCCAGATTTTCTCTGGTGATATCTTCAAGTACCAGCGGCACTCTCTGACCGTTCTCAAGTATAGCTTCAACGGTCTGGGTATGCCCGAAAGATATCTCATTAATTGTATAGGTCTCGGGAGTAACATTTATCGGTGCCAGTTTCTTGCCCAGCAGCGCATTGATTATCGTGCTTTTGCCGCGCTTGAAATCACCAAGTATCACCAATGTGAAAGGTTCTTCGCACCTTTTATCTACCAGAGCCCTGAACTCTTTCAGGTGCTCCACACATTCCCTGCCTAATATCTCAGCTATCTTATCGTCTTCGATTATCTCGCTGAGCTGTTCTCTTACGGCGACTATATTCTCGTCGGAAGCCATAAGATTCTCATTCTCTCTCATAGCTGACCTCCGTTCCCGACGATGACGCTAGTGCGCACATCACAGATCTGCCCGCTCTCAGCATGACCCTCTATATCCACAACGTCCTCGCGCCATGAATAGAGCGTCTTGCAGTACAAGAACTCGTTGCTCGCCAGCAGGCATCTTTCCACATCAGAAAGGTTCTTGCCTATGCTGAGATTTCTTGAAGCGCTGCCGTGTATCTGCTCGCTCAGCTTATTCATCTCGTCAAAATTTATACCGGGCTCTGAACGTCCGTAGAAATCCACATAGCCCTTACGGTACAGTCCGCACATGATATTCAGGTACTGACCCGGCTTATCAAGGCATATTATGCCTGCGCGGTTGGCTGTAACGTCTGCATACTTTACCCACTGCACCAGTGCCGAATAAAGCTGGCTGCCAATGGTCTGTGTATAAAACTGCTCTATAGGTCTGTACACTTCATTGTTCGTTTTAAGATAAGTGTATGCCATATTATAGGTACAGTGATTGTTCTGCACCCTGCCGCACTCGCTTCCCATCAGCAGCATGAGTTCGTCATCGCTGCAGAACTCCACCAGCTGCTTTGTAAGCACTATGCACGGCTCTATCAGGTCGCTGGCTATGGAATACGCCAGCGGTCTGTCCATGTCCTCACGGACGAATACTATCGGTACGATAAGCTCAAGACGCTCCGCACACTTTCTAACTTTATCATATATCTCGGGATATTTCAGCGGACCCACCTGATCGCACTTTACGAACAGATGCTTCGCTTCCGCCGCGATATCCTGTGTATTTACCGCCTTGAACAGCTTTGCGCTGCCCCCCAGACTCATTATCTTCTGCCTGACTGCAAAGTCGGACTCAAAGGCATAATCAAGACTGCCGTCCACCATATGACTTTGGTACGACCGCGTATAAGCTTTCAGGTAAGAACGAAAACCTGTATCGATCTGAAGAAGCGGATTCCCTTTCGCATTTATATCACTCATCGAGTGTCCTCCCTTATTGGAATGTTCTGCGCATCCTCATCTTCACTTTTTTTCGGTATTTTCGCTCTCCTCGGGCTTTTCAGGCTTTTCGGTCTGCTGGGTCTTCTCGGACTTTTCAGACTGGGGATTGTTTATGCTTATCTCATCATTGAGAACCTTTCTTACAGCATAAGCGTCCTGAACCAGCTCGCTGGCTGTCTCGGCGATAACGTGAAGTCTTTCCATCTCCTTCTGTGATACCTCGGACTTCTCTGCCTTGAGATCGTTGAGGTTATCCAGTGTTTCCTGAGTATCTCTCAGTATGATCTCGGTCTCTTCCTCGATCTTGCTCTTGATGCTGTCGAATGAGGAGAATACCTGACGTCTTACTGTCTCGGTGAAGTCGTTATTGAGCATCATCTCGTGGAACTGCTTCTTGACATTAGCCTTGAAGTTGGTCTTGTACTTGTCTATCCTCTCCTGGACCAGTATCTTATCAACTGCGAAGTTAGATGTAAAAGTACCTGCGATACCTGCGAATGCCATCATCACCAGAGTGATTGGCAGACCGCCTGTCAGTCCGAAGAATCCTGCAAAGAACATAGCTGCATAGTATGTAGCATAGAATCCTGCCAGACCTGTAGCACCGCCCAGCAGTGCACCCTTTACGCCTGATTCTCTGAATCCCAGATATATGCCGCCCACGCCGTAAGCACCTGTAGCCGCACCTATCACCTTATCCAGCGTACCGCCGTTGGATGATACTCTGTCGGATACAGCAAACATTCTCTGGATAGCTGCAACGCTCTCAAAGAACTCGTCTTCGAATTCCTGCAGTCTCTCAGTCTCACCGCTGACAGCCTGATTGATGCTGTTCTGTATCTGCTCGCAGATTATCTGTGCTCTTGCTTCCATGCTCTCCTTGATCTTCTCGGTGAGCTTGGAGCTTACAAGCTTGAGCCTGTCCTTTTTGAAATCGTCAGAAGACATCTGGAAGTTGTCGATAACCTCCATAGCTGCTTCCTCGATATTGCTCCAGTAATTATCCAGCACAGGACGCAGATCCTCGAACACCTTATTAGCAGCGTCGTTGATCTTTACGAACTCCGAACGCTTCAAATTTCTTATCTCATCGATTTCCTTGATGGCAGCATCGTACTTCTCCATAAATTCGTCGTTAGCCATCATCAGGGCATTCTCCTGCATTACTATCGAACGCAGTATCTCGGTACCCGAATTGGTGATCTTGTTTGCAAGTATCTGGAGAGTGATAACGCCGCGCTCCTGTGTCAGCAGAGTTTCCAGAGCCTTTTCAAACTCGGGGAAATTAGACTGCTCCAGCAGTTCCTTATCGCCGTTGGTCTTTGCGGTAAGGGCACGCTTCGCATACACACCGATAACTCTCGGTGTGCCTATCTTTCTCTTATATACGGCGAACTCACGGCTGTCCTCGCCCATGACTTTCTTCGCCTTTTCCATAACGTACTTGCCTATACGTGTACGTACTGTTTCAACTATCTTGTTCTCATCGTCCTGAGTGAATGTACCGAAGCAGTTGACAACGAATATGATACGTCCCACATCGGAGGTCAGCATCTTCTTCTCAAGGAACTCCTTTTCAAACTGTGAGAAGGGAGAATTCGCGCTTATAACAAATACAGCCGCATCTATCTTGGGTATGATGGACATGGTAACATTTGTCATCTGGTCATCATCGTTAAGACCGGGAGTGTCGATTATATCCACGTTATTGCGGCAGAATTCTGTATCGTAGTATACAGTGGCTTCCTTGACTGTTTCCGCCTTGCGCTCGGATTCGCTGGTAAGCTTGGTAACATACTCCTCCAGCCTGTCTATCTCAACGCGCTCGGAATCGCCGTTCTTGTATTCGACCTGAACATAGGGCTCGGTGCTGTAAGTAACTCGGTTAAGGGTAGCAGTCGCAGGCAGAACATCGGCAGGCAGTACTTCCTGACCGAGAAGTGCGTTTATCAGCGTACTTTTACCTCTCTTGAACTCACCGACGATAGCGACCTCGAAATGCTCGTCCTTAGCCTTTTCGAGTGTTTCCTTGATGGATTCGGCGGTATTGACCAGCGCTATCTCCTCGCTGAGCTTCAGAAGCTCCTGCAGATCGGCAGTAAGGTTCCCGACGGTTTCCTTATAGCCCGCATAGCTTCCGTAATTGATCTGCTTTTCCATGGATAGACCTCCGTTTTAAAAATGATTTAAATGATTTGGATATTCTAAACTACCTTGACCGTCCCGACCAGCGGCGCGGCAAACAATTATACATCACTATAAATTATATCACAACCGAGCTTATCAAGTCAATATTTTATCAAAATGTGTACGAATAATTACACATTTGCACAAATCCTCGCCCCTCTTTTACAGCATATTGACTAACCCTTTTCTTTGAAATTCGGCACATTTAGCATTTTATGTCATCTGCCAGACCCAACAGGTAGTATATCACGCAAAAAAATCGCCGCAGAGTGTTCTGCGGCGAAAAATGTCATTAATGATATTTGCGGTATGAACGATTCAGTTCCGTCATAATATAATCCATATCATCTTCGGATGCATATTTCTTCGGAATATTTTCACGAAATTCACCTTCCCTCTTACGGCGGAAATGATATATCAGCAGAAGCAGCCAATCCGCTATCCATAGGGAGTTCAGGCACAGAACCGTACATATTTTCCATTTACCGAATGGTTCGTCATAAATATTAAGATAGGGTACCAGAGATTCTGCAAGATAAAGCACAATTACAGGCACGTTGAACAAACTCATCAGCCCGAACCACAATCCCACAGTGACCTGACTTACGGGACGTTTTTTAAAGATAAACACCAGCATCACAAAGAAAAGCACAGCATTCGTTGTCCATTCCCAAAATATCAACACAATATACAACGATCTGCTGCTCAAGCCTCGGTAGCTCCTACGAATAAGCTCTGTTCTTTCAAAACTTCCCGTCTTAGCATTGTATTTACCTTCAACGACTACGGCGTGCTTGTCCGAACAGACAAGTTCGATATCATCGCTGATATTTTTTATCTTCCAGTTTTCATCGCACACCGCCAGACGCATCACTTTATGGTTTTCGCAGAAATCCATCCTTGAGTCCGTAGTCCTGAAAACCAAGGAGCATTTGATCGGATGAGCATTGTTGCTGAAGTTTACCGAAAAAGGTTCACTCGTCTGTTCCGCCAGCACAAAGCCGTCCTTATCGGCGGTATATATCTCCGAACCTGTAAGATCAGCATCTTCGGGTACTTTCAATTCTTCATCATCGGTTGGTCTTGTCAGCACGAACACGCTTTCGCCCTCTTCGAGCCCATCACATTCAATATCAATAGATACGTCGGGAGCACACCCGCAAAGCATACACACCGTCCCCAGTATCAAAGCCACTATCAATAATTTGTATTTCCGCATAATTATCTCCTCCGTATCATATACGAATGAGCCTGTGCCTTTTTATAGTGAATATTGAATATTTGTAGCACTGCACAAAATCCGGACCGAAAATATATGAGGATATACAAAAACCGCCCTCTCCATACGGAAAGGGCGGATAATATCCTTATTGATAAGCTATCAGTTTACAATAGCCTTCTCAGTCTCCTTATCGAAGATGTGGATTCTGTTAGGATCAAGAGCTACCTGGATCTCGTCCTGAGGTCTAGCAGTAGATCTGGGCGATACTCTTGCAGTCAGGTTGATACCCTCGCAAGTCAGATACAGATAAGTCTCAGCACCCATCATTTCTGTTACTTCAACAGTAGCATTGATGATACCTGTCTTAGCAGCAGAGAGGAACATCTCCTCATCGTGGATGCACTCAGGTCTTACACCGAGAACAACTTCCTGATTTACCAGGGGCTCAAGTGCCTCGGGATCAGCCTTGGACTCGGGAACCTCAACCTCATACTTAACGCCCTTGGAATTCTTGGTATCCTCGGAACCGAACTCAACAACATACTTGCCGTCTCTCTTCAGCAGTCTTGCATCGATGAAGTTCATCTGAGGTGAACCGATGAAGCCAGCAACGAACTGGTTAACAGGATTGTTGTAGAGGTTTGTAGGTGTATCGATCTGCTGGATGTAACCGTCCTTCATAACAACGATTCTGTCGCCCATGGTCATAGCCTCGGTCTGGTCGTGTGTTACGTAGATGAATGTTGTACCCAGCTTCTTGTGCAGCTTGGAGATCTCAGTTCTCATCTGAGCTCTCAGCTTAGCATCCAGGTTGGAAAGAGGCTCGTCGAGCAGGAATACCTGAGGATTACGAACGATAGCTCTACCCAGAGCCACACGCTGTCTCTGACCACCGGACAGAGCCTTAGGCTTTCTGTCGAGCAGGTGAGAGATATCCAGGATTCTACCAGCTTCTTCAACCTTTCTCGCGATCTCGTCCTTGGGAACCTTTCTCAGCTTCAGACCGAATGCCATGTTCTCAAAAACTGTCATATGAGGATACAGAGCATAGTTCTGGAAAACCATTGCGATATCTCTGTCCTTAGGAGCTACGTCGTTAACAAGTCTGTCTCCGATGTACAGCTCACCTTCACTGATCTCCTCCAGACCTGCAATCATTCTCAGTGTAGTAGACTTACCGCAGCCGGAAGGGCCAACCAGGATTATGAATTCCTTATCCTTGATCTCAATGTTGAAGTCGGAAACAGCGATAACGCCGCCGGCATACTTCTTATAAATTTCTCTTAATGATACGCTTGCCATTAAAAAGAACCTCCCTATTGAATTTTTTCCTCAAACTCGGACATGGTCACACTTATACCCGAATTAGTACACATATATCATATCAAATTTTAATCTAAGTAGCAAGAGTTTTTTTAACTAAACTTTAGTGAGTTACTTTATGTATATTAACGAAAATGCATGAAGCGCTGTAAAATTTTTCCAAAAAGCCTATTTCCGCGTCAATAATTTTTCAACATCTTTGTGCATAATTTCCAAACACTGACCAAGCTCTAAACCCCTATCCAACGGCATTTCACCTATCGCTACTCTCTTCAGATAGACCACCTTGTTGCCCACTTTTTCAAACATACGTTTGACTTGATGAAACTTGCCTTCATGCAGTATAAGGGTACATTCGCAAACGTTTTCGTCAGATGCCAAAAATTGCGCCGGCAAACACTTCTCTTCGGGGTCGCCCTCCCGCAGACCGTCTATCGTCATGCCCTCTGCCATGATATCCTTATAGCTCTCCTCCCACGGTTTTTCCAGCCTGACAAAGTAAGTTTTCGGGACATGGGTCTTCGGGGACAGCATTCTGTGGCTGAGCTCGCCGTCATCGGTTATCAGAACAAAACCCTCGGTATCCTTGTCGAGCCTTCCCGCAGGAAAAAGGCCGTCCCTGCGTAGTTCATCGGGCACAAGGTCAAGGACAGTCATGCTGGCACCCTCCCGGGTCGAACAAACCACTCCTGCGGGCTTGTTCAGCATTATGTAGATATACTTTTTATATGTCAGCTTTTTTCCGTCAATGATTATCTCGTCGTCCGTACTGACCTTTATATCAGACCTTGCCACAAGCTTGCCGTTCACTGATATCTTCTTTTTCAGGCAGAGCTTTTTCACATCCGCTCTTGAAACATCAGCAAACTGGGAAGCCACCAGCTTGTCAAGTCGCATTATCTCGCCCATTACACACCCAGCCTTTCTTCATTTTCCAGTGGGAAACATTCCATATCTTTAAACCGTGCTGAAGTATTATACATCTATACATCTCAGCAGCTGTATTACAGCAATTTTTTATTACTGATATCACGGTCTCCAAAAATAGCCGCAAAAGCCTGAACAGCCCCTGCGGCTAAGCATCATATCATCTGTATACCGATCAAGAAACTCACCGCTTTTTTTCAGCAAGTCCGTCAAGATATTTTTTCAGATATTTCTTGTAGTTATCGTAAAGCATTACAAATCCGCCGCCTGCACCTATCCCGAGGAAAACCAGAGCTCCATGCCACGAACCCGCAGCAAAAGTACCGATCGCGCAGGCAATGCAAAGCAGTATAAGTATCACCGCTGAGATATAGGCATACAGAGGCTTGCGGAATTTCCCCGTAAGCTCACAGACATCGTCCTTTTCGGTTATCTTCCCGAAAAAGCCCGTCATACCGCCGTCTTTCTTTTTCGCGTTGTGGTAAAATATCTGCACATTGTCACCACTGACTCTGCCGTAGTATATGCTCTCCATCTTGTGATTTCGCATGAATCTGCCCATACTCAGCACGTTCATTGAGGGCTTGTACTCCACAAGATCGCAGTTAAGACGCTTTTTCAGCTTCTTTTTTGTCAGCTGAACAGTGACGCTGTAATTTTCAGCCATCTGCTCACTCTTCCTTCTTATCGGGATAATCTGCCGGATCGAAGACCTTATCGTTTATCCTTATCTCTCCGCCTGTTTTTGTATTAAAGAGCATTCCGTATATCGTACCGCACTTCGTACATCTGAACTGGTGGAAATATTTGTTCATAGTAAAGTGCATATCATCGTCAACTATCCTGCCCAGAGAGCAGGTCGAAAAAGTCATCTCAACATCTCCTGCGAGAAGCAGTCCCACCAGAGAATTAGCGCAGAATAGATATTCCTGCGGACTTATAATTTCCCTGACCATGATATTCTCGCACTGTTCGCATCTGTTACCTGCCATGGACTTACTCCTTTCCCAGCAGCGCTGCCATCTCGCCGTCGATATCCTTGAACATCTCAGCCATCAGCGCATTGGAGAAATTATCGATAAAGGTGTCATCCAGCTTGATATCAGCCTGTTCGCCGCTTGCCATGTTCTTCAGCTTTGCACAGCCTGTTTCCAGCTCACTTGAACCTATTACCAGTACGAATTTCGCACCGATCTTGCCTGCGTACTTCATCTGAGGCTTTATGCCCCTGCCCATGAGGTCGTACTCAACAAAGTATCCCTCATCTCTCAGCTCCATAGCCAGCTCCATAGCCTTGTCTGCCGCGTCGTCACCCATAGATGCTATATACAGGTCGCAGGTCTTCTCCTCCATGAAATCGCATTTCTGTGCTTCCATAGTCAGTATCAGTCTCTCGATGCCCATAGCGAAGCCCAGCGCAGGAACAGCCTTGCCGCTGAGTTCCTCAATAAGACCGTCATAACGTCCGCCGCCGCATACGGTGCCCTGTGCGCCGATATCTTTGGATATGAACTCGAATACAGTTCTTGTGTAGTAGTCAAGACCTCTTACGATGCGAGGATTTACTACGAAATCTATGCCCATAAGACCGAGGTACTTTTTCAGCTTCTCAAAGTGGTCAGCACATTCATCGCAGAGATAGTCTATTATCAGCGGAGCATTCTTGCCGATCTCCTTGCATATGGGCGACTTGCAGTCCAGAAGTCTCATTGGGTTCTTTTCAAGTCTTTCCTTGCAGGTATCGCAGAGTTCGTCTCTCCTTGCGCCGAAATACTCTCTCAGCGCCTGCTGATACTTAGCACGGCAGGTAGGACAGCCGATGGAGTTGATATTCAGCTCTATATCTCTCAGACCTATCCTGTCCATAAAGCTCTTAGCCATTGAGATAACGTCAGCATCTGCCTTAGCGTCAGCCGAACCTACCATCTCACAGCCGAACTGGTGGAACTCACGCAGTCTGCCCTTCTGAACGTTCTCGTGTCTGAAACAGTTGATAAGATAATAAACTTTCTGAGGGAAAGCCTCATTGAGAAGTCCGTTCTCGATAACCGCTCTCATAACGCCCGCAGTACCCTCGGGACGAAGTGTGAACTCGCTGTCACCGGTAGCGGTAACGGTGTACATCTCCTTCTGTACCACATCGGTAGTTTCGCCCACGGAACGCAGGAAAAGTCCTGTCTCCTCAAAAGCGGGAACTCTTATCTCCCTGAAACCGTACTGCTCGGCAGTCTCCGATGCAAGCTTCTCAATAGTGTGCCATTTATATGCCTGTGCGGGCAGCATATCTGCTGTGCCCTTGGGTCTCTGTATCATTGCCATTTTTTATTTTACCTCCATTATTTTATGAGCCGTTTTATCTGTGAGTTTCAAATGTCAGCATCAATGTCGCGGCTGACTTCCCCATGGCTCGATAAATACTTTTCTCATATACTTGACCTCCGAATTTATATGATATCAGCCTTCACCTATCTTTTTCTGCATCCACACAAGATCATACCATCTGCCGAATTTTTTTCCGACAGTTTCCAGCCGTGCGACCTGATGAAAACCTCGCGCGGCATGAAAATCATAGCTCCCGTGTGTAAGATATTCGTCCTCGTTTTCGCAGTATGCGGTTCCCGCCAGAAGATTGACTATACCCATATCCATCAGACGCTTTTCCAGTTCTGCATAAAGCATAGTGCCTATGCCATGTCTGCGGAGTTCATTTTTCACGTATATCGACGCAGCAACAGTCCACGAATAAGCTTCCCTGGAACTGTATTCACCGGCATAGACATATCCGGCTATCCTTCCGTCTTTTTCGCATACAAGATAAGGATATTTCGCTGTGATCTTCTTTATACGCTCACCGAATTCCTGTTCCGACGGCGCTTCATATTCAAACGAGACCGCGGTATTCATAACATAGTAAGAATATATCCGCGAAAGCTCAGCGGCATCATCTTCCCGCACGTCACGTATCATATAATCGCTCATACCGTTGCTTTCTCCTTGATGAATAATGATATCATATCTCGATATCCTCAAAAATACCTACCCTTATATAATAACTTAATTTTCGCCATTCGTCAAGTACCGTCAGGCGACCTTTTTCGGTTTTGTACCAATTTTCTTTTGTGGCAGACCCCTTTTGCACGGGACAGGGAATAAAATCATACTTCGGCATGAACTTGTGTGCCATACAAAGCGCCCTGCGCATATGGTATGCTGTGGTAACAAGTATTATCGTAATACCCTCGGGAAGATATCCCATCAGCAGTTCGTCGGAATACATGAAATTTTCGGCAGTGTTCTTTGACCACCTTTCTATCAGTATATCACTTTCGGGAATCCCCATAGAAAGTGCGACCCTTTTCATGCTATCCCATTCCGCCATCTCACCGAGAGAAGTTTTCTGCACCTGTCCCCCGCTCAGAAGCATCTGCGGTGCTTTCCCCACTTTATAAAGGCGGACAGCTTCGGGCATACGATAATCGCAGGCTTTCCTGCTGCCAAGAACCATTACTAGGTCAGCAGAACTCCCGTCATAGTCAAGACCATCATACAACAGCTTCTGTATATTTTCGTCACAGGGACTTTCATTAAGCAGTTCGGAAAGTTTCATGCCGCCTCCTTTGCTCACACAAAAAATCGGCAAACAGGAGTGTTTGCCGATAATGTTATCTATCCTAGTTCGCTGTAGTCGGATTGACGATATCTCTCCAGTCAAGGTCGCCCCTCTCAAGAGAGTGTATCAGTGCTTCCGCAGTCGCAATGTTGGTCGCAACAGGAATGTTGTGAACATCGCAAAGTCTCAGCAGATTCATCTCATTGGGCTCATGAGGCTTCGCGGAAATAGGATCGCGGAAAAACAGCAGAAGATCTATCTCATTACATGAGATCCTTGCTGCGATCTGCTGATCGCCGCCCTGCGAACCGCCCATGTAGCGCTGTATAGAAAGACCCGTTGCCTCAGCAACTATCTTGCCTGTTGTGCCTGTTGCACAAAGTCTGTGCTTGCTCAGTATACCACAATACGCTATGCAGAACTGTACCATAAGTTCCTTCTTTGTATCATGTGCGATAAGTGCTATATTCAAAAAGAATCCCCCCAGTTAATTTGTCGTTCGTTGGATCTTACATTTTGATCTGTATCGGAATATGCTCGCCCTTTATCCTTCTCGATATCGCCGAGAATGCTACAAAGCCCATGGAGCTCGACGAAAGCGGAGCACCCTTGCCGGTAGCCAGCGGTATAGCGGAATCTTCGGGGATAACGCCCAGAAGCTGTACGCCTACTGTGTCGATTATCGCGTCAAGGTCGTCCATATCCTCAAACTCGAATATCCTCTTGCTTGCCTTGTTTATCACAAGTCTCTGCTTTTGATTTCCTCTCTTGTAGAACTCGTCAGACATCATCTGTGCGTCTCTTACGCATACAGGGTCGGGAGTTGTTACTATCAGTATCAGGTCGGAATTGGTAACTATATCAAATACCGAACCGTTGATACCTGCCGAGGTATCTATGATGATGTATTCAAAATACTTTCTCATCTCACGTGTGATCTTCTCTATATCTTCCGCTTTCAGCTGTACAAAAGGATCGGAAGGTGCGCACAGTACGCTCAGGTTCGATGCAAGCTTTACTGTTGTTGTAGCCTTGTATACATCACAGGTGCCCTCCAGCACATCGCCCAGATCATAGGTGATATTGCCCTGCATACCGAGCATTATGTCCATGCATCTCAGACCGAAGTCCAGCTCTATTATCAGAGTTCTGTTGCCCTGCTTTGCCAATGCATACCCCAGACAAGCACTGATGGAGGACTTGCCCGTTCCACCCTTACCTGACGTAACTGCAATGATTTTAGACATAGTCTATTACTCCTTTCATAAATGCGCTTTCACGGCGGTATCATTGATCTATCTCCGCCCGCGCGGAATCCTTCACCCCATTGACTTTGATTAAATAAAATAACCATACCCATCTATCCCGCAATTATCTGTCAGCAAAACAGATAGTTGAGAAAAACGTAACCAAAGTCGGTGTTACCTAATATATATTTTACCACATATTTTGTAATTGTCAAAACAATTCGCATAAAAAACCTTAAAATCGTGATTTCATATTAATCACTCTATAAATTTTTAGATACATTGCACAATATTGCACTGCCAAATTGCGGCAGATTTCCGACCTTATATACTAATCGTGAATTGCTTTCTGATAATTATTTTAACATTTTCTGGCAAAAATCTCTGTACACGAGTTCAGAAATCTTCTTCCAAAACTAAACTTTCATATCATCCATTCATCAGAAAACAGCAAGTCTATTTTCACATCACAAGGCATATTATTTATCAAATGCATTTCAGGGAGGATACAACAATGTTTATACACACAGTAAAAATCAAACGACCAAAAGTCTGGCTGACGGTGATACTTGGTATAGCCGCGGCGGTTCTGGCACTGCTTTTGTTTTTCGGGCTGAAAGGACGAAGCAATATCCGCGAGCTTGACAGCGAAACAAAGCGTCAGCATTTCCTGCACGAAATGGGCTGGGAAGTACCCGAAAAATTCGACGAAGTCAAGACCGTGCTCATCCCCGAGGATTGGAGCGACGTCTACAAAAACTACAATGATCTCCAGAAACAGCAGGGCTTCGACCTCACTGCCTACAAGGGTATGCAGGTGCAGGTCTACACCTACAAAGTCCTGAACTACCCCGACCACGAAAAAGAGGACTGCATATTCTGCCATCTCATGATCAGCGACGGTCTGCTTATCGGCGGCGATGTAAGCTCCACTGCCTCCGACGGCTTCATGCAAGGGCTTCTTAATTCATAATTCAAAATTCATAATTCATAATTATTGACAGGCATTATGGCTTTGTTGTTCTATCGGTTGTTTGTTTAAGGCTCACTAAGCCGCGCTATCCATATATAACAAAAGTGCGCTTACCGCGATATTGCGATAAGCGCACGATTATTTTTTAGAACTTCAAACTCATAAATCCGCAATCCAAATGACAGAACACAAAACCCGCGTCCTCTGCCAATAATTATGAATTGTGAATTATGAATTATGAATTATTTAGTCAGTCCCCAGATGTCCTTTGCGTATTCTTCAACAGAACGGTCAGCGGAGAAAATGCCTGCGCCTGCGATATTTGCAAGGCTCATTCTCTGCCACTTCATCTTGTCAGCGTAGCATTCGCTGGCAAACTTCTGTGCCTGCTGATAGCTGTCGAAGTCTTTCAGCGCCATATAGGTATCGGTATTTTTCAGGGTATCAGCTATCTCGGGGAACTGAACTCCGTTCACACCGTACTGGATAGTATCGATCGCCTGCTTTACTATCTGATTCTTGTTGTAGATCTCGATAGGTCTGTAACCCGCCTTGCAGGCGTTTACTTCGTCAACGTTCATACCAAATATGATGATGTTGTCATCGCCTACCTGCTCGTGTATCTCAACATTTGCGCCGTCCATGGTACCCAGAGTGATGGCACCGTTTATCATCAGCTTCATGTTGCCGGTACCGCTCGCCTCAGTGCCTGCAAGGGATATCTGCTCGGAGATATCAGCCGCGGGCATCAGTATCTCGGAGAGGGATACGTTGTAGTCTTCAAGGAAGATAACGTTCAGCTTTTCTCTCAGCTTGTCGTTCTTCTTCAGCTCCTGTGAAATATTCCATATCAGCTTGATTATCTGCTTAGCCATGTAGTATCCGGGTGCTGCCTTAGCCGCAAAGATGTAGGTCTTGGGCACGAAATCAGCATTGGGATTAGCTTTGAGATAGTTGTACTGAGCGATGATGTTAAGCGCATTCAGCTGCTGACGCTTGTATTCGTGGAGTCTCTTCACCTGTACATCGAATATAGACTCCGTGTTCAGAATAACACCATACTGGCTCTTAACGTATTTCGCGAATTTCTCCTTGTTTTCTTTCTTTATCTCTGCCAGCCTGTTCAGAACTTTTTCATCGTTCTTGAATACAGCCAGCTTGCTGAGTTCAGCCGCATTTTTAAGGAATCCGTCACCGATCTTCTCTCTCAGCAGTTCGGTCAGACCCTCGTTAGACTGGTACAGCCATCTTCTGTAAGCGATACCGTTTGTAACGTTCTTGAACTTTGTAGGAGTATCAAGATACTCGTCCTTGAAAGTCTCTCTCTTGATTATCTCGGAGTGTATCTTTGCAACGCCGTTAACACTGTGTGATGCGTGTACGCAGAGTGTAGCCATCTTTACCTTGTTGTTCTCAACTATTGACATATGGCTGCACTTGCCTTCATCGCGGTATCTCTCCCACAGGTCGCGGCAGTATCTCTCGTTTATCTCGATGATGATGGAGAATATTCTGGGGCAAACGCTCTTCAGCAGATTGCAGTCCCACTTCTCCAGTGCTTCGGGCATAACTGTGTGGTTTGTGTATGCAAAGGTATTCTGCACGATATGCCACGACTTATCCCAGCTGTAACCGCAGTCATCAAGGAGTATCCTCATCAGTTCCGGGATAGCAAGTGTGGGGTGAGTATCGTTGATGTGTATAGCTACCTTTTCATGCAGATTATCCAGCGTGCCGTATACAGACATATGCTGGTGTACGATATCACCGATGGAAGCCGCACACAGGAAGTACTGCTGACGCAGTCTCAGGCTCTTGCCCTCTGCATGGTTGTCGTTGGGGTAAAGTACCTTTGTAATAGCCTGTGACATGATATTCTTGCTAAGTGCCTTAGCATAGTCGCCCTTGTTGAAGAAAGGCATATCAAATGAAGCCATTTCAGCCTTCCAAAGTCTAAGCTTGGATACAGCCTTGCTGCCGTAGCCGGATACATACAGGTCGTAAGGCACAGCCATAACGGAAGTATAGTTCTCGTGAGTTACGCAGTGGTACTGATTGTCCCAGTACTCCTTCAGCTCGCCATCAAAGCGCACCTCGATAGCCTTTGTAGGCGAGGGCACCAGCCATACAGAACCGCCGGGCAGCCAGTTATCGGGCAGCTCGGTCTGCCAGCCGTCTTCCAGCTTCTGCTTGAAGATACCGTACTCATAGCATATAGAATAACCTGTTGCGTGGTAGCCGTCAGCAGCCAGTGCGTCCAGATAGCAGGCAGCAAGTCTGCCAAGACCGCCGTTGCCAAGACCTGCATCGGGCTCCTGCTCGTATATACCGTTTATGGAGATACCCAGATCTTTGAGCATCTCTTTTGCCTGATTGTTCATTTCAAGATTGTAAAGAGAAGTTTTCAGCGAACGTCCCATCAGGAACTCCATTGAAAGATAGTATACCTTCTTCTTGCCCGCAGACTGTGTAGCCATTGTGAAGTGTCTTCTCTTGGTCTTCAGTATGCCGACAACTATCTTTGAAAGTGCTTCATATACCTGCTTGTCGGTCGCTTCATCGGGAATAGTCTGAAAATCGTTATGCAGTATCTCGATGAACTGCTTTTTCAGCTCTTCCTTTGATATGGTCTTCTCAGCTTTCTTTGCCATCTTTATCATTCCTCCTGATATGATCGGGACATACAGCACAATGTGATCGAACCCCGCCGATATGCCCATAATATATTTTCCAAGTTAATTATAACACACTTTTGAAATAATTGCAACAACTTAAACGTTTTATTTATTAATTTTATATGAATTTCGAGAAAAATTAATGCACTTTTATTTGTTCTTTTAACAGTGACGATCATACAGTTTCAAGTACGAAAACATAGGTCAGGGGCTTGCCGCCGTCACGGACGGTAACGACCTTTTCCATAGCACCCGACTTGATGTTCTTTACCCAGTCCTTTTGAGTCGCAAGGGTAACGCCAACGCCCTCAGCCCAGCTGCGGATAAATCCGTTGGAAGCTGTTTTTGCGAAAGGCAGTGCCTGCGCCTCGAACTTTCCCTCTGCACCGGCCGCCTTTACGATATCCGCCTCACCGAATTCAACATTGCTTATCTTCTGCTTAACTGTAAGTCTGAAATCCATGATAGTCCTCCTGTTATACTACTCTTTTACCAGAAAAATGTTACTGTGCAAGCGCTATGGTCTGATGCATACGATTGTCAGACTTAATGCACATCATTGACATATACTATTATAATATATCAGTCTTCCCACTTGGCACACAGGTTGTTTATGCAATCCGTAAGCTTTGCAAGGTCTTTGTTGTTGAGACCCTTGCTTGCAGCCACCAGTGCGGAAAGTCTGTCCAGCGATGCACACAGACGCTGATAACCCGTACTTGGTACAGTTTTTCTGACTACCTTTATGGGTTCAGCCTGAGTGAATACACCAGTGATAAGGTCGCACTCCGCACCGCTGAAAGGAGTCTGGGCATTATAGCCCTTTTCTTCCAGATGACGCTTGTATTCCTCCATCACAGCGTCTTCGCCGTGGTTTATAAACACGGTTTTCGGGCGCTCCATGGAATCTATCCATTTATCCAGTCCGTCGATATCCGCATGGCCGCTGATACCCGGCAGCACCCTTATCTCTGCTGCAACATTTATCTCTTCACCGAAAAGCTTAACTGTCTTTGCGCCCTCCACAAGACTTCTGCCAAGAGTATTGTTTGCCTGATATCCCACGAAAAGCACCAGAGATTCCTTATGCCACAGATTGTGTTTCAGGTGATGCTTTATACGTCCCGCCTCGCACATACCGCTGGCGGATATGATTATCTTCGGTGTTTTATCGAAGTTTATCATTCTAGATTCATCACTTGTAACCGCGATGTTAAGGTCAGGGAAAGTGATGGGATTTATGCCTTTTTCAACATATTCCAACGCTTCTGCGTCAAAGCAGTTCTCCTTATTTTCCATGAAGACCCTTGTAGCTTCTATTGCAAGGGGCGAATCCACATACACAGGGAAATTAGCGTGATTTTTCACCATTCCCTTTTCCTTTATCTGCCTGATGAAGTACAGCAGTTCCTGAGTTCTGCCAACAGCGAAAGAGGGTATCACCACATTTCCTCCGCGGTCGAATGTTCGCTGTATCATTTCAGCAAGGGACTCAACATAGTTTGTGACTTTCTCATGCCTGCGGTTGCCGTAGGTTGATTCCATGACCGCATAATCAGCACCGTCGATATACTGGGGATCGCGGATAAGCGGCTGGTTAAGGTTTCCGATATCGCCCGAGAATACTATCTTACGTGTCTCATCACCCTCTGTCAGCCACATCTCGATACTTGCAGAACCCAACAGATGTCCCGCATCGGTGAACCTTACCTTTACGCCCTCGCAGAGCTCTATGATCTCACCGTAAGGGTGAGGTACCAACTTTGATATAGCGCCCTCAGCATCTGCCAGAGTATACAGCGGTTCAACATCATCCTGACCTTTACGTCTGCCCTTACGACTGCGCCACTCAGCTTCAAATTCCTGTATATGCGCCGAATCACGGAGCATTATCGAGCAGAGATTGCAGGTAGCCTTTGTCGCGTGTATATCCCCCGAGAAACCGCCTGCATATAACAGCGGAAGAAGTCCCGAATGGTCTATATGAGCATGGGTCAGCAGTACAAAGTCAACAGCCGAGGGCGAGCATGGTACCTTAGCATTTTCATACAGGTCAGTGCCCTGCTCCATACCAAAGTCAACCAGAAACTTTTTCTCCCCGACTTCAACATAGGTACAGCTGCCTGTGACCTCGTGATTTGCACCAATGAATGTTATTTTCATAATACAGCCCTCATTTCAGCGTTGATTTTTGTTTAATGTGCTTATATTATAGCATATTTCTGTGTAAATGTAAAGATAGAAGAAGGTAATTTATCTGATATACAGTGTACAAAAGAACTACTTTTTAGCGTAAATACGAACTGTTACTTTGTTACTGTCTGTCTCCAGCTGAGAATACAAGTCGGCTGATTCCAGGAAGGCAAGTTCGGGACTATCGGTAACGATCGTGGGAATGATCCCTTCCTCAGTGCTGTTGTTTTCAATAAATATGCTGCACTTTCTGCCGCTAAAGTCCTTTCCTCTGAGGATATACCTCGCGGAAAGGAAGAACTCATTTTCGTTTTCACGCTGAGTGTCATAACTTCTGAATTCAGTAGCACCTTTAAAATATTTACCTTCAGCTTCGGCAGTAAAAGGCACCATATACACTTTCATTTTTCCACCCTTGACGCAGTATCCTTCATATGTGGTAACATTGATAGTCATAATAAGCTCGTCCATGATGACCTCCTATTATAATAGTATACTCTATATCAAAAAAATTATCGTCAGCCTTCGCTCATATCGATCAAACTTTTCTATTATTAATCATACCACATCTCTAATAAAAAATCAATGATTAGTTTATATATTTATAATATTTCATACAGTACATGATAATAATCGAAAAACCGCCGTACTGCCAAAAGCAGTACAGCGGTCTCCCGAAATTAATATGATAAGCAACTAATAAGCTTATTGTACCATTAACCCTTAACGGCACCGAGTGCGATACCACGGATAATGAACTTGGAAAGTACGAGGTATACGATCGCAACAGGTATGATAGAAATACCAACTGCCATGTAAACCGCACCCATATCAAACTTGGTATAGTCAGCCGATCTGATGAGGTTGATAACCAGAGGCAGAGTTCTCAGATCTGGCCTATCGAGTATCAGAGCAGGAATAAAGAAGTTGTTCCAGCTGGATACGAATATGAATATACCCTGAACTGCGAATGCAGGCTTCAGAATAGGAGTTACCAGTGAGTTGAATGTTCTGAACTCACCACAACCGTCTATACGAGCTGCCTCAACTATTTCAAGGGGCAGTGCGCTGTCCATGTATTGCTTCATAAAGAAGAAAGTAG
This sequence comes from Ruminococcus albus AD2013, assembly GCF_000526775.1. Taxonomy (NCBI): domain Bacteria; kingdom Bacillati; phylum Bacillota; class Clostridia; order Eubacteriales; family Oscillospiraceae; genus Hominimerdicola; species Hominimerdicola alba. The sequence continues at coordinate 2,333,671 of NZ_JAGS01000001.1, forward strand.
CAGGAGCAGCGATTGAAGGAATGATCAGAGGAATGAAGTTATTGGTGAGCTCCCAGTCATTCATCATCTGAACAAAACCAAGTGCTGATACCTGTGTAGGTACCATCATTATCATAAGTATAAATGTGAACAGGAACTTCTTGAGTCTGAAATCATATACATGGATCGCATAAGCTGTGAGTGCTGAAAAATATGAAGATAAGAATGCACAGCTTGCGGATATGATAAACGAATTTCTCAGTGCTGCGAGCATAGCCCAGTCAGGTTTGTTCATTACAGCCTTGAAGTTCTTAATTAAATATGTACCTGGCAGAGGAGAAAATCCCTGCTGAATATCTGCTGATTCACGAGTCATGTTGATAATAAGAATGAAGAACGGGAACAGTGAAATTATAGCAAATATTGTCAATACAACGTATGAAATTACTCTTCTGATGAGCAGTGCCCTAGAGTTACTCATCTGTCCTACTGCATCGATAGGTGCTGCCATTGTTACTTCACTCCCTTCTTACGTTTTCTCTCATCCTTATCAGAATTGATGTAGAATACCAACATAGAGAGAGCTGCTGCGACAATAAACAATACAACAGATATTGCACCGGCATAGCCGTAGTTTTTACCTATGTTCATCTGATACTGGAGATACATGATCATAGTCATAGATGTTCTGTTTACAGCGTCACCGTTTCTGGTGATGATCTGAGGAACGTCGTACATCTGGAGACCACCGATGAGTGATGTGATAAGCACATAAACAAGGATAGGTCTGATAAGAGGAATAGTGATATTCCAGAAAGTCTGTGACGGGTTAGCACCATCGATCTGTGCAGACTCATACAGTGAAGGGTCTACACCGTTGATCGCAGCCATCAGCATGATAGTAGTATTACCGTACCACATCATGAAGTTGATAAGTGCGATGATAGTTCTCTGTGACCAAACATTCTCAAAGAACTTATAAGCTACGCCGCCTGTGAAAGGCTTGAGCATCATAGTCATAGGACCGCTCTGGTCAAACATTGTGAAGAAAAGCATACCCATTGCAGCTGCCATGATAACGTTAGGCAGATAGAATATGATCTTGTATGCACCTGTCTTGAGCTTCATTCTCAGGTCAGTGAACCATGAAGCGAACAGGAGAGAGAAGAATATCTGGGGGATAAAGCCCATGAGCCAGATAATGAAAGTATTCATGAAATACTTTCCAACGTTCACCTCTGTCGAAAACAGTTTAGTATAATTCTGAAGTCCAATCCAGTTCGGTCCAAAAGTTACACCGTTGGATTTATAGTACTCATACAAAGAATTCTTGAATGTCGACAGCAGGGGGAAAAGGTTAAAAACAATAAACACAGCAAAAAAAGGGATAACAAAGATGTAGCCCCATTTTGCATAGCTGATTGACTTATGTTTCATTAAATGCACCCTCTAAAACTGCTTTTTTATTTTACTGAAATCTTAATATAAACCGAAAAACGGGGGCGGGTTTTACCGTCCCCGTTTCAGCTGTTTGATTTTTGACTATTTAGATCTTAGTTCTCCCTGATTATGCAGGAGTATTCAGATCAGGATACTTCTCCTTAGCCTTTGTATAGAAGTTAGCAAGAGCTTCATCCTTTGATACAGTGCCGGTGAAGTAATCCTTGAATGCAGCCTGGAATGCCTCGTTCAGACCCTGATCGTAAGGACCGATCTTGGAAGCATCTATCTTGGGAGCTGCATCAACGAACATAGCGATGTGGTTCTGACCGCCGAGGAATTCAGAGCTGAAGTCAGCAGCGAGCTCTTCCATGCCTGCCTTGTTGTTGGTGTAGTCCTGAGTATCCTTTGTGATCTGGAGCATGATATCCTTGTTGCAGGTCAGGCTCTTCATGATGTCAGCAACAGTTTCCTTGTTGTCGGTGCCTTCAGCTGCACAGATCCAAGTACCACCCCAGTAGTAAGCCTGAGGACCTGGGCAAACGTAGTACAGATCATTGCTCTTAGCATTGCCTGCCAGTGTGAAGTTGATGCCCCATGTAGAATAGAAGAAGCCGAATACCTTACCGTCAGCAGACTGGTCAGCACTCCACTGATCTGCCCACAGAGAAGTACCATTGTTGTAGCCCTTGTCTGTGTACTCCTTAGTCTGGTCAACCCACTTCATCAGGTTGTCATCTATAACGATATTCTTGTCACCGTCAACCCAAGGCTGGCTAACGTTGTTAGAGAAGGTTCTGTAAGAATCATCATAACCGGACAGCATGAAGTAACCTTTTTCCTTCATCTGAGCTGCTACTGCGTTGAACTTATCCCAGTCAGAAATAGCTGCCTGAACTTCAGCAGGATCATCTGTACCCAGAACGTCCTTAGCTATATCTCTTCTGAAAGCGAACAGACCGGGAGTTGCCTGCCAGGAAACACCCTTCAGAACGCCGTCAGAGCTTGTAACGATATCCTTGGTGTACTGATACTGATCAGCCAGATCTGCATCAGTGATACCCAGATCGCTGATAGGCATTGCATAAGGTCCGTTTACATACTTCAGAGCGTAGTCAGCCTCTACCAGGAACATATCGATCTTCTCGCTACTCTTAGCCTGACCCTCGAGATCAGTATCCAGCTTGTTCTGATATGCGTTATCAGCAGAAGGAGTTGTAACCCAAACGATCTCCTTGCCATCCTTCAGGTACTCGTGCTCGCCAACCTTCTCGGTGCCGTCAGCATCAACACTGAAACCTGACTTATCCTTGTCGTACTCAGGATAGTAATTTCTCAGTCTGCTCTTGAACTCGTCGTTCCAAGTGTAGATTCTGATTGTGTTAGCAGAATTGTCAGAACCCTTCTCCTGCTTTTCCTTGCCGCCCTTTTTGTCAGGACCACAGGATGCGAACATTGCGCCTGCCATGCAGAGTGCCATAGCACCGGCCATTAACTTCTTGAGATTTGCCATGATAAATTTCCTCCTTATTTTGCATTATCATATTATTGTTTCGCAGCATTGCGCCGCGATTAATGCCTTAAACTAATTTTTTAACCGACGAACCCTCGATCAGGTGTCCGTCAACTGTTATGACCTCCGTAAAAGTGGTCTGTGGATTTTCGATCAGCGATATCAGCTGTTTTGCAGCCTCCGAACCGATCGAAGCCGTATCCTGAAGATACGTTGTAAGTTTCGGTGTGAGCAGCTGCGAATATGCGATCCCGTCATATCCTACTACCGAGATATCTTCCGGCACCGACAGTCCTGAATCCTTGATGGCATTGAACCCGCCCATTGACGAATAATCGTCCGGCATAAATATACAGGTAGGTCTGTCGCTCATCGCAATAAGCTCCTTGGTCATCTCGTATGTCTTTTCGGGATTGTGGTAATCCCCCGCAAGCAGCAGCGCAGGATCAACTTCTATACCCTTATTCATACAAGCTTTGCAGAAGCCCGCAAGTCTTCTGTCCGCAACGGCTGATTTATTACCCTGTATGTAAGCTATGCGTCTGTGACCCATATCTGCCACATAATTTACAAGCTCCTCGATACCCTTCTCATTATTTGACATTATCGCCGTGCGGCAGTCAAATATGTGATCTATGGTCACAACAGGTATATCACCGTTTATGACCTCGTACACATCCTGAGTAGTGAAATCGGTACAGGCAATCACCACGCCGTCAACATTACGGTACTTGCAATGCTCATAGGTTGACATTTTCTGACGTCCCACATTTTTGTTGATGAATGTGATGTCATATCCTGCCGATTCAGCCTCTGTCTTGAAACTGTTGAGCACCTTTGCAAAGAATTCGTGTGTAAGACCGCTTCCCGCTTCATCCGAGAACATAACACCCAGATTCAGTGTCCTGTTCGTTTTCAGCGCCCGCGCCTGGGAGTTCGGGAAATATCCCATCTCCTTAGCAGCTTTCAGCAGCCTTTCCCTCGTCGCCTCACTGACGTCCTTATGTCCGTTCAGCGCCTTGCTGACCGTAGCGACCGAAACGCCGCAGCGCACGGAAATATCCTTTAATGATACCAATGATGTTTCCGCCTTTCTGATGGTTAAACGTTTACGCGTTCGACCTTTCTTTATTCTCAAACGTTTCCGCCATAAAGAAATATACTATATTTTCGCTCAAATTTCAAGTGCTTTTTCAAATTTTTCTGCCCGATGTAATAAATTATGTAGCAATAGACAAACACGACTTACCGCTTTTGTGCATAATGCAAATCCGAGTGTTAATTCTGTAACCGTTTTGTAACTCAGTCACTGTAAATTTCTGTAAATATAGCAACGTGCGCAATAATGAGTGTACAAAATTTACATAAAATGTTACAGACTTTTATAAATATTCCACCACGTGTACGAATATATGTACTCTAAAAAATGACCATTGGTTTTTTAAAACGTTTTCGGGTGTTTAAAGAGTTTATATTTTACCCTTTGTGCAATTTTCCAGTTCATTTACCCACTAACAGTATCCATGTACACATCTTTGTTCATACTACATATAGTATTTTGAATTTTTATAGTCAAATTACCGACTGCACACCATATGTCATCTGTTCTTCACAATTATATTTCCTTATCTTTCCATCCGTTTTCGTTCCACGAAAGTATGAAACTGATTCGCTGTCCGTACAGTCGTACAGTTACGCAAACGTTTCCTAAATTCAAACGATTTTCAGGCAAAAAATCAGCAGCAGACGAAACTGCCTGCCGCTGATATACTAAATTTTTCAAATATTTAAGCCCGTTTGTATGTTGCAGTCCTCAAGAGTAACCATACCCTCGGCACCGCTTATGACAGTTCCGTTGCTGGAGGCGAACCTTATCTCTCCCGCGCACTTTTTCAGGTTTACCCTGGCTTCCGAGCTCAAACCGCCGATACCTATTGCATGAGAGCCCTCACCATATATATCGAAACTGCAATTTTCTGCATCGACCGATAGTATGCCCTGCGCCGAGCCCACACCCATCAGATGTTTGCCGCGCATACGGATAACCATGTTGGTATCCCGCAGCTTAGCGAGGCTGTGCTGTCCACCTGTCGAGTTTATACACGATATATTGTCACCCGACGCATCGTATGTTACCTCACTGTTTTTGATAACAGCCGTAAGCCTGCCCTTTGTGCTGCCTATACCTATGCCTGTAACACAGTGGGTACTCATCATCAGCTCACTGTTCTCCACCGTCACAGGTACGTCTGATTCTATACTGCCGATACAAAGAAGATGCTTGCCTGCCAGTCTGATATTGACATTAGCTGAACCCAGATCTATCCTGCTGTTAGCAGAAGCCAGACCTCCGCCCAGACCTATGCAGCACTCGCCGTCTATCGTGATATCCAGCTTACCGCCGAGGTGTACGCCTATAATGCCGAATTCGCTCAGCGGATCAGAACCTATGCCGTAACTTTGTGTTGTTCCCGATCTCATTATAAGTGTACCGCCGCCTACTACGTCAATCCACGCCCCCGCAGGAACGTTTATCGGGCCGCTGAGTTCAACTGTACCTGCTATCTCCAGCGTCAGTTTGCTGCCCTTGCCCACTACTACGCAGGCTTCGTTGTTTTCACCTGAAAGATTAACGTTATCAAGCTTCAGTCGGCAATCCAGGCCGTCCTTTATCTTTATACCCAGGCGTGAATAGTACCCCTCCGTGCCTTTCAGCACGCAGTCTCCCTCCGATACAAAGACCTCGGTGTAATCATCGAAATCCAATGATGTAAGTGAGAGCTCATCTTCAGCGGCGGCAAAGTATGTCTTTTTGGCTCTGAAATTTTCGTTGACGCGGTTGCACTCTCTTATCTGTTCCTTTATATCCGAACGTATAGACTTTATGGGTTCAGGGGCGGGACGTGCTGTGAAATAGCCCTGTATCAGGTCTATGCCCATGTTCGTCAGCATCCTGAGTTCTTCGATCTTCTCTACGCCCTCAGCCAGCACTTTGAAATGATTATCCCGCGCATAGTCGATAATATTCTTAACAAAATGCTGTCTGCGTTTATCCTCGTGGATATTCATTATAAGGCTTCTGTCGATCTTTATGCAGTTCGGCATGAAAGTCAGCAAATTGCTTATGTTGGAATATCCCGTGCCGTAGTCGTCTATCGCTATTCCGAATCCGTAGCGTCTGCGCCTGTCAAGAACGATCTCAAGCTGTTCTCTGCTGGCTTCGGTCTCCTCAGTGAATTCTATTACTATCTTTGATACTATATCGCTGTAGGTAGTGCAGAGTTCTTCAAAATCCTTTTCAGGAAGCGTACATGAAGGTATGCTGTTTATATAGAGCTGTTTATCGCTCATTTCCTTCTTATGCTCATGCAGGAATCTGAACAGGTTGTACATAGTATGACGTTCAACATCGTCAAGTCTGCCCATAGCCGCCGCATGATTAAGAATAGTAATCGGAGATATCTTCACACCGCCCTCATATCTCATAAGAGCTTCGTAAGCCACTATCTCCCCTGTTTTTGCGCTTACTATCGGCTGGAAATGATAAGTCAGCAGATCGTCATTGAGTATCTTTGCGACCAGCTTCCTCTCTTCCTCGTCATAGCCCTCAACAGGCTGACGTCCCTTTCCGTCCGCAATGTTCATGCGCTTCTTGTTATGGTTATCCTTCGCCATCGTGCGCTGATAGTTAGCCTCATATGGCAGACTATCCAGTATCTCAGCCGAAGTAACAGGTGCCGTTACCCTTGATGTATAAAAATGCACACCAAAGTCCATTGTTGAAACAGTGTTAAAAGCTTCCAGAGTTCTCTCCAGATCCACAGGAACATCGTCCACAGGCATATCAGCGTCCAGAAGTCCGCATATGAAGAATTCATCGCCGCTGACTCTGACACAGATATCGTCCTCGCCGGCGCTGTTGTTGAGTATCATAGCCAGCCTCTGCAGAACTCTGTCGCCCTCGCTGTAACCGTAAGCCGAATTTATGCCCCTGAGATTCTCAACGTCCACGGAGATTATCCTCATAAGCTTATCAGGACGGTCAAAGCTTCCGCACCTCTGGGTCATGACCTTTTTATATCCCTTAACGTTCAGCAGACCTGTCAGAGGATCTCTTATCTGATCATCGGCAACACTGTCGTTGTAAAGAATATTCCTTCTCTGCTTTTCCATGGCGATAGCTGCATACCTCAGCCACATAACGTAGTGCTTATCGAAAAATGCTCCCGAATCGCCGTAGGAAAGCACAGTATAGCCGTAATTTACGTGTCTGAAATGCAGGCAGTTGAATATAAATGCAGAGGGCTTGTCTCTCTCCTTGAATATAGCAGGGAGAAGCTCATGCCTGTTGAATGCCGCTCCGCCGGGAACTGCGCCATTGCCGTTCTGTCTGCTGTAAGCTATCGAAACAGTTTCCGAAAAATCCGTCAGCTTATCTCCGGGAACGTGAAGTATACCGTCGTTTATACACAGCCAGAAGCCCTCAAAATCCCCCAGATACTTGGTAAACCAGTCTATCCTCCACAGATATTCACCAAAGCTGTCGGCGTTTATCAGAGTCTCAGACATATCATTATAGTACGAATCAAAACCTGTACGCCTGTTAGAGACCATATTATCCATAGCCGATCTCGAAAGTTCGACATAATTTATCTTTTCACAGCCGCAGGTAACGCCCTTGCGAAAAACACAGCATGGTTTTTTCTCAGTCGGGACACACTCCTCCCCTGTTATCCTTGCGAACAGTTTTCGCACAGCTTCCACCGCCATAGTTTCAGGACGGCGCTCAATAGAGGTTATATTCATATATTCCGCCGAAAAAGGTTCATTCATGCTGTAACCCGTCACTATGACTTCTTCGGGTATCTCAATGCCTTTCTCACTCAGCGCACCCACAAGTCCCGCCGCCGTGAAATCACTGCAGCACACTACGGCTTCGGGTATGCCGCGGCTGATGATATCATCTGCTATCCCGCTGTAGTCACCGGCCCAGTCAGGGCCGTAGAATATCCTGTCCTCAGTCAGATCTACTCCCTGCTCGACAAAGGCTTTCCTGAAGCTCTGAAGCACTCGTTCATGAAATACACTGTCCTTAGGACCGCTGACAAAGCAGACATCACTGACATGATGCCACTCGGTAAGATGCCTTACTATTTTATCTGCACATTCGTCATTATCGAACATAACGCTGTCAATTCCTTCAGCTTCTGATTCGATATATACTGCGGGAATATTGCTGTGATCTATGATACGGCGTATCTCAGCCGCCGCTTTTTCATTATTTATCGTATAGCCGAACACCAGCATTCCATCAAGCAGATCGGGCTCTATAAGTGAGAACACCGAGTTTTCAACATCTGTCTGATCGGTCTGGGTCAGCAGGGTGTTGAATATAGCCGCATCGGCATTATGTGCAAAAAGCTCCTTCTGAATATGATACAGTGCCTTGCTGTAAAAATCCATATCAGGTTCATTTATAACAATTCCTATCAAAGGTCTCTGTTTGGGACTATTTTCCATATTCATCCCCCATTGCATCAGCTTTTGAAATGTTTATAGTAAGATATTTACATATACAAACAAATCTCTTCCACTATTATATCATATTTCTCTAATTTTTACAAGTATTTTTCTATAAAAGTTAAAAGTTTACATTTCGTATCATCATTACGCAAAAAAACGCCCGCACATTTACTGTGCAGGCGCAATATATCAAACAGAAAGTCTTATCATCTCATCGATGCAGCCCTTCGCCTTGGCGATAAGCTCATCGCTCATGTTTATCTCGGTCACATCGAAACTGCTGTCACCGCCGATAGCCTTACAGCTGCCGTAAACGTCCATAAGGGTCGTCAGCTTCATGTTGGGGCAAATAAGGCGTTTGGACAGGTCATAGAACCTCTTCTCGGGGAACTTATATTGCAAATGTTCCTTTATGGATATCTCGGTGCCGATGATGAATTCACGTGCATCGCTCTCGGCAGCATATCTCATGATATCCGCCGTTGAACCTGCGTAGTCAGCTAGCTTCGTTACTGCGGGCTTGCACTCGGGGTGTACGAGGAACTTTGCATTCGGGTGAGCCGCACGGGCTTCTTCGACCTCTTCAACGGTTATCGCATTGTGTACAGGACATCCGCCTTTGAGGAGCATGATATCCTTATCAGGACACGCGTCAGCCACAAAAGTGCCCAGATTGCAGTCGGGTATGAACAGTATCTTGTCAGCATCCATGTTCTTGACTATCTTCACAGCTGAAGAAGAAGTCACACAAACATCGCACTCAGCTTTCAGCGCCGCAGTAGTATTGATGTAGCAAACCACCTTGCGGTCGGGCTCGTCCATCTTGATGCCGCGTATCATCTCGGGCTCCATCTGTTCAGCCATGGGACAGCCTGCGTCACCGTTTGCAAGGAATACTCTCTTTTCAGGCGAGAGCATCTTAGCGGTCTCCGCCATGAAATGCACACCGCACATCAGGATATTCTTGTTCTGCACCTTAGCGGCCTCAACGCTCAGCTTGTAGCTGTCGCCTGTGATATCGGCTATCTCGACTATCTCAGCCGCCTGATAGCTGTGCGCCAGTATGCAGATGTCATATTCTTTTTTCAGTTCAAGTATCTTGTCCTGGATATCTCTTATCATTTCAATTCACCTGTCTTTTTCGTTTCGGGTGTTTTTTCTTTCAATATTATCGCGGAATGGTCGGAGAGCCCGTTTACGCGGACTGTATGGTCTACTGTCATATCATACTTCTTATTCAGCTTGTCGAAATCCTTGCCTGTTACAAGAACATAATCAAGGCGCTCATTGTGTTTTTTTCCTCTATTAACATAAACATAAGTTGTAGCTTCCGGAAAGACCTCTGCGTTATGTACATTTCCCTTCTCTATCCAGAAATCGACAAATCCCTCTGCCATAAATCTGTACAACATACGCTTGTTTACAGTGCCTGGAATATATGTGTTGAAATCACCCACGCATATTGCAGGTATATCTTTCGGCATTATCCGCCGCAGTTCTATCAAGCTATCCCAAAAATTTGTGCCGCTTGAAAGAGAAACTCCAATAACAGGCGGATGAGCGCCTATAATATACATATCATTATTATGCACAACAAAGATCTGATTACGAAAATCCTCAAAAGCAGTGCTTACCAGATTAGAATCATCGAAATAAACATCTTCTTTGAAAATCGCTGCAACATAAGAGTTAGCTTTTTGATTAGAGATTTTCAAAGCTAAACTCTTCTTAGATAGTTCACCAGATATATCCTTGATCATTTTCGGCGTAACTTCGCTGACCAACAATATATCATCAGACTTTTCCTCATCTATATATCCTATCGCATGACGCAAAGCATCTATTTTTTTGTTAACATTCCACGATGTTATCAACCCTTATATCCTCGCAACTCCGCTTTCTCTTGCAGCCTTGCCAACTGCTTCAGCAACTGCTACGGGTACTGCTCTGTCAAATGCATCGGGGAGCACGAATTCGGGGCACAGCTTGTCATCGGGAACGCATGAAGCTATGGCATAAGCCGCAGCCAGCTTCATTTCCTCGTTGATATCGCTTGCACGTACTGCCAGCGCACCCTTGAAGATTCCGGGGAAAGCTACAACGTTGTTTATCTGGTTCGGGAAGTCAGATCTGCCTGTACCTACGATGTATGCGCCTGCTGCCTTTGCAACATCGGGCATTATCTCGGGAACAGGGTTGGACATTGCGAATATGAAAGGATCGGGATTCATGCTCTTTACCATATCAGCAGTTACCAGATCGGGCTTGGATACGCCTACGAATACGTCTGCGCCCTTCATAGCGTCAGCCAGTCCGCCGCGGATATGCTCACGGTTGGTGATCTTTGCCATCTCAGCCTGTGCAGGGTTCTTGATATCGTCACCCTCACAGATGATACCCTTGGAGTTCAGCATGATTATATCCTTTACGCCAAGGCTCATCAGGAACTTAGCGATAGCACAGCCCGCAGCGCCCGCACCGCTCATAACTACTTTCAGGCTGCCGATATCTCTGCCTGTCAGCTTGCAGGCATTGAGCATTGCAGCACCCACAACGATGGCAGTACCGTGCTGGTCGTCATGGAATACGGGGATATCAACGCGCTCTTTCAGCTTAGCCTCTATCTCGAAGCATCTGGGAGCAGCGATATCTTCCAGATTGATACCGCCGAAGCTTCCTGCTATCATAGCGACAGTATTTACTATCTCATCAACGTCATTGCTCCTTACGCAGAGAGGGAAAGCATCAACATCAGCAAACTCCTTGAACAGAGCGCACTTGCCCTCCATAACAGGCATACCAGCCTCGGGACCTATATTGCCAAGACCCAGTACAGCAGAACCGTCAGTGATAACAGCCACCAGATTAGCGCGGCGTGTGTATACATAGCTGAGGTCGGGGTTCTTCTCTATTTCAAGACAAGGCTGAGCGACACCGGGGGTGTAAGCCAGCGTAAGATCGCGTGCATTGTTGATCTTAGTTCTTGATATTACCTCTATCTTGCCCTTCCACTGCTCGTGGAGCTGTAAGGATTCTTCCATAACGTTCATTCTATTTACTTCCTTTCAAATATTGATTACCAAAATAGGGAACACCACAAAATGCGTTCCCTTTGATTATACTATATTATATAGAAAAATTTGTTATCTATTTGTGAATTTAAAGCAGCCACCAGTGATATTTGCTAATTATCCAACGATCTGATATAGACCTTCAGAAGATCAACTGCATATTTACGTTTTTCAGTGGGACATTTCTGCAAAAGCATCATTATCTCACCTATCTCGGCTTCACTGTCATTACCATACAAAATATAATCTGTTGTTATCAAAAGACTTTGAGACAGCTTATTCAGGGTCTTTAGAGACATTCCTTTTGCACCCAGTTCGATATCACTTATAAATTTCACTGATACATCTAACATCTCGGCGAGTTTTTCCTGTGTGAACATCTGACTTTCGCGGCTTTTACGTATCCTTGCGCCGATTTCCATATAATTAAGCTCGGTCATAATATCACCCTTTATAATATTATACCCTGAAAGTTCTTAAATAAAGGAACTATTAGGGTTGACATATTATAACTTTTAGGGTATAATATAGTTAACGGCAAACGCATTTTTTGTAATTATGCCGAAAAAACAACACAGCTTACGCTGATAAAGGAGGATTAATCATGAAAAATCAAGATTTCAACACTATGCCCAATGACACAGGTATGATGCAACCCAATGTACCAATGAAAAAATGTAAACACTGCCAGAGTGATATCCCAGCAAAAGCCAAAGTTTGCCCAATGTGCAACCGCAAGCAATCAGCGTCTCTAGGATGTATTGTTACCATAGTGATAGCTTGTATTATAATCATTCCGGTAATCGTAGGTTCAAGTGGGAAATCAAACAAGAGTACAAAGGTTGTAAAAAAAGGCTCAGGTACAACGCAAAACACAGATGATGGCGCAGAAACAATAGGAACGGGCGATACATTTGAATGCAAAGGACTTAGTATAACTGTTGAATCTGTAAACAATGATTATAAGGTTACAAAAGACGATTTAGGTTTATACAAAGTCGGAGAAGGTAATAAGTACATAGCCGTATCATTCACATTTGAAAACGTTGATGATTCAGATAAATATGTGAGCATATATGATTTTGATTGTTATGCAGACAATAACAGCTGTGAACAAAAATTCCTTCCGGATGATAATGATTTTATAAACACAAATCTTTCGTCAGGAAGAAAAGTGTCATTTACAACATACTATGAAGTGCCTTCAAACAGTAAAGATGTGGAACTGGAATACAGCGCTAACTTCTGGACAGATGAAAAAGTAATAATTAAGGTTCAGTAATATAAAAAGGACAGCCGCGGCTGTCCTTTTAGTTTTATGTTATTCTTCCTCAGCCGAAGTTTCCTCGGCAGGAGCGGTATCCTCCTTAGCCTGTATCTCAGAAGCTTCGCCTGCTTTTTTGGCTTTCTTGGCATTCTGGTGTATCAGCCTGAACAGCTTCTCCAGATTTTCCTCATCGGTTGTAAACTTGCCGATATGGGTCATTGTGCTGTTGTAAAGTCCATGGAAATCCGAACCGCCTGTTACTATCAGGTCATGCTCCTCGGCATACTTCTTCAGCGCCCTCTGCTGTGTATCGGTGGCAGATACGTGGAAACACTCTATACCGTCCAGCTTGCCTGCTTCAACAAGTTCTTTCATAAGCTCGATATTGCCGAACATATGAGGGTGAGCCAGCACAGCCACACCCTTTGAAGAGTGTATCAGGTCAAGCACGAAATTTACATCGGGATATTCTCTCGTCACAAGGCACTCGCCCCTCGGGTACGAGAACAGTCTGTCGTTCACCGAACCATAAAACTCGGTAGCATAACCGTAGCTTATCAGTGCACGCATGATGTGTGATTTATATATGCTCTTTGAACCCTTAGTGTATTTCATCACAGCGTCCCTTGGTATCGGGAAGCGCTCCATGACCTTGTTTATCATATCCTTGGCGCACTCGGTTCTTATCTGGCAGGATTTCAGACAAAGTCCCTCCAGTCTGTTTGGCTTTTGGGGGGCATAGCAGAGGATATGCACCTTTTCGTTGCGCTTCTTATCCCATGCGGAAAGCTCCACAGCCTGTATTATTTTAACACCGTAGCGGTCACCCAGTATCTGCGCACGGCTTGATGATGACAATGTATCATGATCGGTTATAGCAAGAAAATCCAATCCCATGCGCTTTGCCTGCGCGATGACTTCTTCTATGCCAAGAGAACCGTCCGAAAGGGTTGTATGACAATGCAGATCGCCTTTCATATCAGTTAACCTCCATATCGTAAAATATGCGTTGTACATAAAAATTCAAATATATACGACCATATTATTATACCATAATTTCAAACATCATGCAAGTATTTTTGAGAAATTACCACAATTCAAACATTTACAACGCCATTATGCACAAAGCCGATATTCTATTTTTGTCAGCACTGCACAGTAAAAAACGCCAATTTATGGATTTTTCCGCAATTTGCGCATTTTAGTAAACAAAAGACGCTCCCGCCGAAACACAGCGGAAGCGCCCTTATCTTTGATATTATCGGGATACTACCATTTCCAGTCAACAAAGAATCTTTCTTCGTTGGGATTCCTTGCCGCACGCTGACGCATATACTCTGTTACCGCAGCGACTGCTATCAGCAGTACGCCCGCAAGCAGGAGGTATGCCCACCATGCCACAGCCGAGAGGAAATCACCCGTGATGTAAAGTGTAAGTCCCAGCAGTGCAGATGCTGATACCAGAAACCAGCGCCTTGTCTTTTTGACAAAGGAGAATATCAGAAGTACCAGCGAAACGCTGAGAACTATCAGTGAATTCGACAGAGACTGGTTCATCAGACCATCCACGATAAGCAACAGGAATGCCGCCATATATACCGTCTGGCTGAACTCGGATGCCACATTCTCGTCATCTGCCCAGATCTTCTTTACAGCCATACCGAAAGCTACGATTATCAGAAGTATCACCTTGGTGGTGGCGGTGCTGTTCTCAAACTGCATAAAGGGTCTTTCGATAAGTGCCAGACCCGCCAGTGCTGCTGCCGCAGTCAGGATAGCCCTCTTAGCCTTTTCGGTCGTTTCGCGTCTCATAAAGTTCGCTGTGAACACCGTCAGTTCAAGCAGTCCGATGAACATTCTCCCCCTTGGTGAGAACATCATGCTTTCATGCAGACAGCACAGCACGCAAAGCAGTATGCCGAAGTGTGCAATGTCTATCTGTGACCTTTCGTGTACTTTCCTTTGTATCCCATCAGGGTACATCAGCTTTGATGCCACCACCAGTACTGCTGTCATGAATATCGAGAACAGTACCACCAGGTCGCCCTCACGCATGGGGTCGTATTCAATTGCACGAGCCCACATCCTTATGCCCATGAACAGCGTCAGCATAGGTATCGCCCCATGGTAATTACTGCGCGAAGTATGTATCGCCGCAAACAGCATCACACTTACAACAGTTACTATCACTGCCGCCGTAGCATCGCGCCTTGTGCTGTACGAAAGCAGCAGCGAGATACCCGAACATATCTCCATCGAGTATTTCATAAGTTCAAATTTGCTGTTATACGGGTCGGCATATCTCAGTGCGAATGCACCCACACACAGAACTCCTGCACATATACCCATGCAAAGAGTGCTGTAATGCAGACCGTATTCCCTGTTGAGATAGCCCGAAAGCATCAGTGCTGTGACCATCTCGGGTACGGACAGGAACATCCTCATGAAGCGAGACTGTACATGGCTATCCGTGAACGCCTGTATCGCCATGAATACCACTGCGACTGCCATTGCAAAAACACCATAGGGCAGTGCCGCACCATAAAGCAGTATCAGTGCCACAATGAACAGTATCGCCGTGTAGAGCATATCTGCCATAGGTGTAAATACTGCGGGTATGATATAGTAAACAGCCAGTGCCGCAGCTATGAACATCGTGAATATGAATGTGATGGTGTATCCGCCGCCCAGCTTATCACCGATAATACAGCTAAGCACGAAGAACAGTACCGGCAGTTCAAGACTTTGCAGCTTTATGAACAGACTGTTCTTGCTCCTTATGCCATGGAATATCATCTCAGCAGGCAGGATAGTCCATACCGCAACAGACATCCAGCTGAAATCAGGGGATTCGACTATAAGCATCAGAATGTAGAACATCATGTATACCATTCTTGTGCCCGCGATAAGAAGCCCCGCTTCAAATCGCTTTTTCTTCAGGAACTCATCAGCAAGTGTTCCCGCTGCAACTACCAGACAGCATATCAGTGCGAATACCGAGAAGTTGTCCGCATAGCGTCCTATCTGCCAGAATGAGTATGTCAGCGCGATCATCTCAAAGGCAAGTATCGTCTGGCTGCGTTTGATTATACCGTAGTACAGCATTTCAATTGCAACTACGATGCCCAAGCCGAAGCACTCCGGACTCCATACACCGAAATCAGCCACCATGTAGTAAACCGCTATAGCCCCGAACATACTGCGCATCAGTACAATAGAACTCATAGCCGTGAATCTCAGCTTGTTCTTCTTCTCCAGCGTGAAGTATGCCATAGTCAGCACCGCCAGGATCGCTGTCACAAACAGTATGAACACATTGTCATTTTCAATGTGAGACCAGCACTCAAGGAGCATGAATATGTTGAGTATATTGTGTATAAACAGCAGTCCTGCGCTCTTTTTGATGATAGCATACACCAGTGTCTCCGCTGCCATGCCGCCCATCAGCACCCATGATACCCAGCTGAATCTTCCATAGGATATAAAATCATAATATACTGTCAGCAAACAGCCAAAACCGATAACTGCCTTTGAACAGTAAACAAACTCCTTAGCCCTGAACAGCACCTTGTCGTAATGAACAAGTATCTTGTAAACGGCAGTGAATACCACGCTTAAACCAAACATCACCAGCGCATAAAGCGTATTGTGATCCATACCGTGTCCGAGATAGCCCGCAGGGATAAGTGCATTGACCATCATTGCGATGAATACAAAACGGAAGAACAGCTCGTGCTGTCTGCGGTAAAGTACGGCATATCCGCTGAGTTCTGCGATGAACAGCAGACAAATAGCCCAGCTGTATCCGTTCCATCTTTCTGCCAGATACATGAATGCATACATGCTCAATATAACTCGCATAACAACGTTGATGAGATCCGCATCGACAAGCAGCTTGTTCCTGCGTCCAATAAGCCTGTACACCAGAGTACCTGCCATACCTGCCCCAAGCAGTATCAGCACCGCGATCTCCTCGCCGTTGTCTATGCGGGATGTGTCGATCTGTGCGACCATCTCATATGCAAGACTGAGAACCGCCGCACACTGAGGTATCAGCAGGATCTGACGCTTGTAGTGAGCCGCCATAACAGCATAATCCACTACCCATATGAGTACCACCGCAAGATGTGCATAACCGTCAAAGCGGTGCATGAACAGTGCAGGCAATCCACCCAGCGCAAAGAAGACGCGCATAACAAAGTGTACCTTATCCGCCTTGAAAATCAGTTTATCCTTCTTTTCAAGATACATATACGCCCAGCTGCCCAATGCCGAAAATACTGTTATCAGCAGAGCAAATTTGAAATAATCATCGGGCATAGTCACGAACAGACTCAGTGCGCCAAACAGGATAAGTCCGCCATGCAGAGCCAGCCATCTCTCGCTCTTTCTGAGTATAGCTCTCCAGAGAACCTCGCCTGTGTATATCAGCCATACTCCCCAGCCCAAGAGCGACCAGCCGAATCCCGCAGAATTGTTCAGGTCTGCTATCAGACAAGGTGCAGCCATCACCGCATAAGTCGCCTTGACCAGCTTGTATGTTACAAAAACAGGTCTTGATATCTCAGCGCCTGCCGACTTTTTGCGATGATATACTATCGAAGTCAGAAGACCCGCAGCAGATATCATCAGCGAGAAAGCCGCGTATTTGTTTTCAAAATAATTTGCGAACTGTGCCAGCACCATCGTGCCCGAAAAAGCCATAGAGATACAAGCCGCATATTCGCAGAAAGGTTTTGAGAATACTTTCATCGCGCCCGCCGAGAAGAACGTCACCAGCAAAGCGCCCATGGCAAGGAACAGCATCATTCCTCCGCCCTCAAAGCCGAACCAGGCTCCGAGCAGCCCGAAGTATCCCATGGTGATGTATGATATCGTCGCGAACACCGAGCCCAGTATGTATACCGCAGCCGCAGTGCCCTCTATCTTCAGTTTCTTATGTGCAAAACCGAACATTGCAAAAAACAGTATAGCCTGTCCCGCAAGCACGCCCACTCTCGTCCAGTCGCTCATCTGTACCCAGAAAGCTCTCGAGAATATTATACCCGCCAGCGCCACAAAGGTTATACCTATACCCGTAAGCACTGCCGCCGAGCTGTACTGCTTCTTCTCACGCTTCGGTCTCTGAACGACCTGAGGTCTTGCCCATTCGGGAAGAGGCTGTCGGTTGTTGTAATCTTCAGCCGACATAGGTACCGCACGCTGTTCGGGAATAGTATGTACAGCCGCCGCAGGTATCTCCTGTGCGGTTCTTTCTTCCGCAGGTCTCTCCTGAACAGGCGCTTCCTGTACAGGATTTTCGATGTTCTCAGCATCGGCTTTCTTTTCAGCATCGTCATGCTTCACAAGGTCAACACCGCTGTGATGATGCTGAGGCTGTATTTCAGCCTGAACAGCCGTCTGTGCAGATGTATTCTCCTGTACCGCAGAAACGTTCTGTGCCGCCGCAGTATTCTGTTCAGCAGTAGTCTGCTGTTGCTGCGGAACATACCCGACAGCTCCCGCATCGTTCTGAACGCCCTTCTGCCCGTAAGTATTGCGTGATTCGTCTTTGAAGAAGGAACCTTCATTCCTCCGCACGGGAGTCATATTATAAAGCGTCCTGCTGTTAATCTCCCTCTCTGTTTTAAGTTCAAACTTCTCTTTCGAGGATATCCTGCCTTCTCTGTACAGCTGATCTATGAAGCGCTCACTTTTTTTGCGTTTCGATGAATAACTGATACACATAGGCAGCAATATGATAGGCGAGAGCACCCATAATATGATAAATAATGCTGTTCCCATAGTTTCACCCCTTTTCCCCTGTTACGGGGAAAGTATTTCAAAATCATTTGTTATTTGTATTATAACATATCGTTAACAAATATTCAAGATGACAGGGCTTTTTCCTGAACTTTTCTGCTATTAAAAGCCCTTACTTTTAATATACGTTTTATCTGCTCTCTTCTTATGGTGTAATTCTGCACAAAGTATCTGTTTTATTTTTGTCCGCTTTTACAGAACCATCGTCACAGCACCGCTTAAATATTCAGAATTAGTAAAAAAACGGTTCTGTGGGCACTATGAAAAGTATGGGCGTCGTGAACACCGCCATAGCTAGTGCTGTCTTTTTCTTCTGAATTTCCGTCAGTGCGGTCTTGGTGAATGCGAAGCGCTTATCCAGTTTGTATATCACGAAGCTCGCAAACGCCATACAGCCGAGGGCTATGCATAGTGCCGCGATATTTGACCAGGGGTTATACATCAACTTATTGTATATATCGAAATCCATTTCATCAAGTGCTAAGCCTATACCAAACATTGCCAGCGCACCGGCTATATCCCCGAGGAATCCGAATATCACCACGCGGATGATGCTCTTTTTCCATACCGTTTTCTTTGATGTCACCCCAAGGTGCCGCAGCGCCAGCAGAAGTACCAGCGTATCTATCCCGAAATTCAGCACCGCCGCCGGGAATACAATCCACGGCATAAAGACCAGCAGCCATATCGGGAATATCATATTGTAAAGCTTTGTATCTTTTTTCATGGTTGTTTTTCTCCTTATATCTGATGTTTTATCTGCTCTCTTTTTATGTTGTAGTTCTGCACAAAGTATCTGTTTTATTTTTGTCCGCTTTTACAGAACAATCGTCACAGTCCACGCTCATATTCCTCAGCCGCTTTCTTCACCTTTTCAAGATGGAACGAGGAATACACGCACCTGTCGCCCGCTGTCAGCAGGCGATAATGCTGTGATATATAATTCTGCTGTATCTTCCATTTATCGGTGGTCTCTATCTGCCTCCACCATACCTTGCCGCCATGAGTCTGACGAAAGTTGATAGTTGTATCATCGAAAGCCAGCGCCTTTACAAGGTCGCTCATCTCTCCGCCGAAAGCGTTCTGCAAAACACTGCTGTCCGAGAATATCACCGCCAGCGCCGCCGAACCCGTCCACCCCAGCAGAGTTCTTCCTTTTTCTATCTCCACAAGAGTTTTCTTCGATATCCCCAGACAATGCGCCATTTTATCCTGATTAAGTTCAAACTCCGTCCTCACCAGTTTAAGATTTCGGCTCATCATACTGATGAATTCATCACGATTCATTTTATCACCTCTCTCCGGATCAAGTTTGTATTATTGTTTGCAACATCTTCATCAATAAAAGCTAATTGCTCTAAAATGCACAGTTCCTCATCTGTCAAATCATAAACTGATAGATTTTCATTACTCATATATTATCCTCCTATTAGTCATTAATGTGTAGCTCCAAAAGATTTGTGCTATCTTCATCGAACGATATTTTATAATCTGAAACCAAAAAATAATCGGTATAATAATCACTGCAATTAGCATTTGTTAATTTCGCGATATCAACATCTTTAACAGTAGTTATTCTGATAGTTCCAACTAATTCTTTCTCAATAGAGTAATCAAGCAAGCTTTGTGAAAAAGCTTCACATTTATCTTTATCACATATCTCCGAAGAAATAAACACTACCGTGCTAATACCCAGCTTAAAATCAAAAGTATCCGTGTTATCAAAATTAATTTCACCAAGCTGATTATCATTTACATTATGAGCAAACACCTTTACCTTATCAGACCCAAAATAATCACGTGCATAATCATCATACATTTTTTCAATGTGCATCAATATCTCGTAATCCCCGTAATTATCGGAAAATTCTCCGTTTTTTACACGCACAGAAACTATGCTTCTGCTGTCGTTCCTGTCAGCACCTTCGGGCATTACAATGAGTTCTTCTTTCTGCCCGAACCCTGCACGGTAATAACCCGCATATTCAAACTCAATGCCGTACTTATCCACCAGATATCGGTGCATCATTCCCATGCGGTAAATCGAATCCCGCTGCCCAATTTTAAGCTCATTGTAATCCGTCGGAAGACCTTTTGATTTCAGCACGTTTATCTGCCAGTCATCAAGCTGGGCAGGGTCATCGAGTTCATAATCTGCCGCCATGTAGTGCTTCGGCGCTTTTTCCGTATTTTTCCCGCACCCCGCCGCACAAACAGCCAGCACCGCCGCGGTCATTATTGCAAGCAGTTTTTTGAGTATCATCAAAACTCCCCCAAATAGTATCTTTTTGCTTCTATGGTGTAATTTTACACTATATTATCCATTTTGTCAATACTTATGCAAAATTTTCTCTAAACTTTCACATAACTCTTTTTGCTGTCACAAATGCTTATATCGATTTTTGTGCATAAATACGTCTGTATGCGATAGCATCTTTCGGGCACTCATTTTCAAACAAATGTTCCATGTGGAACATTTGTTTTGTCAGCATATACTTACATACAAAAAGCGGTCACATGATTTCGCACACCCGCGAAATATGTGACCGCCCGCTTATATTGTTTAATTTGAAATTTGATCTTGTGTATTACGTACCTCGTATTTCTTAACGCAGTACAAGTTCAGGTTGCGGATCCTGACCTGTCTTTCCTGTTGCAGGATCCTTTGTCTGAACCATAAAATCTGTCCAGAATACATATTTATCAGATGGCATCTTGCTCACATATACGATCATACCCTCATAATTGAATTTCAACTTATCGTTGATAAGCTTGTCACAGCCGGTGAGAGATGCTTTCATGTCTATCTTCAGACCATCCTTTGAGGCAGCCTGAAAATCGTCGTTTTCAAGTAGGCTCTGATAATCGAGACCTTCAGCTTTCAGATAATCCTCCACACTCTCATGTACATTCCTAGCCGCTAAATCAAGATTAGATTCGCTGTAATTCTTGTTGTATAAAGGCGCATCCAGATCAAGTTTGCCCCATTCAGCAGTACCGTCTGTGGGGTGCGGATACTGACCTACTTTTCCCGTCCTGTTATCCTTTGCCTGAACAAAGTAAGTATCCTCGCCGTCAATTTCCGTCCTGCCAACGTAAACGCTTATATTGCCGCGTGAAAACATCGATGCTAAGGCATTTATCTCCCTGTCGGTTTCAGATCTGTATTTATAGTTGAATCCCGTCTTCATGCCGTCCTTGGAATTTAAATTCGCAAATACCCCATTTTTGAAACACTCATCGAATGAGACACCCTTGGCTTTGTAATCATTGAGAATTTGGTCAATACCATTATAGCAGGCAAATGCAGTTTTGTTCAGATCTTTGACAGAGTTTGATTTGTCAAGATCCGAGTAGACTGTTATCCCCACGGGAACATTGGAACTATTGCCGGGATCCGTCATGGTAAAGCTGAACGATACACATTCATTCGGGGCAACAGAACCATTGGTGCCGTCATCCTTGATTATGCGGAACATCCAATAGTCGGGACTGAATAGCTTGCCATTCTTCACGCTTTCTATATCACCATAGTTTACAAACCTTACTGCCCAGTTGTTTATTTTCTTCTTGGTGGTGTTTTTAAGCGTTACCTTAACGGTGCTTTTGCCGTCCTTAACGGAAAGCACTTCGTACTTTGCCATATAGCCTGCGCCTTTATAAGCCTTATAGTCGCCCGCTTTAAGTTCAGCCGATGCGGTGAGTGAAAGTCCGCAGGCAAGTGTCAGTGCAGTTGCACCTGACATGATCTTCTTGAAAATATTCATTTTTAACCCTCCTGTATTTTGTGAGCATTATCATTTAAATCTCACGCCTATGATTATATCACAGCTCGGATTCGCTGTCAATATTATTTTGACCAATAGCTTTATTTCGTGTCGTCACTGAGAACTTTATTGTACAGTTAAGCAACTTATTACAGATGATACGCTGTCTTGTCTGATCTTGGTTTTCTCAGCATATACTCGCATACAAAAACAGTGGGCAGTCACATCCCGCATCCCCGCGAGATCATGTGACCGCCCGCTTTATTCTTTACTTTAAGTTTTGGCTTTGTGCCTTATGCTGATGGTTCAGCCGACAGATCAGCTGTTTCACACTTATGATATGTCAGTTTATGTCAAATAGAACCCAGCCAAAGACTAGTCTCGCCTGTTTTTGGATCTTTTGTTTGAACAGAAAATATAAACTTATCATCAGATGGTATCTCGCCCACATTTACGATCATGCCCTCAAAATCGAATTTCAGCCTATCGTTGATAACCTTGTCCAAGCCATCGTAAGATGCCTTCATGTCTATTTTCAGACCTTCCTCTGAGGTAGCTTGGGAACTGCCGTGTTCAAAGATTCTCTGATAGTCCTGACCTTCGGACATCAGTTCATAAAGATAATCCTGCACACATTCAGTCGCTGCCTTAGCCGCCGCACTAAGTTGAAAATCTTTATAATTTACTTGTAATGGCGCATTCAGGTCAAATGTGCCCCATTCGGCAGTGCCGTCTGTTGGGTGCGGGAACTGACCCACCTTACCTGTCTTGTTATCCCTTACCTGCACAAAGCAGCTATCCTCGTCGTCGATCTCCGTTCTGCCAACGTATACGCTTATATCTCCGCGGGCATACTGCGATGCTGCCATATTTATTGCAGAATCGCCCTTTGCTTTGTATTTGTAATTGAATCCGGTCTTCATGCCGTCTTTTGAATTTGAATTCTCGAACAGCCCGAATCCAAAACAAGTATCAACTGTGCAGGCAGCATTTATGTAACCACCAATACAGTACATGGCAGAATGATAACATTCCCTTGCTGCTGTGTTAAGTTCATCGACGGTGTTGGATTTGTTGATATCCGAGTAGACCCTTATCCTCTCGGGAAGTTCACTACAATTTTCCCAATCCAGCATGGTAAAGCTGAACGAAACACACTGGTTCGGAGCAACAGTACCGTTAGTACCGCAGTCCCTTATCACGTTGTTATACTTTTCTCCCGGAGTGAACAGCCTGCCGTACTTTACGTCCTCGATTATACCTAAGAAGCTGCGGTCAAACCCCACTGCCCAGTGGTTTATCGTTTTCTTGCTTGTGTTTTTCAGTGTTACCTTAACGGTGGTCTTGCCGTCCTTAACAGAAAGCACTTCGTACTTTGCCATATAACCTGTGCCCTTGTAAGCCTTTGAATCGCCTTCTTTAAGTTCAGCCGATGCGGTGAGTGAAAGTCCGCAGGCAAGTGCCAGAGCAGTTACGCCGGAAATAATTTTCTTGAAACTTTTCATTTTTAACCCTCCTGTATCTTGTGAGCATTATCATTTAAATCTCACGCCTATGATTATATCACAGCTCATATTTTCTGTCAATAATATTTGGTAAAAACCTTGTTTAGTTCTTTTGCCGGGAAATTTATTGTACAATTACTTCGTTTACAGCATCTTCTTCAGATACATTCCCGTATAGCTCTCCTCACAAGCCGCTATCTCCTCGGGTGTGCCTGTACATACCACTGTACCGCCCTTGTCACCGCCCTCGGGACCAAGGTCGATTATGTGGTCGGCTGTCTTTATAACATCAAGATTGTGCTCTATCACAAGCACAGTATTTCCCGCATCGGCAAGCCTTTGCAGAACTTCTATCAGCTTGTGAACGTCCGCTGTATGCAGACCTGTTGTCGGCTCATCGAGGATATATATGGTGCGTCCTGTGGCACGCTTTGCAAGCTCAGTCGCAAGTTTAACACGCTGTGCTTCACCGCCCGAAAGCGTTGTCGCAGGCTGACCTATCTTCACATATCCCAGACCTACTTCGTAAAGGGTCTGCAATTTGCGCTGTATTTTCGGCATATTCGTGAAGAACTGCACGCCTTCCTCCACTGTCATTTCCAGTACATCGTATATACTCTTACCCTTGTATTTTACTTCCAGAGTTTCGCGGTTATACCGCTTTCCTCCGCACACCTCGCAAGGCACGTACACATCGGGCAGGAAGTGCATCTCTATCTTGATTATGCCGTCGCCCTCGCAGGCTTCGCATCGTCCGCCCTTTACGTTGAAAGAAAATCTTCCCGAATTGTAGCCTTTCATCTTAGCGTCCTGTGTCTGGGCGAAAAGTTCACGGATATCGGTAAAAACGCCTGTATAGGTCGCGGGGTTCGATCTCGGTGTTCTGCCTATTGGGGACTGGTCGATATTTATTACTTTATCGAGATGGGATACGCCCTCCATTTTATCGAACTCTCCCGCCCTGACTTTCGCGCGGTTAAGTTTTGCAGAAAGGTATTTGTTGATGATCTCGTTCACCAGCGAACTCTTTCCGCTGCCCGATACACCCGTAACACAGGTGAAAGTTCCCAGCGGTATCTTAACGTCTATATTTTTCAGATTGTTCTGCCTTGCGCCCTTTACCGTCAGGAATTTACCGTTGCCCTTGCGCCTTTCTGTCGGTACGGGTATCTTTCTTCTTCCGCTGAGGTACTGCCCTGTTATCGAGCGTTCACTGGCTTTGATATCTTCCACCGTACCCTGCGCCACGACTTCACCGCCGTGTATGCCCGCTCCCGGACCTATATCGACTATATGGTCAGCGGCATACATGGTATCCTCGTCATGCTCGACCACTATCAGCGTGTTGCCAAGGTCGCGCAGACGTTTCAGCGTAGCTATCAGCTTATCGTTGTCCCTCTGGTGCAGACCTATGGATGGTTCATCAAGGATATAAAGCACTCCCACCAGTGATGAACCTATCTGCGTAGCAAGCCTTATTCTCTGGCTCTCGCCGCCCGAAAGCGTACCCGCAGAACGGGACAGTGTCAGGTATTCAAGACCCACGCTGGCAAGGAATCCCAGTCTGTCCTTTATCTCCTTGATTATCCTCTCGCCTATCAGCTTTTCGCGCTCGGTAAGCTCAACGCTGTCCAGAAATCCCAGCACTGACACAACAGACTTATCGCAAAGCTCCGCAATATTCAGCCCGCCCACAGTCACGCTAAGGCTCTCGGGACGAAGTCTTCTGCCCTTGCAGGCAGGGCAGACTTCCTCGGTCATATTCGATTCGATATCAGCCTTTGACCAATCGCTGTTCGATTCCTTGTAACGTCTTTCCAGATTGGGGATTATTCCCTCAAAAGCTGAATCATACTCCGCTTTATAGAACTTGCTGCCGCGTGAAAGATGAAGTTTGTGGTCGCCTGTACCATACAGGAACAAACCAAGCTGTTCCTCTGTCAGTTCGCTGACGGGCTTATCCAGCGGCACGCCGTATTCCTCGGATATCGCCCTGAAATACATATTGGCTATTGAGCTATCATCAGAAACATTCCAGCCGCTTGCCTTGATAGCACCCTCGGATATGGATAGATTCTTGTTCGGCACTATCAGGTCGGGGTCTATCTTTTTGAAAACTCCCAGGCCCGTACACTTCTCACAGGCACCGTAGGGATTGTTGAACGAGAACATTCTGGGTGCAAGCTCCCCTATGGACACTCCGTGTTCGGGGCAGGCATAGCTCTGCGAGAACGTCATTTCCTCGCCGCCGATAACATCAGCCGTCACAAGTCCGCCCGTCAGCGCGGACACAGTTTCGATACTATCTGTAAGTCTCGATTTTACGCTCTCCTTGATAACAAGCCTGTCCACTACTATCTCGATGGTGTGCTTCTTGTTTTTCTCAAGCTCTATATTCTCCGAAAGGTCATAGGTGATGCCGTCCACCCTCACACGTACATAGCCGGACTTCCTAGCCTGCTCGAATTCCTTCTGGTGAGTACCCTTTCTTCCCCGCACTATGGGAGCAAGAAGCTGTATCTTGGTACCCTCTTCCAGTGCCATCAGCTGATCGACTATCTGATCGACTGTCTGCTGTTTTATCTCCCGTCCGCACACAGGACAGTGGGGCACACCTATCCTTGCGTACAAAAGTCGCAGATAATCGTATATCTCCGTAACCGTACCCACAGTTGAACGGGGGTTCTTGGAGGTAGTCTTCTGATCGATGGATATCGCAGGTGAAAGCCCCTCGATGCTGTCAACATCGGGCTTGTCCATCTGCCCCAGGAACATTCTCGCATATGAGGACAGAGATTCCACATATCTCCTCTGACCGTCTGCATATATCGTATCAAAAGCCAGTGAACTCTTACCCGAACCCGAAAGCCCCGTCATAACGATAAGCTTATCTCGCGGTATGGTAAGATCCACGTTTTTAAGGTTATGCTCTCTCGCACCCTTTATGATTATTTCGTTAATGGGCATTTTATCAACTCCGTTTGGTTTCAGCTGTTAAGCTGTATAACTGCATAATATTGGTTCTGTATGTTTATGGAATAGAGGACTTCTGCTTTATCGGTATCAGTGATATCCTCAAGGTGGTCATCAGCAAAGATCATATCTTCCCTGTATTTGTCCTCAACAGCACTTCCTGCACTTGTTTTCCATAAATCTGTGTTCTCTTCAAAAAAATTCCTGTCATTGTCGATGATCTTTTTGTACCACTCACCGTTCTTGCTGAAAGCTTCTACAGGCGCTATTACCATATCTACCTGTCTGCCATCGGTATTTCTGCCGAAACTCTCCTTATCCATGACATATGTGATAAATATTCCGTCAGCCTTTCTAAGGTACGCGGGAAAACACTGGGTATACCATATATTACCCGTACCATTGCTCGCAAGCAGCAAAACATTCCTGCCTGCGGTATCCTCTGCAAGGTCAGTATAGCTAGAGGTATGTTTATACAGATATGGCGCCTGCTCATTTATGTTTATCACGCAGATAAGTGCCGCCGCCATGATAAGCACTGCTATCTCTCCGACCCTTTTAGGGATATCCCTCAGAACTGCATAAACCACACCGACTACCGTCAGGCATACCAGAGGCATCACCACGAAGAGATATCTAACGCCTGCCTGACCCATCTCCTTGATATCGCTTATCACGGGAAGCATCAGTACAAAAGCGATGTTAGCTACAAGAAATGCAATGAATGTTCCGTCGATCGTTTTGATATCAGCCGGTATCTTCTTCGGAAGACCCTTTATCCATGCAGCTGTTCCACCTGCAAACTTCCTGAACCAGACTTCTTTGCGGAACAGGAAACACAGCGGTACACATATAACTGTAAGCACTGCAAGAACAGCTATAACGTAATATATAGTCGCTGACTTGTATATCGAAAACTCCTTGCCGACTGTATGCTTGAAAAGCAGATCGAGAACGTGTATAAGTCTTGTTCTGTAAGTACCCTCGTATTCTTTTCCGTTACCCATATTCTTATAAAGAAAAACGTGCTTTATCACGTAAGGATAAGCCGCACAGAATGCACCCAGTGCAGCTGTCATTGAAAGCCCGTAGATAAACATCTGCTTCACTTTTTTACGCGCAAGCATATACAGGCAGACTACCGCGGTGAAGATCCCGCAGATTATCGCCATGGTGTAATTCGTGAAAAACAGCAGGAACGCTGTCACTGCCATGGGCGGAGCATATTTTTTAAGGTCGAAGCCTTTCTCCTTATCAAAACTCTTAAAAAGCTTAGCGCTGAAATAGTAGTACATGGTTATTAACATAGTCATGAAGCAGTACTGCCTCAAAAACAGCACAGTGGAAAGCGCCCCTGTGCCTGCACCGTAAAGCAGACAGACTGTCAGGGCTAAGGTATCCTTATCTGTGTACAGCTTTGTCAGTTTAAACAGGAATATCTGTATGAATACCATGCTGACAAGGTTTATGGAAAAAGCATACCACAAAGAAAACTTTCCAGGGAAGAACGAGCATATAGTGTGAAGTATCGCATAATAAAGCGGAGGGTGATGATCCAGAACCTGATTGTGGTACACCGAGTCATAAGTGAAGCGTTCGTCTTCCTGAACCGTAACATAATCGTTCATCACTTTGCCGTCTATCCACTTGTTAGTTATGTCCGAGCCCTCATAACCGCCGTCGTATTCATCCTGATATATTCCGTCAGGCAGGTATATGAATGGTCTGTAATAACTGTTTGATAGTCCATAGCTCCATACCTCATCTGAGTGTGTACCCTGTTTTTCATATGCGAACACATAGCATGAATATATCAGCTGGATAATTATCATCACGGCGAGTACTATATGCGCCCTGTGCTTTTTAAGAAAACTCTTTTCGTCTTTATCCATCGCTAAACCTCCATGGATCACTTCTTCTCCCCCTTAAGCTCAGCTATCCTGTCACGCAGGAATGCTGCGTGCTCAAATTCAAGAAGCTTCGCAGCTTCTTTCATCTCGCGGGTCAGCTTGTCTATAAGCTTCTGCTGTTCTGCCTTTGAAAGCTTCACAGCCTGTCTTGCAGAATACTCCGCTTCTTCCTTGGTGGATATCTCTATGACATCTCTTATATCCTTGACTATGGTCTTGGGAACTATGCCGTGTTCCTCATTGTATTTTTCCTGTATAGCACGTCGTCTTTCCGTTTCGCGGATAGCCTTCTCCATAGAGCGCGTCACGCTGTCGGCGTACATTATGACCATACCCTCGGAGTTTCTTGCGGCTCTGCCTATGGTCTGGATAAGCGAACTCTCAGAACGCAGGAAACCTTCTTTGTCAGCATCGAGTATCGCCACCAAAGAAACCTCGGGCAGATCGAGACCCTCTCTCAGCAGGTTGATGCCCACCAGCACATCGAATTCACCAAGGCGAAGATCGCGTATTATCTCCATACGTTCAATTGTATCTATATCGTGGTGCATATAGCGCACCTTAACATCAAAGCCCTTGAGATAAGCGGTGAGGTCTTCAGCCATCTTTTTCGTAAGAGTCGTTACAAGAACGCGCTGTTTCTTGTCGATGCGCTTGTTTATCTCGCTGAGTAGATCTTCTATCTGTCCATCGGAGGGTCTTACGGATATCAGCGGGTCAAGAAGTCCCGTAGGTCTAATTACCTGTTCGACTATCTGTGCGCTCTTTTCCTTTTCGATATCTCCCGGAGTAGCAGATACGAATATCGCCTGATTTATACGCTCGTAGAACTCATCGAAACGCAAAGGACGGTTATCCATGGCAGAGGGCAGACGGAAACCGTAATCAACAAGAGTCTGCTTACGCGCCCTGTCTCCTGCGAACATACCCCTTACCTGTGGAAGTGATACATGGGATTCATCCACCATCAGCAGGAAATCATCGGGCATGAAGTCAAAGAGAGTAAAAGGCACAGCCCCCGGCGAGCGCCTTGCAAGCACTCTCGAATAGTTCTCGATACCGCTGCAAAAGCCTATTTCTTCCAGCATCTCCATATCGTAGTTGGTCCTCTGCTGTATGCGCTGTGCTTCTATCAGCATACCTCTGTCCTCGAAGTATTTTACACGCTCTGCAAGTTCTTCCTTTATCTCATCTATCGCGTCCAGCATCTTCTCACGTCCGACGATATAATGCGACGCAGGGAAAACAGCAGCGTGTTCAAGGTGAGAAAGCACCTCGCCTGTCAACACGTTCACTTCGCTGATACGGTCTATCTCATCACCGAAAAATTCCACCCTCAGCGCTTTGTCGGTGGAGTCTGCGGGAAATATCTCCACTACGTCACCCCTTACACGGAACTTGTTTCTGACAAAATTTATATCGTTGCGTTCATACTGTATCTTCACAAGCTGGGCGATAAGCTCATCACGGGATTTTTCAGCACCCCTGCGTATGCTTACCACCATGGACTTATACTCCGAGGGGTCGCCCAGTGAATATATGCAGGAAACGCTGGCAACTATGATGACATCGCGTCTTTCGGTTATGGCTGTGGTGGCGGAATGACGCAGTTTGTCTATCTCGTCATTTATCGAGCTGTCCTTTTCAATGTACACATCTGTACTCGGCACATAAGCTTCAGGCTGATAGTAGTCATAGTAGCTGACAAAGTACTCCACCGCGTTGTTGGGAAAGAATTCCTTGAACTCCGAACACAGCTGTGCCGCTAGTATCTTGTTATGTGCAAGCACCAGTGTGGGACGGTTCAGCCTTTCTATCACATTAGCCATGGTAAAGGTCTTGCCTGAACCCGTAACGCCCAGAAGCGTCTGT
This sequence comes from Ruminococcus albus AD2013, assembly GCF_000526775.1. NCBI lineage: Bacteria > Bacillati > Bacillota > Clostridia > Eubacteriales > Oscillospiraceae > Hominimerdicola > Hominimerdicola alba. Next base: position 2,364,293 of record NZ_JAGS01000001.1, read on the forward strand.
TCTTTCATGCCCGATTCTACGCCCCTTACAAGAGCGTCCACAGCTTCGGGCTGGTCACCCGAGAGCTTATAATCCGATACCAGCTGAAATCTATCCATTTTAGCCCGACCTCCCTGCCGAAAAATCACTGAAATAATATGCGAACAATCGTTTACTATTATACATCGTAAGGCGGTCTGTGTCAAGAGATTTTTCGTTAATTATCGGCATTTCCAAAGACTTCATACCTGCCGAAAACAAAAGGAGACAGCCGCACCCGATGGTACAGCTGTCCTTAGCATACATTTATCAAATCTGAAAAATCAAACCAATGGCTTCTTTTTCATCTGTCCCGCATTTCTTGGGAATTTTGCCGGGGTAGGTTCCAGTTTCCTTATAAGGATAAGAGTTCTGCCGTCACCGCCGGGGAGGGTGTATTCCACCACTTTCTCGGTCTTGCCACCCAGAAGCTTTATTGCAGGCTTCGCCTTTTCCAGTTCTTCACTGCCGCTGCTTCCTTTGAGAGATACGAACAGTCCCCCGACCTTTACAAAAGGCAGACAGTACTCGCACAGGTCGGTCAAATTAGCCACCGCCCTTGCAGTTGCGATATCGAATTGCTCTCTGTACTCAGCTTTTTTGCCGAACTCCTCAGCCCTGCCGTGAACACACTCCGCGTTCAATGCTATCGTATCTGAGAGAGACTGCAAAAAATTCACCCTCTTATTAAGGCTGTCAAGCAGTGTCAGCCTGATATCATCACGACAGACTTTAAGCGGACATGACGGAAAACCCGCGCCTGTGCCCACATCTATCAGCTTTGCGCCATCGGGCAGGTCAAAAAGCGTAAATGGGAATATGCTGTCAAAAAAGTGCTTTACCGCTATGCCCTCATCATCGGTAATAGCAGTAAGATTCACCATCTTGTTGTACTCCACCAGCATATCCGCGTACTTTTCAAGTCTTGCAGACTGTTCTTCTGTCAGCGCGATGCCGTTATCTTCAAATATATCCTTATATGCAGAAATTACCATAAAATACCTCAACGAAAAAACGACCGCTCCGCGCAGGGAGCGGTCAGATAATAACAAAAATTACAGATCGATCTTCTGATCAGCGTCGCCCTTGTCATTTACAGTATAGTAAGCAACGCCCTCCTCAGGCTTGATATAAAGCTTTACAGCCTTGGGAGCTCTGTGACCCTTAGCCTTGTAGTCAGCCTTTGCAGCCTCAACAAGTACAGCTATATCCAGCTGCTTATCAGCGAATTCCACGAAAACAACGTCTTTCTCAGTAGCTTTCTCAACAGCAGCCTTGGTCTTCGCAGCAGCTTTAGTTGCAGTCTTTTTTGCCTTTGCGGCAGTTTCTTTTGCGGCAGCCTTGGTCTTGGCAGCAGTCTCCTTAGCGACCTCCTTGACCTCAGCGGCAACCTTTTTAGTGTTTGCCATTGTGATTATTCTCCTTTTTGAAATTCAATATATGCTTGCGCTATGCAGAAAATTACTTCTTGTCAACAGCGTCCTTCAGAGCCTTTGCAGCCTTGAATGCAGGTACCTTCTTAGCGGGTACATCGATGGGCTGCTTGGTTGCAGGGTTGATAGACTTCTTAGCAGCGCGGTCTCTAACCTCAAATGTTCCAAAACCGGGGATCGCTACCTTTTCGCCCTTCTCCAGAGCCTCTGTGATAGTGCTTATAACAGCGTCAAGAGCTGCCTCAGCGTTCTTCTTGGTGCTGCCGTTCTTTTCAGCGATTGCAGCAAGCAGTTCAGCCTTTTTCATGAATTACTACCTCCATTTTAGAATTTAGTTGCCAGTCAGTTGAAAATAAACCCTCGCGTCGTTTTTACGACCCGTTTGATTTTATGTTGATATTATAACCCATATCACCGTCTTTGTCAATTAAAAACGCCGTATTTAAGCGTTTTAAGCCTAATCTTTGTAGCCTTGACTAAATTTTGGCACATAGTTTGTGCAGTATTTTGTGTTTATTCACACAACGTTTAACAAAATCATCTCGTGCCCTATTTTCTGGGGATATATCTGTTTACAGCGAATTGATCCTTGTACAGAATATACAAATAATATGTCTGATTTTTTACGTTACGACTTTTCCTTTGGATATTGCGAATAATTTACATATATGTTATAATTTATTACAGAGAAACGCATTAGTGCTCACATATATAAGGTCTGTTTGGAAAGCTATTACGCTGACCTTGTTTCCAGTTCATAATGAGTACGACACCGATCAAAAAACGGTTAATATTATTATAAATATGTGGAGGTAAAAATAATGGCTCAGACATCTACACAGGTGGTATGCCCAAACTGCGGCGGTACTATGCAGTTCGACCCGACAGCGGGCAAGCTTAAATGCATATTCTGTGATTCACTGTTTACTCAGGAGGAAGCAGAAGCTTTCTTCAACCAGCAGAACGAGGAAGAAGAAATAAAGGAATCAGGCAGCGACTGGGGCGACCTGGCTGAAAACATGAGGGCATACAGCTGCAACACCTGCGGTGCGGAGATAATCTGCGACCAGAACACCGCGGCGACAAAGTGTCCCTACTGCGATAATACGACAGTCATAGAAGCCCAGTTCTCAGGTGCTATAAAGCCCGATTTCGTTATACCGTTCTCTTTCACAAAAGAACAGGCAATGGAGAAATACAAGGGATACTATGAAAAGCGCAAGCTGATACCCAAGGACTTCCTCACAGGCAGTAAGGTCGAAGAGATACAGGGCGTATACGTGCCTTTCTGGCTGTATGACGGTTCAGTAAATATAGATGCCGAATTTGAAGCCGCAGACAAGACCGAAACGGACAAAGAGATAATACGCAAGATATACAAGGCTGACCGCCGCGGCACTATAAATTTCGAGAACGTCCCTGCGGATGCTTCAAAGCGTATGCCCGATGATATCATGGATTCTGTTGAACCTTTCACTTTTGCCGATCTCAAGCCTTTCTCCATGACCTATATGCCGGGTTTTCTGGCTGAACGTTTCGACGTTGAAGGCGATGACGACCTGCAAAGAGCTGAAAAGCGCGTTGTAAACTCCGCAAAACAGAAGACCAAGGATACGGTAAAGCACGATGAAGTCACCGAAAAGCGTGGCGATTACAAGGTCAACTACACCAAAAAGAAGTACGCGATGCTCCCCATCTGGTATCTTACCACATCATGGCAGGGCAAGCAGTGGAACTTCGCCATGAACGGTCAGACAGGCAAATTCACAGGAGACCTCCCCATAGATAACACCAAGCTTGGGCTTATCACAGGCGGTTCGGCGATAGCTACGGGAGTTATACTGTACCTCATCATGAAATCGCTCCTTGTGCCCGTCGTTTCCGCCCTGATAGTAGCACTGGTCGTATGCTTCTCGCTGAAAGGCAGTATGCGCCCCGTACACAACGCTACTCAGGCAAACGAGTATATGGATAAAAATGTAAAACTGGTACTGTCAAACGATACCTACCTGCGCACTGAACGCAAGCAGAAACAGCAGAACAATTCGTCTTCGGGCGGATAGTATATCTTCACCATAAAAAAGCCGCATCAGCCTCACCAAAGGCAATGCGGCTTTTTTACACCGCTTACGGTTGAAAAAATACGCACACTGTGATATCATATACTATATTCCAAAAACATTAATTTACGATATGAGGTGCCATACATGGGCGAATATACACATATAATACACAGCTTTGAACCTGTCTTCAATAAAAACAGCCGCGTGCTGATACTTGGCAGTCTGCCCTCGGTAAAATCCCGGGAATATGGATTTTACTACGGACATCCCCGCAACAGGTTCTGGAAAGTTACGGCGGCGGTGATTGGGAAGCCTGTGCCTGTTACGATCGAGGAAAAGAAAGCTTTTCTTTTGGATTCCCACATCGCGGTATGGGACGTTATTGCAGAATGTGATATTATCGGGTCATCGGACGCAAGTATAAAAAATGTGCGGGCAGCAGATATATCGGTGATAACTGACCTTTGTCCCGATATCGCTGTATTTACCAACGGCGGAACGGCTTCCTCACTGTATGACAGACATATCCTGCCGAATTCAGATCGACCCGCAGTGCGTCTGCCCTCAACAAGCCCTGCGAATGCGACGTGGAGTACCGAACGACTTGCAGAGGAATGGAAAAGACTGATCTCTCCTTATCTTTTCCAAAATACGGAAAATAATTTCACCAATATGTAAACCATTTATAAGCATAATTATGTTGATATCTACACATATCGGTATAAAATCCGATTTCCGCGTAAAATAGCCTTTTTCGACCTTGACAGCGTATATAAAAAGTGTTATACTGAAAGTTGGTCATTTTGATAAATCTTTTACAATAAACCAGAGACAACATTAACAGTACGGAGGTAAAAACATGAGATGTAAAAAAATTCTCGCAGCTGCAGTTTCGGTAGTAATGGCAGCAGGTCAGTTTTCTGTCGGAGCTTTCGCTGAAAATCCGAGCGAAAGCAGTTCTGCGGCTTTATCAGCCGACGGCGATACAACAGGTGAACAGGACGGCACTACCAGCAATGACGAATCAAAAAGCTACGACATAGGCGATGTAAACGGCAATGGCAAAATAGATATCAACGACGTTGTAAAAACAGCCGCTCACATCAAAGCCCGCAAACTACTCAGCGAAAAAGGCATGAAAGCTGCTGATATCAATGCTGACGGCAAGATCAACATTACCGATCTCACCCTTTTGGCAGCTCACATTAAGGGCAAGAAGAACATATCAGCATACACTGATCTGCCTGTGGTAAAGAATCCCCGCGAGAAGCAGACAAATTTCAAACTTATCGAATTCAACGTCGATAAGAATACAAAGACAGTATCCTGGAACGCTGCCGCCGACATGACAAACTACAATGTTCAGTTCACCAACGGCGACAAGACCAAGGAGATCAATACACGCAGCACCGGTACAAACATACCTTACGATATGTTCAAAGACGGAAAGCTGACCGTGACCATCACTCCATCAAGACTTGTGTGGACCGAGGACGGCGAACGTACATATGATCATGGCGATACCACAGGCTATCTGCTGAAGATAAAGCCCGAGATGATACACGGCACCATAACCGTTACAGATGAAAAGGGCAAGGCTAAGATAGACTGGCAGGCTGCTGATTTCGCATCAGGCTACCACGTATACGATATAACCAACACTGCAAGCGATGGAAAGCCCAAGCTTATAGCCGATACCGATACAGATCAGCTTATCACCGACTTCCCTGCCGGCGGCACTGTAAAGCTGCTGATCGTTCCATTCAACTCCGTTGGCGAAGCAGAAGGTGTTAACGCAGAACTGACAAGCGGCACTGTAACCGAGCCCGATCCTGTTGCAGATCTGGCTGCACCTACCTTTGGCGGCTACTACTATGTCAGCGATACCAAAAGCGCTACACTCAGCTGGAACGGTGTTTCGGGCGCTGAGGGTTATGAAGCATCTATACAGATAAACGGCAAGTGGGTTGCTTATACTACTACCGCTAAGAGCTACAAGTTCACAAACCTTGCTTCCTGCACAGGTTTTAAGACAAGAGTCCGTGCATATAAGACTGTCAATGGTCAGAAAGCTTACGGCAAATATTCCACCACTGTTACCGTAGTCACCGACGGTTATGTTAAGTGTACCACCGCTACACCGATCTATGCTAGCGCAAGCACAAGCAGTGCAAAGCTTGGCAATCTCTACGTCGGCGATACCATCATGCAGACAGACCTCCCCGCTAACGGCTGGACTAAGGTCTTCCTGCCCAACTCCAACGGCACTCAGACAGGCTATGTTCCCACTAACTGCCTTAATGGAACTTCCACCACCGACCCCGTTGCAGACCTTGCCGCTCCTACATTCAACGGCTATTTCTACAACAGTGATACAACCACCGCTACCCTCATGTGGAACGGCGTTTCGGGTGCCGAAGGTTATGAAGCATCTATACAGATAAACGGCAAGTGGGTAGCTTATAATACTACTGCTAAAAGCTACAAGTTCACAAGCCTTGCTTCCTGCACAGGTTTTAAGACAAGAGTTCGTGCATATAAGACTGTCAATGGTCAGAAAGCTTACGGCAAGTATTCAACAACTGTAACTGTAATAACAGACGGTTATGTTAAGTGTACCACCGCTACACCCATCTATGCTAGCGCAAGCACAAGCAGTGCAAAGCTTGGAAATCTGTACGTCGGCGATACCATCATGCAGACAGATCTCCCCGCTAACGGCTGGACTAAGGTCTTCCTGCCTAACTCCAACGGCACACAGATAGGCTATGTTCCCACTAACTGCCTTAACGGAACTTCCACCACCGACCGCGTTGCAGACCTTGCCGCTCCTACATTCAACGGCTATTTCTACAACAGCGACACAACCACCGCTACACTCATGTGGAACGGCGTTTCGGGTGCTGAGGGTTATGAAGCATCTATACAGATAAACGGCAAGTGGGTTTCCTATACTACTACTGCTAAGAGCTACAAGTTCACTGACCTTGCTTCCTGCACAGGTTTCAAGACAAGAGTTCGTGCATATAAGACTGTCAATGGTCAGAAAGCTTACGGTAAATATTCCACCACTGTTACCGTAGTCACCGACGGTTATGTTAAGTGTACCACCGCTACACCCATCTATGCAAGCGCAAGCACAAGCAGTACAAAGCTTGGCAATCTGTATGTCGGCGATACCATCATGCAGACAGATCTTCCCGCTAACGGCTGGACTAAGGTCTTCCTGCCTAAATCCAACGGCACACAGATAGGCTATGTTCCCACTAACTGCCTTAACGGAACTTCCACCACCGACCCCGTTGCAGACCTTGCCGCTCCTACATTCAACGGCTATTTCTACAACAGCGACACAACCACCGCAACTCTCATTTGGAACGGCGTTTCGGGTGCTGAGGGCTATGAAGCATCTATACAGATAAACGGCAAGTGGGTTGCTTACAATACTACTGCTAAAAGCTACAAGTTCACTGACCTTGCTTCCTGCACAGGTTTTAAGACAAGAGTCCGTGCATATAAGACTGTCAATGGTCAGAAAGCTTACGGCAAATATTCCACCACTGTTACCGTAGTCACCGACGGTTATGTTAAGTGTACCACCGCTACACCGATCTATGCTAGCGCAAGCACAAGCAGTGCAAAGCTTGGAAATCTGTACGCAGGCGATACCATCATGCAGACAGACCTCCCCGCTAACGGTTGGACTAAGGTCTTCCTGCCCAACTCCAACGGCACTCAGATAGGCTATGTTCCGACTAACTGCCTTAACGGAACTTCCACCACCGACCCCGTTGCGGACCTTGCCGCGCCTACATTCAACGGCTATTTCTACAACAGCGATACCACAACCGCAACTCTCATGTGGAACGGTGTTTCAGGTGCTGAAGGTTATGAAGCATCTATACAGATAAACGGCAAGTGGGTTGCTTATACTACTACCGCTAAGAGCTACAAGTTCACTGACCTTGCTTCCTGCACAGGTTTCAAGACAAGAGTCCGTGCATATAAGACTGTCAACGGTCAGAAAGCTTACGGCAAATATTCCACCACTGTTACCGTAGTCACAGACGGTTATGTTAAGTGTACCACCGCTACACCAATTTATGCAAGCGAAAGCACAAGCAGTACAAAGCTTGGCAATCTGTACGCAGGCGATACCATCATGCAGACAGATCTCCCCGTTAACGGCTGGACTAAGGTCTTCCTGCCCAACTCCAACGGCACTCAGATAGGCTATGTTCCGACTAACTGCCTTAATGGTTCTGCTAACAGCAAGAGCTATGTTAACCACGACTTGTCAGTTATAAACCAGGACGGATATCTCGGCGGAAATCCCGCTGTGCTGGGCTGTGAAGAGACCGCCCTTGCATCGGTGCTGAACTACCAGTTCGGCATAAATGTCAGTAAAAACACTCTGATAGACTACTATATGCCCGAACAGGCATTCTCAAACGGAACTATCAACGTTGACCCCAACTACTGCTTCTGGGGCTCTCCTTATCACATGGAAGGCAGTGTGGGCTACGGCTGCTACGCTCCCCTGATAGCACAGTCAGCTAACCAGTATCTCAAAGCTCTCGGTGTACGCGACAACTACAATATCGCCCTGAATACCGATTATTATACAGGCAACAATGTCAATAAGCTGAAATTCGACCCCACTAATCTTGACCTTGGCGATACCAAAGTCAGCGGCGGACTTGACCTCAACGGTCTGAAAAAAGAGCTGGACAAAGGCAACAATCCCATAATCTGGTACTCCGAGATAGAGCCATATGCCGTATGCACCCAGACCCTTACCGCAGGTCAGAAATATACCAATCCCGGTTCGGGCACATATAACTTCACATGGTACGGCAGACAGCACACTGTTGTACTGATGGGCTACGATGATACCAATAAATGCTTTATCATCGGCAATGTTGAAAACTTCGACAGAACAAGCTTCTACGGCAAAACACAGACTATTTCATATGATGAATTCATGAATTCATACAACACCCTCGGCAGACAGACCGTAGTTATTTCAAAAAAATAAAGCATAAAGATAAGGCACTCCTGTCAGTATCCTGGCAGAAGTGCCTTTTTTCGTCTATTTCGGTACGGACATGAATACTCTGAAGCCTTTTTCCGAGGCTGTATAGTTTATCGTCCCGCCGATACTTGCCGCACGTTCACGCATATTTTCAAGACCTATGCCTGTCTGGGCTATCTCCGAACAGCTTCCGTTGTCCTCAACGGCAAGGCGGTAGAATGCAGGATGTTCCTGAACGGATACACTTATCTTATCACCATTAGAATGTTTCACCGCATTGGAAAGGCTTTCCTTTATAATACCTAATATACACAGCTTGACATTTCCCGCGGCTTTTTCCGACATATCATAGTCAAGCTTCACCGTGAACCTGCCGTCCACCGCAGATATCGCTTCCTCGATGCCTCTCCGAAGGTCTATGGAATCATCATGCAGGTCATGAACGCTCTGCCGAATACTTGTCATAGCGTTGTCGAGAGTAGTCTTCAGGCTTTCAAGAGGTTCTTTCAGCTGTTCATCCTTGTTTATTATCATCAGTGCCCCCGCCTGCAAAAGCGACCTTGTCAGCATATGCCCCACGTTGTCGTGTATCTCACGGGCTATGCGGTTTCTCTCTTTCAGGGTGGCTATATGTATCTCGCTGTCCTGGGCGCGGGCGATGGCTTCATTAGTGCTTTTAAGCTGCATATTTTTCTCGGTTACTTCGTCTCTGAGATTTCTCAGAGTATCCACCGTTTCTTCAAGCTTAGATACACGCAGATATATCATCACCGTAACAGCGCACCCTGCCGCCGACAGCGCCAGCTGTGAAGCATCGGGATTACCCATGAAATAAGTCAGCCCGCAAAGCATCAGCTGCCATTTTCCCTCCCATAGAGCGTCATAAAGCAGCAGCGGAAGCATACATATCATAGGAGGAAGCACTCCGCAAAGAGCGGCACAAACAGCAAGCAGAACGGCAGTCAGCTTACGTCCGGGCATTAGCTGTGCAAGCGCCGAAACGCTGAGCGCAGGCAGCATAGCCGCCACCTCTCCGATCGCAGAGCCGCCGTGTATGAAACCCGTGAAACATATTAGCAATATCGCAAGTTTTTCGTACAGCCTTTTCACCGCATTCACCTTCCCTGACACACTTTCGCTGACCATTATAATTCTACACGATTTTACAGGCGATGTCAAGGCAGCAAAAAGCAGCGCAGAGAAGCTCCCATCGGACTTGCAGCCCTACCGTTACGCTGCAAGCCCGTGCCTTGTGCGTTTCGGTTCGGGAACTCCTCTGCCCTGCTTTCTGATAAACCTTTCGGCAGGGCGGTGCGCTAAGCGACGTCGGGGAGCAGTTCTCTGTCCTTGAAGAACAGCGAGATGCACCATATCGCGGATATAGCCACCAGTGTGTAAACTACTCTCGATAAAAATGCAGCCTGTCCGCCAAAGATGAAAGCCACCAGGTCAAATTCAAATATACCCAGCAGACCCCAGTTTATGCCGCCTACTATGAGCAGCGCAAGAGCTATCCTGTCCAGCATTCGTTACCATTCCTTTCTTTCGGCTGATACTGCCCATTCCACAGATATTCAGTGGTTTAAAAGCAGTTCGATCACCGTTGCTGATTCTATTATGAACAGTTTATCAAGAAATATGCACAATTAAAAGAGCAATTTTTGGCAAGTCATAAAAAGTTTAGACTTTATTTTGTAATAAAAATATAAAAATATGAAACGTGACAATTTTTCCCATTTGTTAATAAAACTAAAGAATTTAAGGCATTTTTATGGTGTTCAATAAAACTATGTAGCATATGCCTACGCAAAAAAATTAAAATTGTGCAAGTTGCCGAATTTTGCGAATTCTCAAAAAAAACTTCCCATACCCCTTGACTTTTGAGGGAAAAGCGATTATAATATAGATGGTGTTAAGGAAATCGAATAATCAGATTGATTTAACATCCGTTTTGTTGTCTCCTTTCTTTTGTTCTACACATAGTTTTTTTGTTTTATTTTCCGCAGGTCACCGTTGACCTGCTATTTTTTTGCCCATTTTTAAAGATCAGCGATCCGTCTTGCATTAACCCGCGTTCTGTGATATACTATTATATAGAAATGGCTTAATTAATGGCTTAATTCAAGCGCAAAAGAAATGAGGAACGCACATGAGGATCATAGTCACCGATGACGACAAGCTTGTGGCTTTGTCGCTGAAAACCATACTTGAAAGCACAGGGCGCATAACCGTTGAAGCTATGGCTTCCGGGGGCGAAGAAGCTATACGCCTGTACGACGAGCTTTCTCCAGATGTAATGCTTATGGATATCCGCATGGAGGGCATGACGGGGCTCGAAGCAGGCGAGAAGATACTCGCAGCCCACCCCGATGCAAAACTTCTCTATCTGACGACTTTCAACGATGATGAATACATCGTCAAAGCCCTCAGCATGGGCGCAAAGGGGTATATGCTCAAACAGGATTTCGAGGGCATTGCCGCCGCGCTTGAAGCTGTTGCAGGCGGACAGAGCGTTTTCGGTGAAAAGATAGTAAGCCGACTGCCCGAGCTTATGTCCCGCAAGGAAGAATTTGATTTTGCCGCCCACGGCATCAGCGATAAGGAGCGGGAGATAATGGAAGCTGTTGCTTCGGGGCTCAGCAACAAAGAGATAGCCGCAGAGCTTTTCCTCAGCGAGGGCACAGTGCGCAATTATATAAGCAACCTGCTGGACAAACTGCAACTCCGCGACCGCACACAGCTGGCGGTATACTATTATACAGAGGTGAAAAAATGAACATACAAATATTCGGCAAAGCGAAAAGCTTTGATACCAAAAAAGCAGAGCGCTATTTCAAGGAGCGCGGTATAAAATTCCAGTCCATCGACCTTGTAAGCAAGGGAATGAGCAAGGGAGAATTCGATTCGGTGCTGAAAGCGGTGGGCGATATTGAAAAGCTCATTGATCCCAAAGCCAAGGGCGAAACAGCAGACCTGCTGAAATATCTCGGCAGTATTGAGGAAAAGCGTGAAAAGCTCCTCGAAGAACCTGCGCTGATAGCCGCACCCGTTGTCCGCAACGGAAGACAGGCCACCGTCGGCTATTGCCCCGATGTCTGGAAAAACTGGGAATAAACCGACAAAATATTCGGAGGACATTCTTTACTGAACTGACCTCCGTTTTTATTTACGACTTTTTATCCCTTTTCGCAGGAGTTTTAAGCAAGTATTAAAATTCAAAAAAATATTTATATCTTAAACGTTATCTTCAAATTTAGTCTGTTGATTTTCCTGAATGGATATGATATAATGTCTGCATAAACCACCCAGAGTACGTAGTCTTTCGAGGAGGGATAATATGGCTACATATGATTATACACCACACGGTGTATGTGCCAGAAAAATAACCTTTGATATCGTTGACGGCAAGCTGCACGATGTCGGTTTTGTAGGCGGATGTAACGGCAATCTGAAAGCCATAGGCTTACTGCTGGAGGGCAAAGACCCGAAGGAAGCTATCAGCCTGTTGAAAGGCAATGATTGCAGCGGAAGAGGTACTTCCTGCGCTGACCAGCTTGCCATAGCAGTAGAAAAAGCTCTGGCAGAAAACCCCTGACTCCCCTGCGTTTTTTCATAAGCGCCGTGAGGGAGATATCCCGTTACCGCAGATATTTACAGTGGTGTTACGGGAAGAAAAAGCGTTCTTATAAAAAAGAACCACCACAAAAAACCTCCGAACTTCATGTCCGGAGGTTTTTTTGATGATCGTATATTTTGTCAGCCTCGGAGGGCTGCTCGATTGTTTACTCAGCCAGCAGCTTTTCAGCACTTGCAAGCTTTACACATACAGTGAAGAGCTTTGCAGCTATTTTCAGTTCCTCAACAGGGGGATATGTGGGAGCAACACGGATATTCTTATCCTCAGGATCCTTGCCGTAGGGGAAAGTAGCACCTGCACCTGTCAGTACAACGCCTGCTTCCTTGCAGAGAGTAACTATGCGCTTTGCGGTGCCGTTCATAGCGTTGAAGCTTACGAAATATCCGCCGTTGGGCTTAGTCCATTCAGCAACGCCCAGATCGCCCAGTTCCTTATCGAGGGTATCCAGTACCACCTCAAAACGGGGAGCGATAAGCGCCTTGTGCTTCTTCATATGCTCTTTAAGTCCCTCAAAATCACCAAAGAACTTAACGTGTCTCAGCTGATTGATCTTGTCGTGACCGATGGTCTGAACAGTCATCAGCGAGAGGATATACTTTATATTAGCTTCGCTTGCGCCCATGATAGCAACGCCTGCACCCGCATAGCTGATCTTGGAAGTAGATGCGAACATAACAACTCTCTCGGGGTTGCCTGCAGCCTTGCACTCATCAAGAATGTTCAGCAGCTTATCGGGAGTATCTGTCAGGTGATGTACGCAGTAAGCGTTATCCCAGAAGATGCGGAAGTCAGAAGCCTTTGTCTTCATATTAGCAAATCTCTTTACGACCTCATCGCTGTAAGTAACACCTGTGGGGTTAGCGTACATAGGTACGCACCAGATACCCTTGATGCTGTCGTCCTCTGCAACCAGCTTTTCAATCATATCCATATCGGGACCATTCTCATCGGTAGGGATATTGATCATTTCGATACCGAACTTCTGGCAGATAAGGAAATGTCTGTCATAACCGGGAACAGGGCAGAGCCACTTGATCTTACCCTGATCTCTCCAGGGCTTGGATTCCTCGTCAACACCGAAGAGGAGATACTTAGCGATAGTATCATACATTATATTAAGGCTGGAGTTACCGAATACGATAAGCTCCTTCTCACTTACGCCCAGCATAGGCGCAAAGAGCTTCTTTGCAGCAGGGATACCGTCAAGACCGCCGTAGTTCCTGCAATCAACGCCGTTATCATCAAAGCAGTCGCTGCTCTTTGAAACGCAGGTCAGCAGACCTTCTGTCAGGTCGAGCTGTTCAGCTGCGGGCTTACCTCTTGCCATATTCAGTGCAAGACCCTGAGCCTTATAGCCGTCATATTCCTCCTGCACCTTATTTTTGAACTCCAGAAGCTGTTCACGGGACATCTCTGTTAACTTCATATTCTTGTACCCTCCGAAATAATAAGCTAAAATACTGTCTTAATCCGACTATTGTATTGTACTCCATTTTTTACGATTTTGCAAGTGAAAAAGGGTCATCTTGCAAAAAATCTCCGTTTTATACTAACTAAAGCCGACCTTTATCCCGAATATAGGCGAATTAGATAATCTGATTGCAAAATTTTATGAAATATCTTTTAAGCATTTGCCCAGAAGCGCTGACGCTCAATGAATAGTGAATAATGAAAAATGGATAATTGTGGTATCGCCTGCAGCGATGTATTATTTTTTGCTGATCTGGGAGTGCCTTTTCACTGTTGATTATTTATCTTTCAGGTCTTGAAAATTCGGGAATTTTGTGATATAATAACCGTGTATAAACAAAACAGATACAGTCCCCTTGCGGGCAAAACACAAAAGGAAGAGGAGGCAGCAGCATGAGTCTTTTAGTTCCTATGATAACCAGAGGCGCTTTAGGCAGAAACGACCTCTTGAACAATTACGGCACTACAAACTTTGTACAGCCGCCGATAAACGACCTGACAGGTCTGATGAACCGAGGTGCCATGATGGGCGGTATGCCCGGAATGGGTATGTGCGGAATGTCAGGCATGGGTGCTATGGGCGGTGGTATCGTCAACCCAAGCTCTGTCGGAGGATTTGTCACAGGTGCAGCTGTTGGTGCGGTTGCCATGAGTGCTATGCAGAACGGCGGTATGAACAGAAATATGAATCAGCCACAGAATGGTTACCAGAACAACGGCTATAACAATCAGCCCCAGAATGGTTACCAGAATAACGGCTACAACAATCAGCCGCAGAACGGCTATCAGAACAACAGCTATAATAATCAGCCCCAGAATGGTTACCAGAACAACGGTTATAACAATCAGCCCCAGAACGGCTACCAGAACAACGGTTATAACAATCAGCCCCAGAATGGTTACCAGAACAACGGCTATAACAATCAGCCCCAGAATGGTTATCAGAACAACGGCTATAACAATCAGCCCCAGAATGGTTACCAGAACAACAGCTATAATAATCAGCCCCAGAACGGTTACCAGAACAACGGCTACAACAATCAGCCCCAGAATGGTTACCAGAACAACGGCTATAACAATCAGCCCCAGAATGGTTATCAGAACAATGGCTATAATAATCAGCCCCAGAATGGCTACCAGAACAATGGCTACAACAATCAGCCCCAGAACGGCTACCAGAATAACGGCTATAATAATCAGCCATCGGGAGATCCTCTTGATGCGATATTTGCACAGCCGCAACAGCCTGTACGCAATCAGCCCCAGCCACCTCAGCAGAATCAGCAGCAGAGCGCATGGGAACCTGTGCGGAACACCCCAAGGGCAGGGCAGACCAACTTCGGAGTACAGCAGCCTGTTAATACTGCCAATGCAAGCTACGCTTCAAACCCTGCCAACAACCGTCCCAACGTCAAGCGCAACCGCGTTGAACCTACAGGGGACAGGCTTGCCAAAGGACAGAAATACTCCATCAAAGACAGAGACGGCAGACCTGCCGAACAGCTTAAAATATGCCTTGGCTGGGATGTCAAGGACGGCAGGGTCGAACTTGACGCTTCGGCTTTCATGCTGTGCGATAACGGTAAAGTTCCCGGGGACGAGTGGTTCATCTTTTACGGTCAGCCCGACAGTCCCGACAATGGTCTTCACTACAAGATATTCAAGGACGACCCCAATTCGCCCGATGATGCGGCTATCATCATGGATCTCACCCGCGTTGACGCAAGGGTGACTAAGATAGCGCTGGCAGTTACTATTTACGAGGCTGCGGCACATTCGCTTAATTTCGGCATGGTGCAGAACCTCTATGCACGTATACTTGACAGCCGCACCAACCGCGAGATAGCATCATTCAAAATGGACGATTGCTATTCATCAGTAACGGCGATGGTACTGGGCGAGCTTTACCGCTATAAAGGCGAATGGAAATTCAATGCGGTAGGCGCGGGTAAAAATCTTGATCTGGCGGCGTTCTGCGGAATGTACGGCGTTGCACTTGAGTAGTCGGAAAAGGAGAATACATCATGGTAATGTTTGAAACAGTCAACGAACTTTGTTTAAAAATAACCTGCCGCGGCGGCGGTGATCATATATTCACAAAAGCAGGCGCTTTTATAGGCGGCGAATGTATCGGTCCCAAGAACTATACCTTCACAAAGGTTATGCTGGGCCCACAGGAGGGCTTCGGCCAGGCACTGCTTGGTCAGCTGACCCGTAGGATAACAGGCGAAAACCTTCCGCTGATGAAGGTTGAATTTCAGGGCGACAGTGTTACATATTACGCCAACGACCAGCAGCACGTGGTAGTATACAAGCTTGAACCCAACGAGACTATCTCTATCGAAAGCGAGAATATCCTTGCTTTCTCCCGCGAGTGCAAGTACGGTGTGCGTTTCCTCGGTCAGGGCGTTATCTCACAGAAAGGTCTTGCTACTTCCACGCTGACAGGTCAGGGCAACGATTCATACGTTGCTATACTGGTTGACGGCAACCCGCTGGTGCTCAGCAATATACAGTCGGGTGCGACCCTTGAAGCCGACCCCGATGCGACAGTATGCTGGATAGGCGCAGACCCCACTCTGAGGACAGATATCTCATGGAGAAACTTCATCGGTCAGAGTTCGGGCGAATCCTATATGTTTGAATGGCCGCCCCAGGCACCTGCGACAGTCATCATTCAGCCCGAAGAGCGTACTTCCGGCGTCGATGTATCCATGGACGGAAGGGCATCAGGCTCGCGTCCTTCTGCACAGAGAAGATTGTACTAAGCAAAATAATACCCGCAGAGGAAGCTTTCCTCTGCGGGCTTTTTTATGCAAAAAAGAACCACCCTTTTGGGGTGGCTCTAGTTTTATCATACAGAAATTACTGATCGTCTGTATCGTCGTTCTTTCTGCGTCTGATTGCCAGGAAGCACAGACCAACTGCAGCTGCGAATTCTGCTGTATTTATCAGAACTCTTGCACCTGTATCGGGGTTGCCGGTGCTTGAAGCGGTAGATGTAGTAGTTGTTGAAGAACTGCTGCTTGAATCTGCCGTGCTGCTGCTTGAAGAATCAGCACTGCTGGAAGACTCGCTGCTTGATGAATCGCTGCTGCTGTCTTCCTCAGAGGAAGATTCTTCCTGAGATTCATCTTCTGAGCTGTCCTCGGGACCTTCAATCTCGGGTTTCGAGCTGTCGTCTCCGGTGGTAGGCTTAGAACTGCTGTCATCAGTCTTCTTAGCATCGTTAACAGTAATTGTATTGGTGTCGGTATCTACATCGTAGAAGCCTTCACCGCTGTTCTTGTCGGTGTTGTTCTCTACAACTGTTACCTTGCCGTTCTCTACCTTGAAAGTGAGTTCGCTGTCGATAACGTCATATTCGTTTCCGTTTTCGTCAGTGATTGTGTCACCTGTCTCGGTCAGAGTATAAGTGCCGTTGGTCAGTTCAACTTCGAGGGTCTTGCCCTTCTGGGATGTCCAAGGTGTACCTGTTACGGTCTTGCCGTTGGAATCCTTGATGGTCAGTATTGCGCCTTCGAGTTCCTCGGAACCTGTGATATCAAACTTGTTGATCGTTACCTTGGTAGTCTTCTGTGCATCGTTTACCTTGATAGTATTGGTATCGGTATCAACGTCATAGAAGCCCTCACCGCTGTCCTTGTCAGTGTCGTTTTCTACAACTGTTACCTTGCCATTCTCTACCTTAAAGGTAAGAGTGCTGTCGATTACGTCATACTCGTTGCCGTTTTCATCGGTGATGGTATCACCTGTCTCGTTCAGAGTATAAGTACCGTTGGTCAGTTCAACTTCAAGAGTTTTGCCCTTCTGGGATGTCCAAGGTGTGCCTGTTACTGTATTGCCGTTGGAATCCTTTATGGTCAGGATTGCGCCTTCGAGTTCCTCGGAACCTGTGATATCGAACTTGTTGATAGTAACCTTTGTGATTACGGTCTTCTGTGCGTCGTTTACCTTGATGGTGTTGGTATCGGTATCTACATCGTAGAAGCCCTCACCGCTGTTCTTGTCAGTGTCGTTTTCTACAACTGTTACCTTGCCGTTCTCTACCTTGAAAGTAAGAGTGCTGTCGATTACGTCATACTCGTTGCCGTTTTCGTCAGTGATGGTATCACCTGTCTCGGTCAGAGTGTAAGTACCGTTTGTCAGTTCAACTTCAAGAGTCTTGCCCTTCTGAGATGTCCAAGGTGTACCTGTTACGGTATTGCCGTTGGAATCCTTGATGGTCAGGATTGCACCCTCAAGCTCTTCAGAACCTGTGATATCAAACTTGTTGATTGTAACCTTGGTAGTCTTCTGTGCGTCGTTTACCTTGATGGTATTGGTGTCGGTATCTACATCGTAGAAGCCCTCGCCGCTATCCTTGTCGGTAGAATTTTCTACAACTGTTACCTTGCCGTTCTCTACCTTGAAAGTAAGTTCGCTGTCGATAACGTCGTACTCGTTTCCGTTTTCGTCAGTGATGGTATCACCTGTCTCGGTCAGAGTGTAAGTGCCGTTTGTCAGTTCAACTTCAAGAGTCTTGCCCTTCTGAGATGTCCAAGGTGTACCTGTTACGGTATTGCCGTTGGAATCCTTGATGGTCAGGATTGCACCCTCAAGCTCTTCAGAACCTGTGATATCAAACTTGTTGATTGTTACCTTGGTGGTCTTCTGTGCATCATTTACCTTAATGGTATTGGTGTCGGTATCTACATCATAGAAGCCCTCACCGCTGTTCTTGTCGGTGTTGTTCTTAACAACTGTTACCTTGCCATTCTCAACCTTGAAAGTAAGTTCGCTGTCGATAACGTCATACTCGTTTCCGTTTTCGTCAGTGATGGTATCACCTGTCTCGGTCAGAGTATAAGTACCGTTGGTCAGTTCAACTTCAAGAGTTTTGCCCTTCTGGGATGTCCAAGGTGTGCCTGTTACGGTCTTGCCGTTGGAATCCTTGATGGTGAGTATTGCACCCTCAAGTTCCTCGGAGCCTGTTATGTCGAACTTGTTGATGGTTACCTTGGTAGTCTTCTGTGCGTCGTTTACCTTGATGGTATTGGTGTCGATATCAACATCGTAGAAGCCCTCACCGCTGTTCTTGTCGGTGTTGTTCTCTACAACTGTTACCTTGCCATTCTCTACCTTGAAAGTAAGAGTGCTGTCGATTACGTCATACTCGTTGCCGTTTTCATCAGTGATGGTATCACCTGTCTCAGTCAGAGTGTAAGTGCCGTTTGTCAGTTCAACTTCAAGGGTCTTGCCCTTCTGAGATATCCAAGGTGTGCCTGTTACGGTCTTGCCGTTGGAATCCTTGATGGTCAGGATTGCACCTTCGAGTTCCTCGGAACCTGTGATATCGAACTTGTTGATGGTTACCTTGGTGGTTACGGTCTTCTGTGCATCGTTTACCTTGATGGTATTGGTGTCGGTATCTACATCGTAGAAGCCCTCGCCGCTGTTCTTGTCGGTGTCGTTCTCTACAACTGTTACCTTGCCATTCTCTACCTTGAAAGTAAGTTCGCTGTCAATAACGTCATACTCGTTTCCGTTTTCGTCGGTGATGGTATCACCTGTCTCGGTCAGAGTGTAAGTGCCGTTTGTCAGTTCAACTTCAAGGGTCTTGCCCTTTGAAGATGTCCAAGGTGTGCCTGTTACTGTATTGCCGTTGGAATCCTTGATGGTGAGTATTGCACCCTCAAGTTCCTCGGAACCTGTGATATCAAACTTGTTGATGGTAACCTTAGTGGTCTTCTGTGCATCGTTTACCTTGATAGTATTTGTATCGGTATCTACATCATAGAAGCCTTCACCGCTGTTCTTGTCGGTAGAATTTTCTACAACTGTTACCTTGCCGTTCTCTACCTTGAAAGTAAGTTCGCTGTCGATAACGTCATACTCGTTACCGTTTTCGTCAGTGATGGTGTTACCTGTCTCGGTCAGAGTATAAGTGCCATTTGTAAGTTCAACTTCAAGAGTCTTGCCCTTCTGAGATGTCCAAGGTGTACCTGTTACGGTCTTGCCGTTGGAATCCTTGATGGTCAGGATTGCACCTTCGAGTTCCTCGGAACCTGTGATATCGAACTTGTTGATTGTTACCTTGGTAGTCTTCTGTGCGTCGTTTACCTTGATAGTATTGGTATCGGTATCTACATCGTAGAAGCCCTCGCCGCTGTTCTTGTCGGTGTTGTTTTCTACAACTGTTACCTTGCCGTTCTCTACCTTGAAAGTAAGAGTGCTGTCGATTACGTCATACTCGTTTCCGTTTTCGTCAGTGATAGTATCACCTGTCTCGGTCAGAGTGTAAGTGCCGTTTGTCAGTTCAACTTCGAGGGTCTTGCCCTTCTGGGATGTCCAAGGTGTACCTGTTACAGTCTTGCCGTTGGAATCCTTGATGGTCAGGATTGCGCCTTCAAGCTCTTCGGAACCTGTGATATCGAACTTGTTGATTGTTACCTTGGTGGTCTTCTTCTTAGCATCGCATACTGTGATGGTATTGCTATCCTCGTCACAGAGTACGTAGCCCTCGTCAAAATCGTTGTCGGAAGAATCTGCCAGAACTCGGCTATAAACATCGGTGATCTTTCCGTTTGTTACAGTGAATGTTACGTTGGAAGGAATGATCTCGTACTCAGCGCCTGCCTTTGCAGAATCAACTGCGGTCTCGGTAAGTGTGTAAGTGCCGTTTGCCAGGCCCTTAACTATGTGGTCGCTGCCGTTGGAATCCCATTCGTCTATGGTCTTGCCCGAGCGATCCTTGATAACAAGGTGAGCGCCCTTGACTTCTTCGGAATTGGTGATATCCTTCTTGGATACTGTGATATCGCTTCTTGAAGCATCACAGATAGTGATGGTGCTTCCGCTTGCCTTAGCATAGCCTACGCTTGAATTCTCAGGTGTTCTCTCATCATTGGGAGCAGGAACAGACTCAAAGCTTATGTTTCCGTTTTCATCGATGGAGAATATTACCTCGGAATCCATTACCTCATAGGTAACGCCATCATATACAAAAGCACTGCCTGTTTCGGTGAGTGTGTAAGTACCGGGAACGAGTCCGTTGATCTGTGCTGCCTCTTCACCGGATACCCAGCTCATAACGAAATTCTTGCCGTTCTTAGCTGTATTCCACTCATTGAGTGTAGTATTATTTGCGTTAGCGTTGTTGATAGCGCTGATCTGTGCATTGGTGAGACCCTTGACTGTCAGCTCAAGCTTAGCGTCCTTGACCTCTTTCTCACCTGTGATATCGGTCTTGTTGATAGTCAGATCTCTCTTGATCTCAGCGTCCTTGATAGCATCGCATACTGTGATGGTGTTAGTGCCCTTGTCTGCCATAACATAGCTCTCAGTAGCACCTGTCTTAGGAGCACTTACAGCATCTGCGCGGTTTTCCTTAACTGCTGTCAGCTTGCCGTCCTTAACTGTGAAAGTTATCTTAGACTTTACAACATCATATTCATTGCCGAAACCATCAGTGATCTTCTTGCCGTCAGCAGCTTCCTCGGTAAGAGAATAAGTGCCGTTTACAAGACCTTCGATAACGTGCTCTCTGCCGTTGGATACCCATTCATCTACCAGATCGCCGTTCTCATCGAATACCGAGAGTTTAGCATTGAGCACTTCGGTCTCACCGGAAATATCAGTCTTTTTCAGAGTTACATCAGAATTGCTGATCTTCTCAGCGTCGCATATTGTGAACAGCTGATCGTTGTTATTGTAGAGGCAGTAGCCTTCGTCAGAATCCGCATTGGCATTTCTCTCAACGCCTCTTACATTTTTGATGGTGCAGCCGTAGGAAGCACGGTCTGCATCAGCCTCAACAGTAAATGTAACCTTAGAGGGTATAACATTATAAGTAACACCCTTATAGTCGAATTCATTGCCTGTTTCCTCGAGAACATAGTCACCGGGTGCAAGTCTGAATTCGTGTGTTTCACCGTCTGATTCCCAAGAGAACAGTTCTTCGCCGTCAGCAGTAGATATTTTCAGCTGAGCGCCCTCTACCTCTTCTCTGCCTGTGATATTCTTCTTATCAACAGAAACGACGGTAGTATTTCTCGGCAGGTCGGTGTACAGGAAGTGCCACTCACCGTCAGGGTTGTTGACATAGCCTGCGGATTCCAGCCAGCCCGAGCTTGTACCCTTTATGCGGGTAACGGAATTTTCATCGGGTATCAGGAATATACCTGTTGACTTGTTGATATCCAGAGCCTTAACAGACTTCAGGTTCCATACGATATATCTTGCAGCATTCTGGTCGAGCCAGTAGTTCTTTCCGCCTGCAAGAGTATTCTCGTTGGAAGGAGTGGTGGACAGCTGATAATCAGCATCACCTATACGTCTGATATTGAACTCGTCAATACGTGCTTCGGTGACTTCATCAAAGTTGAATATCACCATCTGAGTGCCCTTGAGCTCGATATGTACCTTACCGCTCTCAGCGATGTAAGGAGCGATAGCATCACCGTCGATAACGAGTACAGCGTCGTCATCGTAGCCCTCGCCGCTGATATAAGCATTTTCACC
Source organism: Ruminococcus albus AD2013 (assembly GCF_000526775.1). Classification (NCBI taxonomy): domain Bacteria; kingdom Bacillati; phylum Bacillota; class Clostridia; order Eubacteriales; family Oscillospiraceae; genus Hominimerdicola; species Hominimerdicola alba. The sequence continues at coordinate 2,386,451 of NZ_JAGS01000001.1, forward strand.
CACGATAGTAGGTGCAGCATTTACCGGCAGACCAGCCAGATCATTTGAAACTGCCTGCATATTTGCAATGATAGGATCGATAACGCCCTTGATAGTGCTCTTATCCTCGTACTCTCTGGCGATACCGTCTCTGTCCATTGTCTCTTTCATACGTGACTCGCTGTCAAAATGAAGAACAGCGCCCTCTTCGCAGCAAGCGGAGGTGTTATCGATAAAGAACTTGCCATCGGGGTCGATATCGAAATCCTTGGAATCGAAATTCACGTAATCGGAGGGCTCGGCATAGTTGTCTATCTCATCATTGAAATGAACGAATTCGGCAAAATAGAAATGTCCGCCGAACTTGCCGCTGATATCAGGGGTATTTGCAACGTTGTTACCCTCGTAGTAATTAACAGCGTAGTTGGACTCTGTATGGTTGCCCTGCTCAAATCTGTCGATGACCATACCGTAGTACAGACCATTGCCCAGGATAGAGCGGAAATCATAACCATTGACAGATGAAGTCTTGTTAAAGCTGATATGCTCTGTATATTCGGGTATTTCAGCTTCAACAGAAGTCTGTCTGCCGTACTTTACAGTACTGCCTTTGAAAAATCCGCCGTTTGCGATCTCGCCGCAATTGCTGCGGTTAACAGCATTGTTTACTGTAAGGTCGCTTACAGAAGATTTCAGCAGTGTGACCTTGGTAGCAGCGCCGTTATAGTATTCAACGCCCTCGGGAGACTTTCCGTTGCTGTCATACCAGTCAGTTATATCGATAGTCTTGTTCTGCTCTCCGTTTAAGGTGAGTTTTTCAAGAACATACTTGTAATCGGTATCTGAAGTATCTGCTTCAACTAACAGATAGATATTGTCGTCTTCAGTTATCGTTGCAGGTGCATCAAAGCTGAGTTCAACGCTGTACTTTGCAGGTGAAGCCTTTCCTGCGACAGCATCGAAGGAGAATGTTCCTCCGTAGGTGCTGTAGCCGCTGTATCCAGCATCGTTAAGCTCCATACCCTCGATATTATCAACAACAGTGCAGTTGTTTCCGCCTATCGCATTTTCAAGAGTAAGTTCTTTGCTCGGATCTGAATTCTTCAGAAAAACTCCTTCCATGGTGACAACATCGGGAACTACATCCTTTACCTGCCAGCTGCCCCACATTTCTGCGCCGCGTGAGCGTTTTTCCCAAAGTGAAAAAGCGGGTGAAGTCCAGTCCGTACCGTCGGCATCGATCTCAATGAGATCATAGGCATCTTTTGACTCGCCATCCTCAAAATATTTGAATGTAGTGCCCTGATAATCCGTATCCTTGCCCACAGCGTGAACCAGAAGATAGTAGGTATTATCCGATGTGCTGACGCTTACGCTTTCGCCTGTTGTGCTTCTGAAGTTTACCTTGGCTGTGGTATTTTCCGCTGACAGACTGTTGTCAGTATTGTCGCGTTCAAAACCTGTAACAGCTTCTGCCGAAGATGTCATCAGCACAGGTGAAACTCCGGGAAATGCACCAAGAACGAAAGACGCAGCAAGTGCAGCAGATGTCATGCCGCTGATGAAACGTTTGCTAAATGTCTTTTTCATAGCTTTTTTCCTTTCGTAGTAGTATATGACCTTTTCTGCCTGCACGTCTGATGTGCGCCTTTTACAGCGAAACAGCCTGACCGACCGCCTGCAAGAACATCACACCTGCATACAGAACAATATCCATGCACCGCACTTCCCAAAAGCGGCACAGGGAACTTCCCCAATAAGTAAAAACTTCTTATCCATCTCATTTTTACCCATTGCATATACATTTATTATACACAAATCAACCACAACTGTCAAGAGATTTTCATATTTTCACTGCCAAAAAAAGAAAAGTATTTAACCAAAAAATAAGCAGTCCATACAAAAAAATAAAACGTCCGCAGTTTGCGGACGTTTTATCGGGAAATAGGTGTTGGCATATCTCCAGGAATTTATATCACATAGATCAAAAATAAATTCAGTGACGTGCTGACAGACCTGCTGTTTTGTGTGAAGCAAAATGTCCGTCAACAAAGAAGCCGATTATATCATAGATCAGCGAATATACGATAAATCCGAGTACAAAGAATGATGCGAATGCGGGATAATCAAAGCTGTTGAACTTCGAGAGATCATACCATATGGTCATTTCTCTTATCCTGCATACCAGACCGGATAAACCTGTGGATACCACGAACCACATCAGCATATACATCGCCTTATCGTACTGCTCGTCGTTACCCTTATGCGACGTTACAGCGCGATATATCGCAGAAGCAGCCATAGGCATCACAAACCATTCTGCCAATACGATCATGTTAACGAATGAGTACCCGCCAAATACAATGTCTGTCACAGTGAATGCTGCCCACGCAAAGAGGTTCATCAGTATCGTGAAAATAAACATGGCTGCCATAACGATCTTCCTTTCTGTAAAAATAATAATAATTGATTGATGGTGTGCGTTTTGTTAATGCAATTTAAGTAATTTAATACTCCGTTTAAATCTTGAACTTATTATAGCATACTTCACAAAAGTTTTCAAGATTTATTTTACATAACTTATCTATACGCCATCGGCAAATTCTTTGTGCATTATGTTTAATACAGCTACAATTTTACCATATATTTGCTATTTTATGTTGCTTTTCGTGAAATAATTGCTTCAAACGTGTAATTAGTTTAATATATCAAAATTTATGAAACAGCATAATTGTGAACATCAACAATTCAGATCAGAAGAATCATCAGATATATTATTCGTTAAATATTATAAACAAAGACACATTTTATGTTATATTTTTAACAAGTATCATTTTCATTAATTGTTAACAATAATAATTTGTTAATATTTCGACTTTTCCTCACAGCATTCGACATAATTGGATATGTATTTAAAACCTTCGATTTGTTGCTCCTGACAGATAATATCGACCGATCAAACGGTATTAGTCACTATCCGACATAGTTCGCAGAAAAATATATATCCAACCCTTTGACAAAACAGATAATATGTGTTATACTATTGTATGTCAGTAAAACAAAGGAGGTCACGCCTGTGGCGATCGATAAAAAGGGCACGAAACAGATAGCCGATAACCGCAAGGCGCGGCACGACTACTTTATACTGGAAACCATCGAGTGCGGCATTGAACTGGTGGGCACTGAGGTAAAGTCCATCCGCAAGGGCGGCGTTAACCTCAAAGACAGCTGGTGCAGTGTTGATGACGGCGAGATGTGGGTCAAGGGTATGCATATAAGCCCCTATGAACAGGGCAATATATTCAACAAAGACCCAAGGCGCGTCCGCAGACTGCTGCTGCATAAAAGAGAGATCATGAGACTTTTCGGACAGGTTCAGCAGGAAGGTCTGGCGCTGATACCGCTTTCGCTGTATTTCAAAGGTAGCAGAGTAAAACTTGCGCTGGGTCTGTGCAAAGGTAAAAAGCTCCACGATAAGCGTGACGATATGGCTAAAAAAGCCGCTGACCGCGAGATCGAGAGAACGCTGAAAGAGCGAAATATGTAATGACAAAGCGCGAAAATGCCATGGATGGTAAAGCATAAGCTGATATATATCAAGCACCTCGCAGACAGCATCAGTTTTGCCTGTGTTATAAAAATACGGGGATGTAAAGGTTTCGACGGGGGTCTTGAAGGACGATAAGCGAGTGGAGGAGCGCACTCTCCTTAAACGGCGTACGTTTTAAAATTAGACGACAACGATAATTTTGCAATGGCAGCCTAAGGGCAGCCCGTCTTGCCTGAGAGTACCACGGCTCGGGTAAAGGCGTCGACTAGTGGTGAACGTCTGCGGGCGATGGCTGTGACCCGCAGGTGTATTGCAGCCTACCGGACCGAGGGGCGTGTCTGTTTGCCCGCGGCGAGGGAATCGGCGCAAGCTGAAATAACCGACTAGACTCGTAGAAATTCGTTTGGATGGGCTTTCGGACAGGAGTTCGACTCTCCTCATCTCCACCAGCCCTCGCGCGGGCACGCATCTCCCTCACCCGATATATAGTGAGGGAGATTTATTTTGTCAGGTTCGGGATCATTCTTATTCTTTTCCTTATTGACAAGGACGGACTTTTATAAGTCCGCTTTATTTTACAGCAAAAAGCGCCCCCGATCTCTCGGGGGCGTTCATCATTGTGTTCTTATTTCTTAACATACCTGTGCTTGTTGACATCGTATGTTTCGCGGCTCTTTTTGCCGAGGATAAGGAATATCACACCGGCTGCCACTATGACGCCTGCAACTATTCCTATTACTATCAGCTTGAAGTTGCTGCCTTCATCGTCTTTATTGTCCGATGAGGAGTTATCTTTGCTGGTAACAGCGGCGGGCGTCTGAGTATCGGCAGGCTTTGTGGTCTCAACTGCATTATTATTGTCAGCTGCCGCTTCGGAATTCTCCGATACTTCGGGCTCGTCTTTCGCAATAGTCTTGATATCAAGAGCGTAAATATCAGTGCAGGTTATGGGTGATTTTCCAGTATCTCCGATATACACGGTGGAAACGCAGGAGAAATCATCGGTTCCGTAAGCATCTTCCATGCTCTCGAAATCAAAAAGTGCATACTTATTGTTGAAAAGCACGGGTGCTACCTTGCCCCATACAGTATTATTCTTTGCTTTGGGCGAAACTGTATCATCAGTGCTCTGCATGATGAATTCAACAGGCGCTGAAACAACATCCTTATCAAGGTCTGATTCAAATATCGCTATCACAAAGGAATTTTCTGCCATAGTGCTGACATCGAACTGGTCAACACCCACAGATATGCTCTGTCCCCAGTTCTCGCTGGTGGCAGGCTTTTTTGCGTGTACCCTTATAGTACGGCGGAAATCGTTCTCTGCCATCTCTTTGGAGGACAGAACATTAGTCGCAGTGAATCCCGTGCAGGTGACTGTGCTGCCATCGGCTTCAACATCGATAGCAAATACCGAAGAAAGCGCATTATCGCCCAGAGCCTCAGTAATGTCCGCATAGGTGAACACAGCCTCGCCGTCTTTAACTTCAGAAGCCTTTACTTCAGCAGATGCGGGCGAACCGAACTCAAACTCGGTATTGTCGTTCTTGTCCCAGTAGCCAAGCACCAGCTTTACGGGACTTTCAGCGCCGTCCCCGCCGCTGTATGCAACTTTAACAGTAGTATCGGAAGTAAACTGAGAAGCAGCGAGATCTTTTGAATTCGCAGTGAAAGTTATGCCTTTGTCAGTTTCAACAGCTTTTTGGGTATCGAGTTCAACATCTCCTGCAAAAGCTGCAAAAGTGCTTGCCGCTGCTGCGGCGATCACTGCCATGAAAACAGAAAGTGTCTTTTTCATTTTATTTCTCCTTTATTGTAAGATTTTTAACCTATCACAAAATTATTAACTAAAATATAGTGCAAAATGACAATTCATTTGTTATGTGTATTATAGCATACCTCATATTTCAAGTCAATTAAACTTTTTGCAGAATTTGCACATTATTTTTTGATTTATTATCTCCATTTCTGACAAATCGGCAAAGATTTTAACAATAAACTGATTTGGTCTTATATTATGGCACACGTTGTTTTATATTACGAAATGTTAAGTTCATTATTCGCCCAGAAAATGGAAATATCGTCTGTAACCGCGTAAAATTAAACGTTTTCGGCAACATATGTGAGTGTTTTTTTAGATTTCATTCACTGCTATTTGATATATTTTTCGCAAAAAATCAAACAACTTTTACCACATATAAGAGCTATGATCCTTTTACCGTCAATTTTCCAAATTTTTTAACTTAATGCAATATCTGCTGCCGCGTTTACGATTTTTATAAATGCAAATATTTGAAACAAGTATTCTCCCGACAAACACCTGTATCACTTTTTACAATAATCGAAGGTTTCACGATTCGGCCACTACCGACTAATTATCATCTTATACATATTATACTACAAAAACGTTAACAAGTCAAGAGAAAAGCCGCAATATTTCCAAAAACCCGGAAATACTGCGGCTGAATATTTGATATTAAATTGTACTTGATTTCGCTGTAAATTACTTCATACGGCCTTTAAGCTTATTCTGCTCTTCTTCCATAAGCTTCATCAGATCTTCAAGTGATGCGCCGTTATCTGCACCGTTTGAAGAAGATACAGGTCTTCTTCTGCGGGGTCTCTGACCTGCGGGTCTTCTTGCGGGTCTTACAGGAGCTTCGCCGCCTTCAACGAGCTGAGAAGCCTTCTCATAATACTCGTCGTCTTTCAGACGCAGGCTGCTGTTATCCTGCTGAGGTGCAGGTGCGCCAGCGTTATTGGGCTGTACACCGAAAAATTCACGGGCATCAAAATCAGCTTCAGCAGCAGGCTGCTTGGCAGGCTGTGCGGGGAATGCCTGGATATCGGGGATAGTAGTAGGCGCCTTGGTTGTCTTTCTCACGCCGATATCAAAATCGAAATCATCATTGCGTGCAGGCTTAACTGCCTTTCTGACGGATATATCTTCGTCATCTTCCTCTTCATCATCTTCCGAAACGGGCTTCTTTCTGCGCTTAGCTATCTGCTCGGTCTCGCCCTTTCCGCCAAAGAGGAAATCATCCAGCTGCACATTCTTCTCTTCTACTACTTCGTCTTCATCTTCGTCCTCATCTTCTTCCGGAGAATGAGTTGCGATAGCGATGATGAGTTCGATAAGTACCAGCAGGAAAAGGGGTACTACTGCACAGCATATCATTCCGAACTTTTGGGTAACAAAGTTTATTACCTTACCTGCTGTAACGTAATAGCTTGCACAGAAACCGATAGCATCGGAATTATTTATCACATATTCCTTGCCGCCGTTGGTAACAACGTACTTAACGCCGTCTTTGCCATCTTCTGTCTTTAAGTCTTTCAGCCAGTAAACACCTGTGCCTTCATCTTCAACATTCTCGCAAAGTATCGGACCGCCGATCTTGCTTTTAGCGTCGTTAACACCGTCAGATGCAATTACCAGCACGTTCTTCGGAACAGCTACTATAACACCGCCATTAGGATCGCTCTTCAGAAGGTCTTCCTTGGTTATGAAAAGGCTGTAACCCAGCACACTGGGTGTTACGTCCTTATTCTTGAACACTTTGCCGACGCCGAATATTATCAGCATTTCCAATATCATGAATACGATGAAGAACACCAGTACGTTCTTGCCCGCACTCGATCTCTTGCTTGTGGAGACAGCTCCCATTTTTCAACATTCCTTTCATTTATAAAAAGCAAAAAGCTCGTAAAATCAAGCTACATTTTATTATAACACATCCGTTTTGAAATTTCAACCTTGTTCACGGATTTTTCACTATTATTTTGTCACAATAGACAAACTACGCCTTAATACGTTATTTTTTCAGCCTAATGGAGATATTGTAGGTCACAGCGTTGTTTATTACGGAATAGCCCGAGGTCTTGTAGCCGAACCCGGGATTATCAGAAACGCCCTGCTTTATCATGTCAAAAAGTTCTTCGTTGCCTGTTCCGTCACCGAAGACCCAGTTAAGTGTCGCATCAAAGCATTCCCTATCGGAGCACTTGATCCTCGCATACTCCTCACCGTTAGCCATAGCATCCCTTACCGCGTTACTGAACGCATCGTCAGCATCATCTACGGTTTCTGCGAAATAGCCGTAATAACGATAATAATCACATTTGGTAGCTGTGCAGACAGGTTCGCTGATAAATCTATTCTCGTCCTGCACATGGTTCCTGGTCATTTCTTCATCGGTGACCGAGAAATAATCGTACCTGAGATAATTCTCTGCACTTTCAAACACAGGGTCGTCCCAGGTGATATCAGAAGCGTACCATTCGCCGTCCAGCATCACCTTATTCCATATATGTCCCTGAACAGAGCCGTCTTCATTAACGCCCTGTCCGATAACGGGAAGGCATGGTATCCCTGCTCTGTCACATACCAGCATCAGTGCCTTGGAATAACCTTCACACACTGCATTGCCGCCTACAAGACATCCGTATGCGGTGTAGCAGTCGCCGTCCGATTCGTAGTAAAAACAGTTATTTACAAGCGCATCGTGGATATATTTGTACTTACGGAAATCTGTCCAATCGGATTCCATGCCCGCCAAGATGCGGTCTATCGCCTGTTCAGTCAGCATATTTCGTATTTCGGAATCATCGGCGCTTCTGGTATAATTCATGAATATCGCCGATGCATAGCCGTCAGAGTCTACCTGTACCGAATAGTTAGTATCTATATAGTCTATCTCGGGCGAACCAGTGACGACCATGACTATCAGTTCACAGATATCAGCAGAACCCACCACATCATTCTTTATATATATGGTCTCTTCGCGTTCGGTGATGCCTTTGTATATCTGTCGGCTGACGATCGCTTCGTCATCGCTCAGCCGATGAGCAAAATACTCCGCCGCAAATGGCATTTCGATCTTAGTCGCTTCTTCTTTGCTTATCGCAAGATCTTCTGTACCCGAGGATACTTCCTCCTTTACAACGACCTCGCCGCCTGCTCCGGGCAGATCCACCTTGCTTCGGCGGGTAACGACCCTGCCTTCGTCCTTGCCGGATATGACAATATCAGTTTCTGTTCTGCTGTCCAGCGTCTTATAGGCATAGTAGCCCCCGCCCGCTGCCGCAAGAAGCAGTGCCAGCCCTGAAACAGCCGCCCAAATCTTTACGCCCAAAGAAACCACTCCTTAAAAGCTCCGCAGAGCTTTTACTCGGTGCAAAGCTCTGCCCTGATCCTGCCTATCCTTCTGTCTTCTGCCTGTGTCACCGTAAACTTTACGTTCTCCCATTTAACGGAAGCTCTTTCTCCGTCATCGGGGATGTGCCCCAGCAGTTCTATCACCATTGCACCTATCGTTTCAAAGGGAGAATCCTCTTCGGGCTCCTTGCCGAGGGCTTCCATAACGTCTTCATAGCCCGCGTTGCCCTCTATTTCAAAAACGCCCTCGGAGATCTTGGTTATCTCCTCGCTCTCATCGTCGAACTCGTCCACGATATCGCCCACGATGGTCTCTATCAGATCTTCAAGCGTAACAACGCCCGCAGTGCCGCCGTATTCATCTACGGCTACTGCCATCTGTATCTTTTTAGCGGTAAGTTCCTTGAAAAGTTCACCGCATTTCTGGCTTTCGGGCACGAATATCACTTCGCGCATAAAATCCTTGACTGTCCTGTCCTCAGCGCTTTCATGGAAAACCAGCGTGAGCAGGTCCTTGGCGTAGATAACGCCCTGTATATCATCTATACTGTCCTTATATACGGGTATACGGGAAAATCCGCTCTCTATGGCAAGTTCCACTGCCTCGCGGATAGGTGCGCTCTCATCTATGGCGGCAACCTCGGTTCGGTGAGTCATTACCTCACCTATCTCGATATCGTCAAACTCGAAGATATTGCTTATCATCTCCGCCTGACTTTCCTCGATAGCGCCTGTCTCGTTGACAGCGTCCACCATCATCAGTATCTCTTCCTCGGTTACAGCTTCCTCGGCATTTACGTTTTTAACGCCGAAAAGTCTCAGCAAGGCAGTGGTAAGGCCGCAGCTGATGATCTCTATCGGTCTGAAAAGTGCCAGCCATCCGCGGTAGATCCCTGCTGTTCTCAGCAGAAAGCTCTCCCCTATCTTGCCCGCAGAACAAAGCTTTTTCGGCACGCCCATGCACACCGTACCGACCCACAGGGTCAGCAGAAGTATGATAACAGCCGCGGAACATATCACCGCCGCCGCATCGTATCCGCCCCACGCATCTGCAAGAGCTTTTTTCATCGGTGAAAAGAACCATATAAAAGCGCAGGCAGTCTGAAGCGCCACAAGGGCAGTTCGTGCGATAAGGTTCACGTTTAAAAATCGCCCCGTATGCTCAAGCATTTTAACTACAGACGCAGCACGCTTGTCGGTCTCCGCAAGCTTTTTCAGCCGTGAATCAGATATCTCAGCCGCACTGCACTCGCAGGCATAAAAAAACGCTGTAAGCAGTCCGCACAGCACAGGCACTGCCGCGACAATAAACCCCGGTTCGGGAACGTCCATCAGTCATCAAATTCCTTTCTTAACATAAATATACCGAAAGCAGCACATCATATGCCGTACAAGCCAATATATCGACTCTGCCGACATTTCACCGTCCGTTCTGTGCCGCACTTCGGTATCAATACAACTTGTTTGGTATACAAAAAAGTTCACACTTTGATATTACATATATCATATCAAACATTGTCCTGATTGTCAAGGCAAATTTCGCTCCTTTCCGACATTTTCTTTATATGACAAAAAACGGGTCAAAAAATTGCGTAAATTTTATTAAATTGTTAGCTATAAACAAATGGTCCGAGCTGTCACTTTTACTCCATTCTGTAGATCTCATTTACCCATTCCCATAAAAACGCCCTAATATCCGGGCATTTACGAACTTTATGATAACTTTGCCGAAGTTCTCTTTACAATTGCCTGTTTATATGATATAATTTTCTGGACAGAAAATACTACCCCTCAGGAGGAAAATAATGAAAAGACTGAGCTTTATGAAAGGCAGATACGGATTTGATATGCTGTTTTTTGCGGTGACCGCACTATGTCTTCTCATCGCTTTGCTGACGCGCACTGTTCTGTGGCGGATACCGCATATCTCGGCAAGCGGTATACTCAGCGTTACAGGACTTATAATGATAATCAATCTATCCCGCGTTTTTTCAACACGGATATCAAAACGTGAAGCTGAAAACATCAGGTTCACGCTATTTCTCAACAAACTTACAGGCAAGGGCGGTAAAATAGGCAACTACGTCACAGATAACAAAGGCTACACCCCGCTGAGCCAGCTAAGGTCGGCACGCCCCGACTCAATTACCTGCGAATGCGGCAATAAGCTGGATATACCCAAAGAAAGCGGCAAAAAATATAATAGTATGCCCAAAATGCGGCAAACGGATCTATGTAAAGCTGCCGTAAAGGATCATTGCAAAAAAAGTTGAGTTATATAAAACTAACCTATTGAAAAATATCTCTATCCATGTTATAATTATCCAAAGGATTATTTTCTGAAAGGAAGTTTGGAAATGAACATCGGAGATAAATTGTTATACCTCAGAAATCGCAGCGGCTGCTCACAGGAGACACTTGCCGATGCCCTTGATGTCAGCAGACAGACAGTTTCCAAATGGGAGCTGGGACAGTCACTGCCCGACGCTGAAAAGATCGTTGCCATCAGCAATTATTTCAGCGTTACTACTGATTTTCTGCTGCGTGACACTTCCCCCGTCAAGATCGAAAAAAATCTTGACCGTATCGTTATCGAGTTTGCGAATTCCGCTGCCGATCTCGATCAGATATCCCGCGCACTTGTCGATATCGCCCGCGACGGTATCATCGATGAGGAGGAGCGTATCCGCCTGTTTGAGATGGTCAAGACCGTGGATAATATTATCCCCGCTATCAGTGAGATAAAAACTCTGCTGAATATGTAATGCACTGTTATATGCAGTTTCAAGGCACTTCTGCTTTTTGCAGAGGTGCTTTTTTGCGTTCATGCCATAAGATAACCTGCTTCACAGGTGCGGTGATGTGCAAAATGCTGAATTTACGGTTTCAAGAACAAACGTTCTTGACAAGAACGTTTGTTTGAGTTATAATATAGTCACAGCCAAAATATATCAATATCGTCATAAGCCGACATACCCGCGCCGTACCGCCCCATCGGCAGATAAGTCGGCAAATGTGCGAAGACAGGAGGAGAAAATGGAAAGAAACACACGCAGTAAAGATGTTCTCGATTCGCTGGACATCTATTCATACATAGCCGAACTATTAGCTATCCCAACAGGAGAAGCAAATAAGCTGAATGGAGAAACCAGAAGCGGACTCGCCAGCGCACGCGCCAAGGAATTCGCACAGTACAGAACACTGTGCAGAAACGAAGCCCTTACACGGCGTCGGATCACCGAACTGCTGGTAAAGGTCGGACGCGCAGAGAAGAACAATTCTCCCCACCTTCCTCTGCTGCGTGCGGATATACGCGATGAAACGCTGAGACTAGCCGAACTCACCCTGCAGCGCCGTCGGCTTGAAGACAGACGGGACCATCTGGCAGGACTGGCGAAAATGGTGGTGCAGTACCGCTATTTCGATAGACCCGACAGCCGTCTCCCAAGCTGGGGCGAAACAGCCGCACAGCTGGGCATAGCCATCAGCGGCGATGAACTCCGCAGATACGTTTGCAGTCAGTTCACCACACTGAAATAACAAAAATACGGAGGAAACCTTTTCAGAAAGGTCTCCTCCGCAAGATCATCAAATTATCTCAGCGCGGTCATTCAGGTCACACCAGTGTTTCAAGTGAGTACTTTGCACTGTACTCTTTGAGCTTCTTCTCGTAGGTCTCGGGACCGTGCTTGTGGAGTTCATCGAGATACTCATGCTTTTTAAGGGTCTCATACTGCTTTTTGGTAGAGATAAGGTATATCGCTATGTTCGAGCAGTGATCTGAAATTCTCTCCACGTTGGTAAGTATATCCAGGAAATGTATTCCAACTTCGATAGGACACTGACCATTCTTTGAACGGTCGATATGCACAGCCTTGAGTTCTTCAACCAGACGGTCAACCACCTCTTCAAGAGGTTCGATCTCGGTCAGTACATTCATATCCATAGTCTTTGTTGCTTCTATCGCAAGACCGATTATCTCAGCAATAGCGCCATGGACTACCATGAGCTCCTTGTTGGCTCTTTCAGAGAAGTGAGCTTCTTCTTCATAAAGCACATTTGCTGTTTCGCAGAGGTTCACCGAGTAATCGCCGATACGCTCAAACTCGCTGATAAGGTGGAACAGGGTCGTCACCATACGTCCCTCATCCTCGTTCAGCTTACAGTCATTGAGCTTGATAAGGTACTGACCAACGCGGTCTTCCAGCCTGTCCAGAAGCTCCTCGCGCTCGTTGATCTTCTCTATCTCCCTGCTGTCGTACTTATCGAACATCATGCAGGCAGCCTCAAAGTTCTTGCGGGCATATATACCCATCTGAACAACAGCTTCCCTTGTCTGTGCGATAGCAACGTTCGGTGTAACGAGGAATCTCTCGTCCAGCAGATCTTCTTTGGAGAATACGTCCTCTTCTTCATCGGGCTTATCAGGCACCGTGATGCACGCCAGTTTTTCAAGCACTCCTGCAAAGGGTATGAATATTGCAGTTACTATAACGTTGAATATAGTGTGGAAGTTCGCGATATCGCCTTGTGTGAATTCCTTGTCCCAGAAACTCCAGCCCACAGTTGCCTGGACTGTGTATATAACTATCAGGAACAGTATGGTACCAATAAGGTTGAAGTAGAAGTGCAGCAGCGCTGCTCTCTTTGCGTTCTTTGAAGATTTCAGGGACGACAGCAGAGGTGTCGCGCAGGTACCGATGTTGGTACCCATGATTATCGGGAATGCCGATGCGAACAGTACAGCACCGCCCGAACCGCTGGATATTGTCTGGAGTATGATGACAGCAGCAGCAGAGGACTGTGTGCATATAGTAACTACTATGCCTACCAGTATGCCAAGCACAGGATTCTGCAGGAGCCCGAACAGGCTGCGTACTGCTTCAGAGCCTTTGAGGATCGGCTCCAGATTGCTTTTCATGGTGTTTATACCCGCAAAGAGTATCGATACACCTATGAGTATCTCACCGATGGTCTTGTACTTGTTCTTCTTGGCTATCATTATGAACAATATACCCGCTATCGCCAGCACTGCCGACACGGTAGTGGAGAAGTTGTTTGAATCTCCGCTGCCGCCTGCGAGTCTGGTTATCTGGGCGGTCATGGTGGTACCTATGTTAGCACCCATGATTATGCCCACAGCTCCGCGGAGTTTCAGAAGTCCCGCATTTACAAGACCTATAACAATAACTGTTGTCGCTGTCGAAGACTGTACTGCAGCTGTTACGATAGCACCGAACAGTATACTTGTCAATATATTGCCCGATACCTTTGCCAGAACTTTCTCCATAAAACCGCCTGCGGTCTTTTCAAGTCCCGTACTCAGCGTCTTCATTCCGTAAATGAACATCGCAAGTCCGCCCACGGCGGCAAGTATCCTAAAAAAATTCGTCATTATTTAACTCCTTTACTTTCCTTGACAGCCCCCACGACTGCCTAACGCTATACTTTAATTATACTCTCTCCCTTAAATTATAACTTAAAATAACCTGAATGTCAATTAATCACACAGCAGAATGACTTTAGGATAACAAAGTTGATTATTAGGAAAAATGTACAATTGGTATGCCGCAAAGGCGGTAAAAAACTTTCAAAAAGTCCTTGAAAAAGATTGAAAAGTGTTGTATAATAAAAATGGATATCTGTACTCTCATGTACAGATAAGGAGAGCGTAAACGAGTTTCTATTTGAGTAGGAGGATAGTTTCTTTTTTATGGAGAACAGAAAAGAAGACCTTGCCAGAAAGATTGCCAGAAATATGTCAATGACCGAGAATTTCGGCGATGAGCCCGAACCTGCAAGGGGTGTAACAGATTTCGGCGAGGACGCTTTTGATACTGTTTATGCCCGGACAGCAAGAGAAAGAAGACCGCAGAGAGCTTATGCGGGCAGTTCGTCCGGCAGCAGGAGAAGCACCGCACAAAGACAGCACAGCGGTACTGCGTCAAGATCAGGCAGCAGCAGTTCAAAAAGATCATCAGGCGGAAGCACATATGCCAAAAAGCCCGCAAACAGCAGGAACACAAAAACCAGTAACAAGGCAGCTGCTGTAAAAAAGCCCGCTGTAACTATCAAAAAGAAGAAAAAGAAGCCCATGACCGCCACCAAGGCAGCACTTATATGTACCTGCATACTGCTGACAGGTCTTATGGCAGGCGGCGGATTTCTGATAATCGGCAATAAGATGTATGAAGACTCTTTCCTTGATAATACCTATATCAGCGGCGTTGATGTAGGCGGAATGGACAAGCGCCAGGCTCTGGAAGAGGTAAAGAAAAAAGCCGGTATCCCCGATGTACTTGCCATCACCAAAAGGGACGGATCACAGATAACCATTCCCCTTGCAGATATAGGATACAAGGACAATACCGAGGAATTGGTAAACAAATACTACAACGGTCAGGATCATGGAAAATGGCTCAGCGCCATGTTTGAAAAGGAAGAGTATTCGATAAAGAACTCTTTCCATTATGACAAGAAAAAACTTGAGAGTATACTGGCTCACAAGCTTATAAAGAACCAGAAAGCCAAAGCACCTCAGGATGCTTACATAAGCCGCAACGACGCAGGAAGTTTCATGGTGGTAGGCGAGAACGACGGCGATTCCATCGACACCAACAAGATACAGCTGCTTTTCGATTATGTTGAGAGCGAACTTGACGAACTGCATTTCGATATAGCCATAGGCTCCGTCGACTGCTACAAAAAAGCCAAGCTCCATTCGGAAGATCTTTACGAGCGCTGTCAGAAGCTGAACAATCTGCATAACATCGAGATAGTCATAGATTTCCAGCTGAACACCGAGAAAATAGACGGCCCTACGATAATGAAATGGGTAGGCTACGATGAGGATGCACCTGTCAATGCGCTTGAAGTCGACCGTGATAAAGTCGAGCAGTATGTAAGCCTTCTGGCAAGCAGATACGATACCTTCGGCAAGGACAGACAGTTCGTTTCCACCAGCAGAGGTCCCATAACCGTACCCCAGGGCGAAGGCTGCTACGGCTGGTGGCTGGATCAGGACGCTATGACAGATCACATCATAGAATGTATAGAGAACTGCGAATCAACCCGAATGGATGCTATATACTACGTCAACCCCGACTCGACATACAGCTATACCTGCAACCCCGACTGGCTGACCGACAAGACCGATTACGGCGATACTTATTTCGATGTTGACCTCAAAATGCAGCATATGTGGTATTACGAGAACGGCGAAATGAAGATGGAGAGCGACATCGTATCAGGCTATCCAAGTGAGTCGAGAAACACTCCCGCAGGCGTATACAAGCTCTGGCTGAAAGAGCGCGGCAAGACACTGGTGGGCAGTTCCGACGGACAGTCCTACGCTTCCTATGTTGAATTCTGGAACTATTTCAGCACCATAGGCATTGGTTTCCACGATGCTTCATGGCAGGGCGGCGTATTCGGCGGCGAAAAGTACCAGTCACCCACATGGGGCAGCCACGGCTGTGTAAACCTGCCATATGATGCAGCAGAGTACATATACGAAAATGCTCCATTGGATACACCTGTATTTCTGTACTGGTAATGAGCAGTAAGTGACGGCGAGATAAGTTTACTGTGAGACCGACGGGGCGTTCTCCGTCGGTCTTTTCGGAGAACGATATCTGCGCCGAGAACAGAGATCCATAAATGGTACTATCCGCATTAAATTAAAAAGATAAGGACGGTGACAGGAAATGAACAGAAAAACACTACTGATATCCCTGCTTGCGGCAGTGCTGTGTCTTGCAGCCTGTACCAATAAGGGAAAGGCTAACAATAAAAAGCCTGACAACAAAGGCAAAGACGCCACTGTGACAGATACCGAAGACAGCATCGACGAAGAAGAGGATACTATCGGTATCCTGAAGGATTACAACGAAGCCAAGCCCTCGGTGATAAAAGGACTGATACTGGAGTCCAAGTCAACATGGAGAAATACCCCCATGATAGACGAAATGGCAGAAGAAGGCTTCACCAAGACCGTGCCGATAAATAATTTCGAGCTCGACGAGGTATTCGAGATGTACATTGACACCGATACCGTCGAGGGCTGGAACATCTACATCTGCAAGCATGACAGCGTGGGCGATATCACCGCTCTCACCGAAGAAAAGCTGAAAGAACTTGCCGATACCGAAGGCTTCGCCAACGACTACGGCAACAAGCCCGACAAGAAAAAATACGGTGATCTCGGCGGTATGTGCGTAGCTTCTGACGAATCCACCGAGGGACTGTACGATATGTTCTTTGTCCGTCAGGGCGAGATAGACAGCTATATCCAGCTTGAAATAACAAAGCCGTCCAGCGCTGAATAACGGACGGCAGAAAAGAGGACCATATGAAAAAGATACTTGTGATACACGGACCGAACCTCAATCTTCTGGGCGAAAGAGAACCCGGCGTTTACGGCACCGACACTTTTGAGTCCATCAATGATGAGATAGTCGCTCATGCCCTTGAAATGGGTATGCACTGCGAGGTCTATCAGTCCAACCACGAGGGTGAGATAATAGACGAACTGCATCTTGCAAGAAAGAAGTTCGACGGCGTTGTGCTGAATGCAGGCGCGTATACCCATTACAGCTATGCTATCCGCGATGCAATAGCCGCTATAAAGATACCCGTAGTTGAGGTACACCTCAGCAATATCCATGCAAGGGACGAGTTCCGCGAGAAATCGGTAATAGCCCCCGTATGTGTGGGTCAGATAAGCGGTTTCGGCAAGTATTCTTATCTTATGGCAGTTGATGCACTCAATTATAAGTGGAGCGAACAGGCTGAATAATATGTATACAGAATTTCTTTCAAAGCTGCCCGATACGGCTGCATATGAAAAGCCGACACAGGAAAAGATAAACGATGCAGATAAAGAATTCTATTATTTATTTGAAGTTGGATTACCCAAAGACTATATCGAACTTCTCCACCACACAAATGGTTTGTCATATGACGGACGCAGTATCTGCGGGGTGTATGATGAAGAGTTCCTGACCGAATATCCGAGAAAAAAGAGCATGGATATAATACGGTTCAACTCATCTTTCAGGGATATGACGGATATTACCGACTATATCCTGCTTGGAAAATCAAGTATAGACTACATCGTTTACAATATCAGCGGAAAGAAATATCAGATACTCAGCAACGGAACAATGGAAAGCTTCGGGACGTTTGATTCTTTTATTGAACTGCTGTATGCTTTCTTTGAAGTATAACCATCAGAAAAGGCTGTTGCTGTATTCTTATTAAATAGAACGAGGGTGTAAATTATGACAAGGCTTGAACGCCTGCAATCAAGGATAGCAGAAGTCGGCGGATGCGGCATCATAACCGATGAAGTCAACAGACGTTACTTCACGCAGATGAAGTCCAGCGCAGGTACTGTGCTGGTATTCCCCGAGGAAAGCTACCTTATAATAGACTCAAGGTACATCGAAAAAGCGCGTGCCACCGCAGTGGGCTGCACTGTGATACTCGAGGGCAGGGGCGAAGAAAGATTTGCCCAGATGAACGAACTTATAAAAAAACACGGAGCTAAAGAAATAGCCATCGACAGCCAGACCTGCACCGTAAGTCAGCTGGCGCATTACCGCAACAAGCTTGAAGCCGAGATACCCGCAGACGGACGTTTCGGCAGGCTGATACGTCAGATACGCATGGTGAAATCCCCCGATGAGACCGAAAAAATGATAGCCGCACAGCGCATAGCCGAACAGGGCTTCGAGTTCATGCTGGGCTATATCAAAGAGGGTCTGACCGAGAAAGAGATGCAGCTGAAGCTGGATTATTTCATGCTTTCACACGGCGCAGAGACTTTGAGTTTCGATACCATAGTCCTCAGCGGACCCAACACCTCCATGCCCCATGGCGTGCCCTCCGAAAGGCGCGTGCAGAAAGGCGAATTCGTGCTGATGGACTTCGGCGCAGTTGTTGACGGCTATCACAGCGATATGACAAGGACAGTATGCGTGGGCGAACCTACCGACAAGATGCGCAAGGTTTACGACATAGTCCTGAAAGCCCAGCAGGCAGGTATCAACGCCCTTAAAGCTGATATCACAGGCAAGGACTTCGATGCCGCCGCAAGAGATATCATCGAAGCCGCAGGCTACGGCGACAAATTCGGACATTCCCTCGGCCACGGCGTAGGTATGGAGATACACGAAGAACCCTACGGCTCCCCTGTTTCAAACGCAGTTATCCCAGAAAATTCCGTCATCACCATCGAGCCGGGTATATACCTTGAAGGCGAATTCGGCGTAAGAATAGAGGATTTCGCCATCGTCAGGGCGGGCGGCTGTGAGAATATGACTCTTGCGCGTAAAGAGCTTATCTGTCTTTAAGTATACTATTATAATAAACAGAGGGCATAAGACCATTGCTTACGCCCTCTGATTTTATACATAAAAAGCGGATTACGAGACTCGAACTCGCCACATCCACCTTGGGAAGGTGGCGCTCTACCGGATGAGCTAAATCCGCATATGAAAAATGCCGATATAACTATCGGCATTCAGTGGAGCGGGTCACTTGAGTTAAACAAGTTTCTCCTCTCAGGAAGAAAGGTATTCTAGCGTTGAAATAAACCCGCATTAATCAATATATCCCGACACCGAAGTATCGGGATATCAAGAGCGGATTACGAGGCTCGAACTCGCTACCTCCACCTTGGCAAGGTGGCGCTCTACCAGATGAGCTAAATCCGCAAAATGGTGCTTCCGAGTGGAATTGAACCACCGACACGGGGATTTTCAGTCCCCTGCTCTACCGACTGAGCTACAGAAGCATATAAGCGACCCGGATGAGACTCGAACTCACGACCTCCGCCGTGACAGGGCGGCGTTCTAACCAACTGAACTACCGGGCCGTGTCAGAAAGTCGTGTGCAGAAGTTCTGCACACATCTGACTGATGGGGACTACAGGGCTCGAACCTGTGACCCTCTGCTTGTAAGGCAGATGCTCTCCCAGCTGAGCTAAACCCCCATATTCTTACCTGTGAAGTTCGTTTCGTTTTCGTTTCGTCCCTCACAACAGTATCTATTATACACCATCAACCCCCATTTGTCAAGAGGTTTTTCAAACTTTTTTTGAGTTTTTTTCACTTTGTAAAATTAGCCCTGCAAAATTTCAAATTCTTGAAAACTATTGCAGATAATGAACAAAGCAAACAGGACATATTCTCCCATGACCCTTTTAAAACCGCGCAAAAAGGGCGGAGAATCATTTCTCCGCCCTTGGTTACAGTAAACGACATTGCTTCTTTGTGAACCTCGCAAAAGCATATATCGAACTTTTACTATATTATTTCAGACCCTTTGCCTTTGAAAGATTTATGCCGTTCTTGCCGAGAGCTATCTTGTGGTCAAGTCCAACGAACTTGCCGCCCTCCTGCCAGAGCACTTCCTTTACGAACTCGTACTTTTCTTCGTCCCATGTGGTGAAGTCATCAAGGACAAGTCCGCCTGTGTCGCCCGAATTCGCATTGAAGCACCAGAAGGTGTGGTTCAAATGATTTTCCTTTATCAGCTGGCGCATATATGTCATCCAGGTGATATTAGGCTCGGTCATGAATCCGCCCCATTCGCCTATCAGCAGGGGTGCGGTCTTTTTCTCGTGGATGTACAGCCAGTTATCCTGCCAGCAGTCCTTTTTCAGGCTCTTGAAATCGTAGCCGCCCTCGAACCACGGCTGTTCGTATACAGTGGGGCCGTAGTCGTGTGGAGAGTATACCAGCTTATCCTGATACTTACCCAGATCTATGGGATAATCCTTTACGCCGCGGAGATTTCCGCCCCACCAGTTGAAGTAGTAATCCTCGTTATCCTGCGATTTGTAATCGCCGTTCTTCTTGATGTTCTTGGGGTATATCTCAGTACCCTCTACCATTATAAGAACGTTGGGGTTCTTTGCCAGAACTTTCTTTGCAGCAGTTTCAGCAACGTACTTCCAGTTATTGTCAGCCTTGCTGTCGTTCCATATAGCCGCCTGATCGCCCTCGGCAGGCTTGCCGTGAGGTTCGTTCTTCAGGTCGAAAGCTATAATAGTGTCATTGTCCTTGTAGCGGTCAGCCAGCCATTCCAGTGCAGCATAGTACTCCTTTGCGCTGACCCTGTCAGTGTACCACAGATTAGCATTGTGACCCGACGCATCGGTGTTAGCCGAATGGATATCGGGCATTACCTTCATTCCGTTCTCTTCTGCCAGTTTCAGGAAATAGTCGAATATCTGCAGAGAGTTCATTGAGTTGAGTTCCTCGTTGTAAGCGTTGTTGTAGTTCGCCTGAGGATACTCCCCTGCCGCCCACTGGTTTATAAGTTCAGCAGACATAGGTACACGTATCAGGTTGAAGCCGTGGTCTGCAATAGCCTTGATGGTAGGCTCAAATTCGCTGTTCCACAGGCCGTCAAAGGTATTGGTGCCCGTGTTGTAGCCGAACCAGTTAACACCTGTCAGCCACACCTGCTTTCCGTCAGCATCAAGTATCTTGTTGCCGTCGGTATGCAGCCAGTCATCGCCCTGTTCTGCATTTTTGGAACGCTTCAGCAGCTTCTTAACATCAACGTCCTTCTTCTCGTTGTTGTTGCCGTTATTGTTATTGTTGTTATTATTGTTATTGTTGTTCTGGCTTACCTTGCCTTTTTTCAGGGTGCAGGTAACACCATTGAGCTTCGCGCTCTTAACATTCAGCGAACTGCCTGTACCGATATTGCATCCCAGTGTCACAGTGCCGCCCTTTGCGATATCGCCGTTGTAATCCGCATTTGTTATTGTGAGTGTATTTCCCTTGATGGTAAAAGTACCGTTCCAGCCATCGACGGATTTCAGGTCTGCAACTTCAAGTTCAAGCTTCCAGCCGCTGACAGCATCATCGCTGTAATTGGCAATGCCGATATCCAGACCGCTCATCTGCTTGCCGCTGTCTTCCCAGCTGTTGCCCGAAGACCAGTTTACTACATATCCTTCCTTTTTTACATCGTCCTCTTTCTCAGCTTCGGATTCTTCCTCCTCGCTTTCGGAGTCCTCCTCTTCTTCCTCTTCCTCGGAGTCTTCTTCCTCCTCTTCTTCCGCTTCGCTTTCTTCAGCCTCGGAAGATACTGTTTCCGACTTTTTCTTCGGCGAAGAAGTCTTCCAGGAATCATCGTCCTTGCCGCGGTTTGTAACGACCAGCGCGATTATCAGTCCGATGATGACCACGCCCATGGCAACAAAGCCCGCAATGACCTTTTTTGAGATACCTCGGTTCATTTACATTCTCCTTACATAAAATATTACACCATATCCCTTCGGCACAAAATGCCCTAATATATTGATTATAGCACATTTAATTTTGATTGTAAAGATGTAGATATAAACAAATTGCCATCATCCTGCAGACTTTCGTGCAACAAGTCCGTCATGGGTATATGCACATTCAATATTATAAAAATATTCAACCGCGGCACCTGTCTGCAAATGCCCAAATAGCCATATCTAACAGGATAAAATACACACAAATCCGTATAAATTACCCCGATTTATAAACAAGCCTACAAAATTAAATATGTAATAAAAAATACATTGAAATCCCTGTTTTATAGTAGTATAATGTAAAAGCTGTGCCGTTTTTGGCAAAAAATATTTATGGAGATGAAATGATTTGGAGCAGGTCGCAAAAAAGCCTACCGAAAGTAAGCTGAAACCAAAGCTTTTCTCGGTAATGAAAAACTATTCAAAGGGTCAGTTGGTAAATGATGTCACCGCAGGTGTGATAGTAGCTATAATCGCACTGCCGCTTTCCATCGCGCTGGCACTGGCGTCGGGTGTCGGTCCCGAACAGGGTCTGTATACCGCCATCGTTGCAGGATTCATAGTCGCATTCCTGGGCGGCAGCCGTGTGCAGATAGCAGGTCCTACTGCCGCATTTGCCACCATCGTTGCAGGCATCGTTGCCACAGAGGGTATGGAAGGTCTTGTGATATCCACCATAATGGCGGGCGTTATCATGATCGTCATGGGCTTCTGCCGCTTTGGTGCGCTGATAAAGTATATCCCCGGCACTATAACCAGCGGTTTCACCTTTGGTATAGCCGTGACCATTCTTATCGGTCAGATCAAGGATTTCTTCGGGCTGACCTTCAAAAACTCCCCGGTTGAAACCGTTGACAAGGTAAAGGAGATAGTCCTCTGCTTCGGCAGTCTTAATCCGCAGGCACTTCTTGTGGGCGCTGTATCACTGGCAATACTCATCTTCTGGCCTAAAAAGCTGGAGAAGATACCCGCTTCGCTTATAGCCGTAATAGTCGGTTCTGTGATGGTGGGCGTGCTGGATATGAAGGTAAACACCATAGGAAGCCTGTACAAAGTTTCAAAGGATCTTCCTCCCTTTACCGTACCTCACTTCACCTTTGCAAGAGTAAGGGCACTCCTGCCCAACGCTTTCACCATAGCAATACTCGCAGCTGTTGAATCACTGCTTTCATGCGTTGTTGCCGATGGTATGATAGGTTCAAAGCACCGTTCCAATATGGAGCTTATCGCACAGGGTGCCGCTAATATCGGCTCTGCGCTTTTCGGCGGAATCCCCGCAACAGGCGCTATCGCACGTACAGCCGCAAACGTCAAGAACGGCGGCAGAACTCCCATTGCAGGTATGGTACATTCCGTTGTAGTACTTATAATACTCTGCCTGCTGATGGATAAGGCATCGCTGATACCAATGCCCACCATTGCGGCAATACTCTTTGTGGTGGCATACAATATGTGCGGCTGGCGAAATATCCGCAACACTATAAAGACCGCTCCCAAGAGCGATATCGCTGTACTCTTCGTCACACTGGTATTCACCGTTGTATTCGACCTCGTAGTAGCCATAGGAGTAGGCATGGTAATGGCTTCACTGCTGTTCATGAAGCGTATGGCTGATGTTACCGAGGCTCATGCATGGGTAGATGTTGACGACGAGGACACCGACCCCGATAATATACTCCTTAAAAAGATACCAAAGAATACCAGAGTATTCGAGATAAACGGACCCATGTTCTTTGCGGCTGCCGATAAGTACAGCTATATGCTCTCCGATGAAAATATCGACGTTCTCTGCATACGTATGAGAAACGTGCCCGCCATAGATGCCGCAGGTGTCGAAGCACTTATGGGTATCGTAAAGCGCTGTGAAAAGAACAATGTAAAGGTAATATTCTCACACGTCAACGAACAGCCCATGCACGCCATGGAAAAGGCAGGTTTCATCGAACACGTCGGCAAGGAGAATTTCTGCGACCATATAGATACCGCACTCCTCCGTGCCGAAGCAATCGAGAACAGCATCGTGGCAGCTTCCGCAAAGTAAGCCCGAATTTATGATCGTTTAAAGCGGAGGACTTTTCTGTTCTCCGCTTTTGCCGTATACATTTACTGACGCGTATTTTCGGAATATATCAAAAATACCGTATAAATATTCATATAAAAAATTTATACTGATGAAGTGATATTTTAAAAGGGGGCATTTTATGGGAGCAGGAGTTGTTATTTTAAAGCAGATAGTCATTATGTTCATAATACTCCTCATCGGACTATGGTGCAGTCTGAAAGGGCTGATAACCAAGGAGGGCAACAAGCAGCTTTCTAAGGTGGCGCTGTATATCGTCAACCCGCTGCTGATATTCATGTCCTACCAGAGTGAGTACAGCAGCAAACTGCTGAGAGGTCTGATGTGGTCGTTCCTGCTTTCAGGAATAACCTTCGGGGTAGCGATAGCGCTTTCAACACTTCTTATAAGCAAAAAACGCCCCGAACATTCTCTGGAGCGCTTCTCGGCTGTATATTCAAACTGCGGATTCATCGGCATACCGCTAATACGGGGAATTTACGGCGATGAGGGCGTACTTTACCTCACGGCGTACATAACACTTTTCAACATCCTTGTATGGACCCACGGCTACATGACCATGAAAGAGAGCCGCGATTTCAAATCATTCATCAAGGCGGCGACTTCACCCTCCGTGATAGCGGTGTTCATAGGGCTTATATTCTACCTTATGCAGATACGTCTGCCCGAGATACTTCACACATCCTTGCAGTATGTCTCGGATATGAACACTCCCCTAGCCATGCTGATAGCAGGCTCAGCGGCGGCACAGACAAACGTGCTGAAAGCCCTGAAAAACAAGGGGCTTTACATGGTGTGCGCCTACAAGCTGTTTTTACTGCCCATAGTTGCCTTTGCGCTGGTGCAATTCCTGCCGGCGCCCCACATGGTAAAAATGGTAGTGCTGATAGCATCTGCCTGCCCTGTTGCAACAACAGGTACCATGTTCGCCATACAGTTCGACAAAAATCCCGAACGCTGTTCAGAATTCTTTGCAGTAAGCACTCTACTCAGCGGACTTACACTCCCGCTGGTGACGATGCTGGGCGAAATGTTCTGAATACAAAACATCAAATAAGCGGCAGCAGCCACGGAAGAGAGTTCCGGCTGTTGCCGCCTTTTTTTGCATATAAAAACGGCACTTCTGTCATCTGACAAAAGTGCCGTTTGCTATTCATGAAAAGCGGATATTATTCCTCGGTATCGTCCTCTGAAAAATCAAATTCAAGACTCTCTCCACAGTTCGGACATTCTATCGAACCGCTCTCGACCATCTTGTCGTCCATAACAATGGTCTCGCCGCAGGTAGGACATACACACTCGTAAAGTGTGTCGTCATCGGGATCATAGTCATAATCCTCATCATCGTCGTCACCGTA
Organism: Ruminococcus albus AD2013; assembly: GCF_000526775.1. Taxonomy (NCBI): domain Bacteria; kingdom Bacillati; phylum Bacillota; class Clostridia; order Eubacteriales; family Oscillospiraceae; genus Hominimerdicola; species Hominimerdicola alba. Next base: position 2,411,876 of record NZ_JAGS01000001.1, read on the forward strand.
GAACTCATCGTAGAAATCGTCCTCCAGATCGGAAAGATCGTCGCTTAAACTGTCAACTACATCAACAGTCTCGTCAGCCAGAACAGTAACGTCCTCGATAGCCTTTGCCATCTCCTCCATCAGTTCAGCCATAGCCTTCAGTACCTTGCCCTGATCGGTGGTCTCATCGATCTTCATGCCTTCCATAAGACCCTTGATATAAGCTGCCTTGTTGCTGAGCTCCATTACAGCCGCCCTCCTTTTCACAGATAATGACCTGTTTGTTGTGACTTATGCACGCTCCATGTACTCGCAGGTACGTGTGTCGATCCTGATCTTGTCGCCTGTGTTGATGAACAGAGGAACTCTGATCTCAGCACCTGTCTCAACAGTTGCAGGCTTTGTAGCATTTGTAGCAGTGTTGCCCTTCTCGCCGGGCTCTGTCTCTGTAACTTCGAGGTCTACAAAGAAAGGAGGCTCAACGCCGAATACCTGACCCTTGTAGGAAAGGATCTTACATACCATGTTCTCCTTAACGAACTTGAAGTTATCGGAAAGCTCGCTCTTGTTTACGGGGATCAGCTCAAAAGTCTCTGCATCCATGAAGTAGTAGAGATCGCCGTCGCTGTAAGAATATTCCATATCCTTTCTCTCAACGTAAGCAGTAGGGAACTTTGCAGTAGGGTTGTATGTCTTTTCAATTACAGAACCTGTAATTACGTTCTTTACCTTTGCTCTTACGAAAGCTGCACCTTTACCGGGCTTTACGTGCTGGAATTCAACGATCTGCATTACGTTGCCTTCCTCTTCAAAAGTCATACCATTTCTGAAATCGCCGGCTGTTACCATATTTAAGTACCTCCATTATTTTCTTAAAAAATATTTGTCCAAATCATATTTGCACATTTACATATCATAATCATACCATATTTCGCGCTCCATTTCAAGTCTTTTAAAAAACTTTTTAAAAATTATTAGCATTAAATTTTTCGCATATTACCAAATCGCCCCAAGGCAGGGCTTTTTACGGTAAATATTTATATCTTGCCGTTATCGACCGTACAAATTTTTGTGAAAAACTGAAAAGATTATTAATATTTGAAATTCTCTCTTTAATTTGAAAGCCAAATGTGCTATAATTTTTGGGAAAGCGGAGTGGTGTCCGCTTAAATAAGGTGTTATACGGAGGTATACAAATGAATATTGCAGTTGCTCAGTCGGGCGGACCGACCTGTGCTATCAACGCGTCCTTGGTAGGGGTATTCAAGGAAGCGCTGAAAACTCCCGCGATAGACGCTGTTTTCGGCTCTATCAACGGTATCGAGGGCATGATCAAGGACGAGCTCATCGACCTCAAAATGGTCATAAGATCCAATGAGGATATGGAGCTTTTAAGGCAGACGCCCTCCACAGTACTCGGTTCATGCAGGTACAAGCTTCCTGCGGCGGACGAAGATGATGAGGTCTACCGCAAGATACAGGCAAATCTTGAAAAGCATCGTATCCAGGCGTTTTTCTACATAGGCGGTAACGATTCGATGGATACGGTGGATAAGCTTTCGGTATATCTGAGATCGGTGGGTTCTGATATCAGGGTCATCGGTATCCCGAAGACTATCGACAACGATCTTCCCATAACCGACCACACTCCCGGCTTCGGTTCGGCGGCGAAATATGTAGCGGCTACCGTGCAGGAGATAATCCGCGACAGTTCGGTATATTCGGTGGATTCGGTAACTATCATCGAGATAATGGGCAGACACGCAGGCTGGCTGACGGCTTCTACCTGTGTGCTGAGGGCTAATGACGAGATAGCCCCCCACCTGATATATCTTCCCGAATGTGACCTTGATGCTGACAAGTTTCTTGAAGATGTGCGCATAATGCAGGCTAAGCACAAGGCGGTCATCGTGGCGGTATCCGAGGGTGTGCGCATACCCGAGGAGAACAGGACGGATATCGTGGTGGATAATTTCGGTCACGAGTACCTGTCGGGCATAGGCAAGACCCTTGAACAGCTGGTAAAGGACAGGATAGGCTGTAAAGTACGTTCCATCGAGCTGAACGTTATGCAGAGGTGTTCCTCACATATCTGCTCCAAAACCGATATCGACGAAGCCGAGCTTATCGGCAGTGAGGGTGTCAAGCGCGCCCTTGCGGGGGAATCGGGCAAGATGGTATACTTCAAGCGTCTCAGCGATGTTCCCTATGTTATAACCGTTGAGACAACCGATGCTTCGCAGGTAGCGAACAAGGAAAAGTTCTTCCCGAAAAAGTGGGTGAACCATGCCCGCAACGATATCACGCCTGAGGCTGTAAGATACTTCCTGCCCCTTATACAGGGCGAAGTGAAGATAGCCATGAAAAACGGTATGCCTGTACATTTCAAGCTGAAATGATATTTGCAGCAAATTAGTGCAGGGTAAGTATTATTATACGTAAAAAAATGCCAAGGAAGAGAGCTTTATTCAGACTCTCCTTCTTGGCATTTGCTGTTTACCGCTTAATCTCCCGTAACATTCGTCAGCTTATACAGCTTCCTGAACTCAGTAGGTGTACAGCCCTTTATTTCCCTGAATACTCTGTTAAAGGTGGTCAGGCTTGAAAATCCTACCTGCATCGCTGCTTCTGTTACCGAGATATTCTCATCGAGCAGCAGCATTTCAGCAGCTTTTATCCTTCTGTGATTCAAAAAGCTTATGAAGGTCGTACGGCTGTATTTTTTGAATATCCTGGAAAAATGATACTTGCTGTATCCCGCCATTCTTGCCAGATCATCAAGTGTGATATTGTACATATAGTTCTGCTCGATGTACTTGATAATACTACCAAATTTTTCCAGATATTTTTCATCGTCATACTTCACAGCACTGATCTGATTCTCTTTGATCCTTGCAAGCAGTGTCAGCAGCTTGATGTAGATATATACCTCAGAAAGAACATCAAAATTGCTGTACAGCGTATAGATCTCTTTTATGAGGTTGCCCAGCGATATCCTGAGTTCCTCATCGGATTCCTCTCCTATCATAACAGGCGATTTAAGCACCGAGTAAAGGTCATACAATGCAGGATTCGAGCTTATGCTCCTGTTGTCGAACAGCATGATCAGTCTGCGTCCCGACTGCGCTTTCATAGCGTGCAGCGTGCCCGCAGGTACTATCATAATATCCCGCTCATGCAGATCATAGGTCTTTCCGTCACACATCATAGTATAGCCGTTTGTCAGCGGCATAACTATCTCGATGGCATTGTGCCAGTGCACAGGATACTCTTCATTATCTACATTATCGTAGATCAGGACACTTCGATTCTCAACATAATCGACTGTCTCAAAATCCCCGTCCAGATGTACTATCATGATCGTTTCTACCCCCGTCTGATCACGCGGCTTTACTACCCTTGCCGCGCATAAATTACTCCATATTATTTCATAACCGATATTCCAAAATGACTTGTCTGTTTTCCACCCGACAGACAAAAAATTGCTGTATCTTGTTACATATTATAACACAAAACTTTTGATTTTTCAATATATTCAACAGAGAATTCTGGAATTTATCACAATTTTTTTATATAAATAAGCAATATTTGTAACCGATAACGCAAGAAATGAGTTGCAAAAATCGGGTATTCAGTGTATAATCAAATAACAAAATGTAAGCGGAGGTGCTTTTTATGAGCGTTAAGATATCAGAAAAAGAATACAAAAGCTACGGTAAATGCGTGTTTATAGAGAATGATTCCTGTGCTCTCGCAGTGACTGTTGAGTTCGGCCCGAGAGTTATTTACTTCGCACTTAACGGCAGAGAAAACGTTATGCTGGAAGACGAAGAAGGAAGTTTCACTGTTGATGTTGAGGGCTACGGCACCTGGCGCAACAGAGGCGGTCACAGACTCTGGGTAGCTCCCGAGCTTATCCCCGAGACCTATAACCCCGACAACGACCCCGTTGCATACAAAGCAGACGGCGACACCGTAACATTCACTCCCCCCGCTACGCCTTTCGGCAAGCAGCTTGAAACTGTTATAACTCTCGATGCAAGCAAGCCGATAGTTACAGTTACACAGCGCATAAAGAATATCGGCGACAAGGAGGCAGATTTTGCTCTCTGGTCAATAACAGGTCTTACCGCAGGCGGCACGGCTGTTATACCGATGTGTACAAGAAAATCGGGTTATCTGCCTAACAGAGTAATGAGCCTGTGGGATTATTCCGATATCAACGACCCCCGCTTCAAGCTGACTAATGAGTATGTCCGCATCAGACAGGACAAGTTCATACAGGGCGCATTCAAGGCAGGCTTCAATGTTGAGGACGGCTTTGCGGCTTACGCTGTTAACGAGCAGATATTCGTTAAGTGCTTCGGTGAGTATCAGTTTGTTGAATACCCCGATTATTCCTGCAATTTTGAAATGTATACAAACAGCAAGTTCCTTGAATGTGAGATACTGGGTGAAAAGAGAAAGTATCAGCCCGGCGAGACTGCCGAGGTCACAGAGACATGGCATCTGCTGGATAACAAGGGAGATACAGAGCCTCAGCTCGATAAGATAAGAACAGCTGTCGGCAAATGATCAGGTGATATATAATATAATTATGAAAGGTTAGGAGGAAGGTCATGAAAAAGTACCTTGATGAAACCCTCTCGGCGGAGGAAAGAGCTGAAGCGCTCACAGACGAAATGACTACGGAGGAGCAGGCGTCACAGCTGAGATACGACGCGCCTGCCGTTCCGAGACTGGGAATACCCGCATACAACTGGTGGAACGAGGGCATACACGGTTTTGCACGTTCAGGCGTTGCTACCATGTTCCCCCAGGCTATCGGTCTTGCGGCTATGTTCGATGATGAACTGACCCAGAAAACTGCCGAAGTAACTTCGGAGGAAGTAAGAGCTAAGTACAATGTCTACACTAAGGAGGAAGACCGCGATATATACAAGGGTCTTACTCTGTGGGCACCTAATATAAACATATTCCGTGATCCCCGCTGGGGCAGAGGTCATGAGACTTTCGGTGAAGATCCTTATCTTACCACACGCAACGGCAAGGCTGTTGTAAGAGGTCTTCAGGGCGACGGAAAAGTTATGAAGGCTGCTGCTTGTGCTAAGCATTTCGCAGTACACAGTGGTCCCGAGGCTATACGCCATTCATTTGATGCCAAGGCAAATGCAAAGGATATGGAGGAGACTTATCTCCCTGCATTTGAGGCACTGGTAAAGGAAGCTAAGGTAGAAAGCGTTATGGGCGCGTACAACCGTGTAAACGGTGAACCTGCCTGCGCCAGTGATTTCCTGATGGCTAAGCTGAAAGAATGGGGATTTGACGGCTACTTCGTTTCCGACTGCTGGGCTATACGCGATTTCCACGAAAATCACATGGTAACCGCCAACGCTATCGAATCTACCGCTATGGCACTGAAAGCAGGCTGCGATGTTAACTGCGGCTGTACATATCAGAATCTTCTGGTAGCACTTGAAAAGGGTGCTGTTACCAAGGAAGATATCCGTACCGCTTGTGTACACCTGATGCGCACAAGAATGAGACTTGGTATGTTCGATAAGAAGACTGAGTTCGATGATATCCCCTACGATAAGGTAGCTTGCAAGGAACACAAGGCTGTATCACTTGAGTGTGCTGAGAAGTCCCTTGTTATGTTGGAAAACAACGGCATACTGCCTATCGATGAAAAGAAGTACAAGACTATCGCAGTTATAGGTCCTAACTCAGACAGCAGAACAGCACTCGAGGGCAACTACAATGGTCTTTCCGACAGATATATAACATTCCTGAACGGCATTCAGGACAGATTCAGCGGCAGAGTCATCTTCGCTGAGGGCTGCCACCTGTACAAGGACAGAGTTTCTAATCTGGCACAGGCAGGCGACCGTTATGCAGAGGCTGTTGCAGCTGCTAAGTTCGCTGATATGACAATACTCTGCCTTGGTCTCGACGCTACTATCGAGGGCGAAGAGGGCGATACCGGCAACGAGTTCTCCTCGGGCGACAAGAATGGTCTGACACTGCCTCCTCCCCAGAGAGAACTGGTGAAGAAGATAATGGCACTGGGCAAGCCTGTTGTTACTGTTGTATGCGCAGGTTCGGCTATAAATCCCGAAAGCAAGCCCGATGCACTGATACACGCATTCTATCCCGGTGAAATGGGCGGTAAGGCACTGGCTGAGGTTCTCTTCGGTGATGTTTCACCTTCCGGCAAGCTGCCTGTTACATTCTATGAGGATACCGATAAACTGCCCGAATTCACTGATTATTCCATGAAGGGCAGAACATACCGCTACACCACCGAGAACGTACTGTATCCTTTCGGCTACGGACTTACCTACGGCGGTGTTAAGGTCACAAAGGTTGAATACAAGGACGGCAAGGCAGTAGTTACCGCAGAAAACAGCGGCAAGGCTACCGAGGACGTTATACAGCTTTATATTAAGGACTACTGCGAACACGCAGTACCCAATGTCAGCCTGTGCGGATTCAAGCGCGTTAAGCTGAATGAAGGCGAGACCGCTGTATTCGAGATAGAAGTTCCTGAAAAGGCATTCACAGCAGTTGACGACAACGGCGTGAGAAAGGTATTCGGCAGCAAGTTCACTCTGTTTGCAGGAACCTCTCAGCCTGATGCACTCAGCGAGAAGCTGACGGGTATCAAGTGCGCAAGCGTTGATATAACCAAGTAACGCGCACATAAACTTGCATTACTCTCTCTCATATATACCCATTAAACGCGGAAAGCTCTCTTTTGAGGGCTTTTTTGCGTATATAACAAACTTTTGGCATTGTACAATTTGCACTATCGGCTATCCGATTTCTTATGTTATGCTGTAACATCCAACAAAAGTGACAAATTTATCACATCAGGCATTGACAAATGCAATTCTGTGTGATATTATTGTCACATAAGGTGATGAATATATCACTTCTTGCTTTTATAAAGGCTTTGACAGAAAACAAAAAGACAGCAGAACAAAAGACATACGGAGGCATTATTATGCGTGACAATGAGAAAGTCAGACAACTGTATAAGGAATATCAGCGCAAAGATATCACCCGCGCCGAAAGACGGGAAATGCTTGAAAAGATAGCACGCGAACGCTACAAGACAGACCCGAGAAAGTCCATAAGTGTCAAGGGACAGGCAGTGGTAAATCTGCTTCTGGGTGTGGTTATGACGGTGATAGCTGTAGCGGCGATGATATCAAGGTCGATAGGCAGTATCAGACAGCAGACCCCGGCTGTTGTGGCGGCGACAGCAGTTTATGTTGTGCTGCTGATAATATCCGGAAGATATAAAAAAGAGCCCGAGGACGAGCTCGCCAAGGAGCTTATGCTGAAAGCTACTGCATATTCGGCTAAAGGGCTGATAATCTCCACCATGGTGTTTGGTATGGCAGTTAATATGGCTTGCAACCGCATACATAAAGATTCTGTAAAGATAACAGGAGAAATGATCATGTGGTACGGCTACCTGATGATAGGTATGTATTATGTGCTGAGGAACGCTTTTTATCTCTGGCTGGACAGAACTCCCGAGTCTGAGGAGGAAGCATGACCTATGATACATAATAGAAATATCTCCCCGGATATATTTAGGGAAAACTACAAAAAGGACAGGCGCAAACCAATGCCATTGCGTGCTCATACCAAACTAAACGCTGTAACAGCGATGTTTGCGGGATCACTCTTCTTTTGGTCAATGGTATCTACCGATGTGATAGGCTTTGATGGAAAGGACAACCCCGCAGACATAGTGATATTCGCGGTACTGGGATTGGGTATGTTCATAAGCGGCTTCATCTGGTGCATGAATCTCGCTTCATACAAATTGGAACCCGATGACGAAATGTCAGAACAGTTGCGCGGGAAGGCAAACGGCATGGCTTTTCTGGTATGGTTCTCTTTGGCACTGTCAGTGTTTTTACTGCTGGAATATTTCCAACCGGGGGCAACTTCAGCGATCATGAAATTTTCCAATTCGTATATGCTGATAATAAGCGGCATATTAACATATGATTCCGTAAGGCATTTTCTGTTCCTTATGATTGACAAGGACGAAAAGATCCCTGCAAAGGAGGAATGATATGCCCGAACTGAAAACACGACTAAAGGAACTCAGAGCTTCGAGAGATATGAAGCAGGGCGATCTCGCCGAACTGGTGGGGGTCAGGAGAGAAACTATAATCAGACTTGAAAAAGGACAGTACAACCCCTCTTTGAAGCTGGCGATGGACATAGCCGCGGTGTTCGGCGTATCGGTGGAAGAGATATTCAGCTTTGAGGACTAAAGAAAGGACAATAATAATGGATATTATGATACAGGATAAAACTGATGACAGTGCTTCGCCGCTGACAAGCAAAAGGGTGCTGACAACTGTCGGGATAATACTCGGCTCGTTGGGGTGCTTTCTGCTTGCTTCGCGTATCGGCGGTATGATATGCAGGACGACGGGTATATCGGGCTATAAGGCAGAGTTCTTATGTTCGCTGATATCGCTGTCCCTTTACACGACAATACTCACTCTGCTGCACAAAAAGAAAGTCCTTTACACAAAGGGCAACGGCTTTTTCGGCGGACTTATCTCAGGATTTCTCATGATATATGCCAGTATCACTTCCGTGATAAATGCATTGTTTCTGGAAACGTCCGACGACGGCAAGATCAAACTCGTCACACCGACGGGGCTGCATTTCGGGTCTGAACAGGTGTGGTGCATCATCGGTCTGCTGTTTGCGGCGGGAATATGCGAAGAACTGCTTTTCAGAGGGATAATCTTCAACGTACTGAGAGACCTCTTCGGCAGAAACAGCACAAAGGGCACGATAGCCGCAATTTTCACATCCGGTATTCTTTTCGGATTGTATCACTTGCTGAACCTCACGGCAGGAGTCAGCGTTGAAGCTGTTATACCTCAGGTGATATCCACCGCAGGGGTGGGAATATTCCTCTGCGCTGTATACGCAAGATGGGGAAATATCTGGATAACTGTTTTCCTGCACGCATTCATGGATATCTGTGTTGTTCTCCCCACAAGTATGAAGAACAACGCCAGCATAGTTGAATCTATCAACAGTACAATGTCAGACCCAAGAAAGTATTTAGGCGTCGCTGTATATGTTATCCTCGCTCTTTATCTGCTGAGAGAGGAAAAAAGACCGCAGATGTTCACATACAGCGTCAGCGACGACCGATGATAACGGAGGGTATCCATATGGCTGAAAACTACCGCATACCAATGCATTTCAAAGAGGGCTGTTACGGCTTTCGTGAACTGAAAGATGTGGGCGGAGAATGTATCGAATTTACGGTACGACCCTGCGATATGATGGTGTACAACGTCCCCGTAAGCGGCTATCAGGTGGAACTTTACGAACTCGACTGTGATAAATTTGAGAGTCAGCTGCGTGTTACCTATGACGAGAACGGTAATATAAGGTTTGCCGAACTTCATGACGGCGACGATGTAAGACTGCTGTATATTGATCTGCCAGATGAGGAAACAGCAGAGTACGAGATACGCGATTTTGCCGAACAGACTGTCGCGATACTCTCTGACGAACTTATATCACGCCGCGAAAAGGCAGCAAGGCTGTTCGTGGAATACCACAGGGATATTTATACCGACTTAGCCGTGAAGATAGGCACACCCGAGGATATGCAGGCGGCGGTGAACAGTATCCCCGAAGAAAAGCGGAATGATCGTCTTATAGAGTATGTAAAGAACAACAGCGGCGATTATCCCAACTCAAAGCGCATACCCTGGGACACCTACACTATCAGCATAATGATAATGTGTTCCCCTGCGTGCACAGGTGACCGACTCAGGGATATGGCGATCGATATAGTCATAAACGGTATAAGGCGCATGGCAGAACCTGCGCTGGAAAAGACCGAAGATTACAGATTCATCGCGGAAGAATACGATTGATAGATCCGTGGAAACAGGAGGAGCTAATATGCGAGAGATCAATGTCAATGAAGTAGAAGAGCTTATAAGAGAGCTTTGTATCAAGGCGAACCTTTATCTGCCCGAGGATATGGAGCAGTGCATAAAGGCGGGCGCTGAAAAGGAATGTTCACCCGTGGGCAAAAATGTGTTTGATGATATCATAGACAATATCAACGTTGCCCGCAATGAGACCATACCGATATGTCAGGATACAGGCATGGCTGTAATATTCATGGAGGTAGGTCAGGACGTTCACTTTGTTGGCGGTTCACTTAATGAAGCCGTAAACAAGGGCGTATCCCGCGGCTACATCGACGGCAGACTGCGCTGTTCGATAGTGAGCGACCCTCTGGAGAGAGTTAACACAGGCGACAACACACCACCCGTGGTACACCTTAAAATAGTTGAGGGCGACAAGGTGAACATCATGGTAGCACCTAAGGGATTCGGCAGTGAGAATATGTCTCAGCTGAAGATGATGACACCATCTGTAACAAGGGAAGAGATAGTTGACTGGGTAGTTGGCGTATGTGCAAAGGCAGGTTCAAACCCATGTCCCCCGATAGTGATAGGCGTAGGCATAGGCGGAGACTTTGAAAAGTGCGCATACCTTGCAAAGAAGGCCCTTTGCAGACCTGTCAGCGAGAGAAATCCCAAGAAGCTGTATGCCGATCTTGAAGCTGAGATCCTGGAGAAGATCAACAAACTGGGCATAGGACCTCAGGGCTTTGGCGGCACACAGACCTGTCTGGCAGTAAATATCGAGGAAGCACCTACACACATCGCAGGACTTCCGGTATCGGTAAATGTTGGCTGTCACGTAACAAGACACGCACAGGGTACTATATAAATTCAATAGACCCGCAAATTTCCAAAGCGGCAATTTTGCGGGGAGCATAACTGTTAAGAGCGCAGACTATAAAAAAACGTCCGCGCTCTTTTTTTACTATATCACCGTAAAAGAATTATCATCCAAAAACGCCGTTTCCACACAGGAAACGGCGTTATCCGTATTATCCTTCATTTATCACGAGGTCACTCGTTCGCAGTATACCAGATACCTCTGGCTGTTTATGCCGTAAGGGTGACAGGTATACAGCGTCAGAATGTCCTTACCCGGCTGTATCAGTATGGAGTCTACCGCATCAGGGTCAACTATCTTAGTGCTGACCACGCGGTATTCCATAGTGTACCAATAGTTCTGGAGCTTGATGATATCACCGCTCTCCAGTTTTTCAACGTGCCTGAGAAAATCCGAACCGCCAAGACCGCGATGAACTGCAATTACACAGTTGGTATTAACATCACCTATCGGATACGAAGTATAGGTCAGATGACCGCAGCCTGCTGTAAGATTCGCATCATTGGCTCCCAGAAATAAGGGGAGCTTCAGATCCAGCTTATCTATCATAAGCAAGCCTATACTTTCCGTCTTAATGCCATAATCAGTAAGGTCAAACTCGGGATACTTGTAAGCCGACGGAGAATTCAGCTGGCTCTGACCCGATTCGTACAGCTCCTTGTTACGCCTGCGCATATATTGGTACAGGTCGTTGAGGTATGGCTGGTTTTCCTCTGCCTCTTTATCGTAGCGTACTTTTTCATAGGGTGCGGGATCTCCGTTTTCATCACGGGGTACATCGTCGCCAAAATCAACATCGCCGTTTTCTTCGGCTTCCTGGATTATCCTTGTCAGATCGTCTTTGTATTCCTGTATGTTCTCTTCTACCTGTTTGCTTATGATGATCTTGCTGATAAAGGGATAAAGGAATAATCCCAGACCTATAAGGAACAGCAGCAGTAGCAGTATCGTGGTAAGACGTTTTTTCTTCTTTTTCTTTTTAGTCAACAGCTTGTCCTCCTTACAAAGGCAGTGCCGCCCGCAAAGCAAGCGGCACTGTTTATCAGCTTTATATCATATGCGGTTTTCGGAGGGTCTTAACAGTTTCCGAAAGATCCTTCACACATCAGATCAAGCATTTTCCTGCTCTTCTTCGTCCTTGTCTCTCTTCTTGAAGAATATGAAGAAGAACAGTGCTCCGCCCATAACACCGATACCTGCTATTGTGAATACGATAGCTGCTGTTGTACCTGTGAAAGGCAGATCGAAAGCCTTGATAGTCTGATCATTAACAAATACTATCTTATTATCTGAGATCAACTTTTCTTCGTTTGCTTCTGTACCATAGTAAACCTTACCGTTCTTGGCAATGAATATGGTCTTGGTGTTAACAGCTTCGTCATCTTCAACATAATAGCCTGACTGTGTTGAGATCTGCTTGATGGTGTAGACACCGGGTGCAAGGTTTGCAAGTGTTACGAGCTTTGTTTCTGCATCGTCGGAATACTCACTGCAGCGTGAAACTTCGAATGTACCTGTAAGTTCCTTTGAAGTATCATTTTTATCTACGTTCGAGATAGTGATGGTTGCAGGTGTGAATTCGTCATATGTACCCTCAGGAGGATAATCAGGAGCACTGGGATCGGGATAGCTTGTTATGCCGGGATAATTATCAACCTTATCAGGATCCGGGATATCATCGGGTATTTCATCATCAGGATCCGATGCAGGGGGATTATAAGCATACTCATAAGCTATCGATGAACTGTTCTTTACTTTACCCGCTGTATAACCGTCAACGATAGTTGATGTAACGGTTATTTCGAGAGAAGTATAATCACCAAGTTCTCCTATGCCATCCTTTGTCAGTGTAACGGTTAATATACCATCGCCTGTGCTTACAGTGTAATCTTCTGTCAAAGCGAGTGTTTTCGAATTCGTACCGTCTGTTGCAACAACACTTGCTATTGCTACATCCTTCTGATTTTCATAGGTATCTGTTACAGCGTAGCTGATAAGGTTTTGAGCCTTATCCGGGATATCAGCAGTGATCTTCCACATATAATTCTTGCCTGTATTAAGATTACTGTCTGTCATTACTTCCTTAGCAACTTCCAGTTCCTTGTCATTTGGGAATGTATTGACCTGAATAGCATTGGATGTTCCGTCAAGTACAAACTTGATGGGTGTCTTATCAAGCAGGTATCCTTCGGGAGCTTCTGTTTCAACTGCGTAGTATGTACCCAGCGGCAGACCGTCTACCAAAAGAACGCCATTTTTTGTTGTGAAATTCTGTTTTTTCACCCAGTTGCCCAGATTATCTTTATAGTAGATATCAAATACTGCTTCTCCAACTGTTGTCCAATTAGTCGCACCGTCACTCAGTGTCTTAGTCAGCTTGATCGAGTGCTTATCGTTAGAATTGGGATTTTCCGGGTCGCTCAGAGATGTGGGATCTGTATTATCGCCATTATCATTATTGTCTGTCAGCTTGGGGTAAATATCAACAGTATTTAATGTTTTACCGCCAACTACCGCAGGCAGATGAAGATAGAAAGCCTCTGCATCTTTGAAATTTACATCTGTATCATTGTTATATGGCGTTATCTTATAAAATGCGTTAGGAATATCAACGACATTTGTAACATTCGAGTATGTGTGTCCGCCTTGTACTTCTTTACCGTAAAAATCCACTTCAACGATATCGAATGTAATACCCGCAGTTTCTTCACCATAAGCATCTGCCACCCAGTTACCATCAACGTTAGCTTTACCTGTGGGTGTATAGTCTGATGCTTTCGCTGCATTATAATTTTCTTCACTTAATACATACGGGTGTATCGTCAAATTGGTTGTACCTGTTGTAGCCGGTGTTGCAAATACATTGTAAGGTACCATCTGACCGATCATGAGTGCTGAAGCGGCTATAGCCGTTGTGCGTTTAAACATTTTTTTCATAATTAGACCCTCCTAATTCTTTCTTTAATTTTTTCTTCTTCTGTTTTACTGCGCATATGTACGAACAGCAGGAAAACAGCAAGTACCATTGTTGATAATCCGAAAACAGTGTATCCTGTCATCGGTTTACTGCCGGCAAAAGGCAATTCAAACGGTGTAACGTCCAGGAATATCTCGATATCGTCTATGACTATGTCAGTATCGGAAGTTCCGACTGTGACCACTGCTTCGCCTGCTCCGTATCCTATAGGCGGTGCAGTACACTTTATCGTGTAGGTCATGCCCTGTCTGATATCGAATTCTGTATTATTCCACGATACAACGCCGCTTGTGTTCTGCTTTGTACCGATCAGTGTTCCGTCCTGAGCGTACAGCGCAAATGTTCCGCCTTTAAGGAGAGGTGCTCCGTCTGCGGCTTTTCCGCTGTCGCTATCCTTATAATATATGCTGTAGATATTCGCCTTGATCGTTATCGATTTATTGGGATTTTCCGCATCGATATAGTAGAATGTCTCGGTCTTGTCCGCCAGAGCCACGCCTGTTATCTGCTGAGGTTCTGCGGTATAGTTTGGTATTTCAGCCGAGTTTAATGTGTAGCTCTTGCCGTATGTCATAGTCTTAGCGATCTGAGCAGCAGCTGCTGTACCGCGTTTTTCGACATCGGATACATTCATGGCAAACAGATACCTTACAGTTATCGTAATATCTGTCGATTCCCATACAGCACAAAGCTTTATAACATCGCCTGCCGAACCGCTTACTATCGTATCGTCCTCGATGATATCACCTGACTCTGTCTTCCAGCCTGTGTGACGATATTCGTGTGTGGAATCCACAACTGTGGGAAGAGGTATGTAGTCATCATTATCGGGATCGTAGCTGAACTCTCTGCCGATGACAGCTGTTCTTGTTGCCACGGGATCTGTATCGCCGCTTTCTTCTTTGTAAAGCTGTATCGTCACTGTCTGAGGGATCTCGCGGTAGTATACGTTGTATGTACCTGCCTCTGTGATATTCTCGACTTCTGTTTCGGACGCATCACTTGCTACCTTTGTGATCTTTACCTTATCATATCCGCTTATAGCAGTTGCTATCTCACCGCTGATCAGGCTGTAGTTATAGCCTGAAACGTGCGTTATCGCGGGTTTAGAATCTTCGCCGGTAGGTGCGCCTCTTACATCACATTTAACAAAGTTAACTATAAGCTCTGTGTCTTCGGAGACTTTGGTGTAGCGTACATCCACGACTTTCACCAGATGCTCTTTACCGTTATCATCGAGTCTTGTCTCGGTGAGGTCGTTTATGAACGCATCGTCCACCTTACCCGATACATATGGAGTATCTGTAACATATCCCTCGAACTCGGGAGAAGCTACATAGTACTCTGTGCCCTTGGTAAGTGCGATATGGTAAGTACCGTTTTCATACTTTGTCCTGTCGAATGGCGATGTATATTCTCCTAATATTACAGTATTTGAATATTCATCTGTTGTGTAATATCTTACATTAATACCGTAGGTTATGGGCTTGTAGGTACCGACTATTATCACATCTTCCTGACCCATTATATGATCGCCGTTGGTATCGGTCTCTATGGACCAGTCCCAGAAGTAGCCGTCGTATCCGTTAGGATACTTGTCGGGCAGTGCGGGATAAGTGATACCGTCGATTATGTCGCCGTTAGCGAACTTTTTGCTGTCAACAGCTTCTTCAAGGCTTATCGCCTTGCCCACGGGATCGTATACCTCATAGTAGTACTTGACATTGTGTCTGGAGTCTGCGCCCGAAGCTTTTACGGTGACTTTACCTGTTATGCTGCTTCTCGGGATACGGACTGTGATCTTATCGTCTATCTTCTCGACCACTGCGTTTTCCATCGCAGTGGGTACAGCATTCGGGTCTGTCAAATCGGTGTTGGTTATATAAACTTTATCTTCTGCGGGAAGATCGTAGCCACTATCAGCAGTTATCTCAAATACCAGTTCGGTATCATCGACTGCCGTGGGGAATTTAGTCGCCGCATTCGATGTAAGGTGAGTAAGATTGGTCTCTATCGGATATCTTACGTATACAGGTACTTTGAAGTTCCTGCTGACCTTATCCACTGCGCCGATAACGTTCGCCTTTTCGGCGGCTGATGTTGCTTTCAGTTCGGCTGTAACGAAGCAATCGGTATCTTCGGTTATATTCTGACCGACCTTATCGTCATAAGCCACTGCGCTGTAATCGGCAAAGTCATCACACAGACCCTTATCAGTGCCGTAAGGATAGCCTGCGACATTTGCGCTTAGCATGGCTTCTGTCAGCGGAGTGTTGTAATCAATGAACACGGGTTCTGTTGATACGGTATCTTCAAGCGTTTCACCTGCCAGAGCCACATTAGCGAAGTCGGTGTAGTCTATCTCGGGGATATCCGTAACATCAGCACTTCCGCCGTTCTTTCGCGACAGTGTTGCGTCAATCAGCAGAGGTACATCGTTACCGCCTAAGAAACCGTCTTTTGGTTTTAGCTTGAACGTTACCGTTCCGCTGCCGTCAAAGTCGTATTCGTAACTGTATCGGGTCTTCGTGAAATGATTATAATCCGTTAGTTCAGGCATCGGACAGTAGTCTGTTTCTGTGTCCAACTCTGTTGAACTTACATTTGATACCGTTGGGGTGATTCCAAAATCCACAGATTTTTCCGTAGAGTCTGTACCGTTGCTTATAGGATAATCATCACTCAGTTTTTCATCATTAACTTTGATGCCTGCGATATCAAAATACTTTGATATTGTTTCTTTGAGTGTGAAGTTTTCGGGGTTACTCTGTGCAGCACCAGATATAGCATCCGCAGGTGAAGCCTTTAAAGCAGTAATTTCATCAGCTGTCATTTCAAGAACTGTTTCACCGCCGAAGATGTAACCACCCTTTAAACCAAGTCTGACTACTCTAACTCCACCATTTCCGTAGTCTGTACCAGACCTTAACGGTTTAGTGGTGTTATAAAAAATAAAATATTCTTTCGGATCATATGGTAATTCTGTAAATTCTGAAAGATCTGACTTGAATCCTGAAGAAGAATAATTACCGCCTGCCATGCCAGGTGTTACATCTGTGTTATCGTTTGGATTTATAACAGCAGTTTCACCGTTATAAACCTCGTAATTGTTCGGGTCACCATCAGAACGGATTCCTGTACCAGGATCAACAGGAAGATTTGGGATATCGAACTTGTCATCGGTCGGAACATACCCATATCCTGAATAACCAGGCTTGCCAGCTTGATTAGGATTACCTCCATTTGTAGATGCATATACAGGTGTTCCTCCGCCACCTCCGCCAGCTATCATGATATCATCACCGATTCTAAGCCATGTGCAACCGCCGCCATACGCACCGGTTTTATCCGAAAGATCTCTGTTGTTAAAATATGCACCGTCATATCCTCTTTCTCCTACTACGAGTGAAACATTAGATGTGTCCTCTATGTAAATATAACCACAGTTATATCCTCCTTTGCCGCCGCTACCTCCTTCTGTTCCATTAGTTCCATAATATCCTCCTGAACCGCCGTCACCGCCCCAAACCTGAACAAAATAATAACCAGGACCATATTTTATATTCAAACTCTGATCGCTATAATAAGTAGCACTATTATGCTTTGTTCTTGTATTTCCCTGATGATTTAGAGCAGGTAAATGATTGAAGCCGTCACTATTTGTATCCTGTGTTGCAGCGTGTACTTTATCATGTAAACTAGAATCATAATCAATTATATAGAAATTATTACCGGTAAGTTCAGAAGCTACTGTTGTATCAACAGTCAGATCATAAGTGCCATCTTCTTCATTATAGACCAATGACTTTTCTGCATTGAGTTCAATACCGCCAACATTGAACATGGTGTCATCAACACATCTCAGTGTTGCTTTCTTTACGATCACGTTGCTTCCTGCATCTCCCACCTTAGCCGGTGTTACGTTTGCAGGTACACCAAGTGTGATCTTTATTTCGGGGTATAATGTATTGCCAACATCGGATGCTGAGATAGTATATCCAAAACTTCCGCTTGCAGTATAAGCGTTTCCATCACGAGCGATCTCATAGCTTATGCCTGATATAAAAGCCTGCATAGGGTCGTTGGCATTGTATGCTATCTCGTTGTAGCCATCAGCATAAAGGGTATCTTTTCTTATAACATCATCTTTATGCACTGTTGAATTCTTGGTCTTTATACTGATATTGTAAGGTACATTAACATACTTTACATCATCGCCAAGTGTTATAGTAGTCGCCTTTCCGCCGCCTGTTACATTCAGCGTTGCGCCGTTTTCTTTGAATATCGGCACATTGTTGCCGCCGAAGAATCCTGCCTTGGGCTTTATTGTTATGGAAAATGTCAGCTTGTCTTTTTCCTGACCCTTTGCAAGGCCTGTGCTGACAGGTGCAACCGAACCGTTCGCTGTAAAGCTGTTTCCGCTGCGTGAACAGTTAGTGCTAACAATATCAAAGTACTGCGATATCTCACCACTGACACTTATGTTGTTAAGGTAGCTGTAATCTGTGCCTTCATCTGAACCTGACAGATATCTTATTACTACCGCGCCGCCTGTATCGCTGTTGGTATTGCCGTTTCTTTCAACGAAATAGTTTGCGTCGCCTATTGCTCCAGCTTCGAAATTTGCAATTTTGCTAACGTAGGAAGAACCGCCGCCGCCGCCGCCGACATTTCGTGCGTCAAGGGGCTCGTTCTGCATACCGCCGCTGCCGCCTGCAAATCCTGCACCGCCGCCGCCGCCGCGGAAGTTACTTGCGCCGCCCACGCCGCGATCAAGTTCGGGGTGGTAGGTCTTCTGCCAGTCATTAGGATAGGAAGAAGCTTCCAGAAAACCTATAAAGCTGTTAACTATCTCGCCGGGGATATCAGTTCCGCCTTTGCCTACGTACGCGCCCTTTGTGCCCGATGTTGAACCGTTTTGACCTGCGTAGTAAGTTCCAACGTTTGGATTCGCGGGTACAAAGTTTTTGATATTCGGGGTATCACTGATACTACTTTCAAAAGTACCGCCCTCACCGCCGTTGGCTTTACCATCTCCGCCAAACAGTCCCGGGAGAGTGTGCAGCGCTGCACCTGCACCGCCGCCGCCGCCGCCGCCCGCTATCATCAGTACCTTGTTCGGGTTGTTGCGTATTTCATCACTTATTTCAACATCAGTTTTATCCATAAGGTACATCGCGGAATAACCTCCGCCTGCACCTACCGAGAATACAGCTATATCGCCTGCACCGCCGCCGATACCGCCTGTACCACCGCCTGTGATGCTTCTCGTCTCGCTGAGACCACGGCTGCCTATCTCATAATAAAGCTTCTTTCCTACATCATCTTCTTCGATTTTAAGCAGTCCGTAAACGAAACCGCCCTTGCCGCCTGAACCAGCCTTGAAACTCAGCGGGAAGAAAGAGCTTCCGTCGCCGCCGTCGCCGCCCCAGAGTTCAACAAGGTAAGTTCCTGCTTTATCAAGAGTGTAACTGCCGTCCTGGCTATAAAGTCTGCCCTTGCTTTCATCGAAGTAGGAGTAAGATGACATAAGCTCAGAAGTGAAAGTATATGTACCGTTACCATTATCGACCAGCTGATCGTTATGAGAAAGTATAGCCGATTCTTCATTGCCGCTTATTGCAGACGGAAAGTTTACCGCACCGCTGTCAGAAGCTGTTTTATCAGCTGAAACTGAAACCTGTGGGAAGTAAGCAAACTGTTCCATAACTATCAGTGCAGCCATGGTCAACGCAGAAATTTTCTTGGTCAGTTTACTGCTATTTTTGATCGTCAACATTATCCACTCCTTTCTCCCAAAATTTTGCACGGAAAAATATGTCAGTAATATACAATTACTTAAGATTAATATTACGATATATTGTTGTTAACTTACAAACAAGTATAGCACAGACTTTAAATTATGTCAATAAAAATAAAAGTTTTTCAAACTCGCGGGAGAAATTTTTGTATGATTAACCATATTCGGGGATGATATTTGTTTACTATTTACACATAAGTCATACTTCATTAATTTATTAAAAGTTTTACAGTCATTCATATACTCGGTTTTTACAAGCATCATCTGTAAACCATTGAAATATATGCATTTCAGTAAAATTTATAACAAAGTCGGTCGTCGTCGAGATTCTTTGTTTTATTCATATTTCGTGCAATTTCCCACTTAAACAAACACATTTGCATCTTCACGGTTTGCCGCATCTGTTACAGATAGTTCTTATGGCAAGAAAAAAGACAGCCATTCAGCGAATGACTGTCTTAATGTTATCGATTTTTTACTGCATATCAGTGTTTCTGTTTTTCAGAAGCTTCTGTCTCTTGCGCTCGTGCATATCCATGTATACCTTCTCGGCAAAGTCAACTATCTTCTTCATTATCGGTCTGAATGTGTAGAAGTATTCACCCGCGTAGGTGACAACTTCACCGTTGAATCCCTTCTTGAACTTGTACACACCGTAGTTGGGGTTGGTTTCGTCCTTGTAGAAAGGTATGCCCATGAAGTCGTAGATATCGCAGTTGCCCTCAAGCGCCCAGTTTATCATAGTCCACTGCATCAGATAGTTGGGGTACAGATTTCTGTGATGGTTTGCGGATGCGCCGTACACATAACAGGTCTTGCCCGCATACTGTGTTGTAACTGCGCCTGAAAGGGGTATCTTCTTGCCGTCTTCGTCTACATAGCACATAAACAGATGGCAGTGCTCCTTGCCAAGGCCTTCAATGAACTTGACAAAATAATCCTTGCCTCTTATTGAGAAGCCGTCACGGATACCCGTAGCTTCCATCATAGGGTAGAAATCGTCCAGAGCCTCAGTTCCGCATATCTCGCAGTAAACGCCCTTTTTAGGACCTTTGCGTATACGGTTTCTCCAGTCGGGTTTGAATGACTGCATTACCTCATCGGCTGTTTTGCCCTTTATATCACGTAGCATATAGTTGTTTCTAGCCTGTATGGTAGTCAGCTCGGGTGCATCGTCGATATGAGAGAATCCCATATCGGTTATCAGCTTTGAACGATCCCTTTCCTTTTCCTCAAAGGGCGGATCCCACATGAACTGATAAGCGCGGTACTTCTTCGCCAGTACCTTTATTCCCTCAAACAGGTCGGTCATAACTTCCTTATCGCTCCAGTCGCAGACAGGGCCGTGGGGCGCATACAGAAATGTTGTAGGGAATATGGGTATATTCTTGATTATTACAAGACAAGTACCCCTTATCTTGCCGTCAGCGCCGCGGGAAATAACTGCGTCCCAGCCCCAGTTTTCCTTTACTTTAGGCCATCTCAGCGACTGCATGAAGTTGCCGTACTCGCTGTTCTTCGCAAAATTTTCGTACTCTTTCAGGAGTTCTTTGTTTTTCTTATCTATAATTTCCATCTTTTACCTCTCCAAAGCAAAAAATCCTATAATGTGACATATCCTAACCTATCTATTATACAATACCGCGCCCCAAAATTCAATAGTATTTATAGACAAAACCGCCTGTAAGGTAAAGTATCATTACTATCTATTATGGGTATTTTCGCCGTTTTTATCCGCAGTATTTTACCTGAATATGCTCATATATCACCCTGAAAGCATAGACCGCACAACATATCCCGCGTATCGGCGTACTGCTGTATCTCGTCATAGATGATATCCATGTTGTCGCTGTCGTACTCCACTTCCTTTGAAAGTTCTTTCACAAGAAGTATACGCCTGTCAAGATCGGGAAGAACGCCCTTTTCCGCGTATTCCCGCAGGAACAGCCCTCTTGCCGCAAGGGTCATGTACACCGCCGTGAATAGTCTCTCCTCTGCCGCATAGTCCCTTGTGGATTTGATGAAGTATCTGTACAAAAAATACACCAGTATGTTTTCAAGCTCGTGCTGATACGGTGCGTAGTTCTCGGAAAATGTCTTTTCTTCAGAAAGCATCTTATCGCGGATATCGTCGGTCAGCGAGAACCTTTCACCAAGAGAACCCATGTATTCCATCTGCGAAAACAGCGAAAACAGCCTGTCAAGACCATCTTTGCCCATAGCCCTTACATCGCCCGAAAGTATATCTTTCTCCGCCTGTATAACTATCTCCATGCGGAATCCGTCTATCGCCAGCATACCCGATATCTTTTTCAGCTGTTCGCAGTCTTCCTCCTGCAAGGCTTCACTGATATCCTCGGCGCAATAGCACAGCAGTGCCAGTCTTTGCATTATGGTGAAACCTCTGTCCTGCGCGATATCTATAAGCTTTTCGCGGATATTCTTCACCACCGCGAATATCTCACTATCGAATTCAAGGTCGTCGGGCGCTTCATCTGTCTGCTTCTCCGTAAACAATACGGGACGTTCGTGTGTCAGCACTAATCTGCTGACTTCCTCACAGCAAAGCCCCAGCCCCGCTTCCTTGTAGTCACCGAACCACTCGTAGAACCTCGGGTGCTCACGGCATATATCAGATATGTGCTCCGCACCGAGTTCCTGCTGTACACCACAGAGCCCATCAGCAGTCAGGAAAGGACATCCGCCCTCCTGCAACATATAATGCGCTCCATCTTCTTCGTATATGTTTTCACAAAGCCGCTCACAAAGCTCTCCGCCGTGTTCACGGTAGTACGAAAGTGTATTCTCGTCTATCTCAATATCCCAGCCCATCTTGCAGCAGTTGTCCTTGCACTCGGTACAAGTACACCTGAAAGCAGAAAAATAATCAGGCTGTAAAACTGTCATATAAATCACGTCCTCTATGATGTATGTTAATAGTCCCTGCAACATTTGCGCGTCGTTTAGGGCAGTGGTCTGTCTTACGGAATGCGGGCTTTATTGAGGAAGACCCTTTTGAAAAAGGGTCTTCCTCAAACTCCTCCCCGAAAACTTTTAACTCTTTTTGGCAGGGGGCAGGCATTTTTATAAAGTTCACCTAGATCGGTTACTAACTTCACTTTATATAAATAGCTGCCCCCTGCCAAAAAGAAATGAAAGTCTTTGGAAAGGGGGCAACATCAGCAAAGCTGACGTTTAGAGGAATAACCTTTCTTCAGAAAGGTTTTCCCCAGCAGAACCCGCAGTCCGTAAGACAAATGACTATCCTAAATGACGCGCAAATGCTGCGGGGCTGTTACAGTCCGCCGTTGCAGTCGGCAAAACTGCGGAAGGCTTGTTTCATGGGTTCGTAAGTAAAGGTGAAAGAGCGCGGTGGCGAGGAGAGTTTGTTTATGTACACGCGGTCGTCCTCAAAGCACAGCTGAACCTCACCGTACTCATAAACTTCGGCATTTACTGCGGGAATAATTGGTTCTGATATCACAAGCAGGGGGCGGCATCTGGAAAGCATAGCATCAAATGCACGAACATTCCGCTCGATACCTTTTTTCTTTGTGATGTAGGAATATTCCGATCCTTCCTCCATATCTCTTACGCCGCTGCTTTGTATGCAGGCATTTTCGGGGTCTACGATGATGGAGCAGGCAAATCTTCCGCCCTGAGGGTCGGTAGAATAATAAGGCTCTATCTGCCCCAGAACATACAGCGGCAGCCAGCTGATGATAGCTTCTACCATCTCATGGACGCTTCTGTCGATGCTGTGGATTATTTTTATACGGGTGCCGCAGTTCAGGCAGACTTTCATCATGTTGACCCACAGCGTGCCGTAATCCCATGCAAGCCAGTCGATATTGAAATCGGAATACAGAAGTATCTCGCGGCTTTTGTTCTGAATAAGGTCATCAAGGAACCTTGCACAGCACTGCCGCAATCCGCTTGCACCGTAGTATTCTGACTTTATCTCATAATGCGGAACATCCGGCAGTTCATAATTTTCAGGCGAATCCTTTATATCATTCAACATCTTGATGAGCCATTTGACTGACTGCAAATTCACAGGCATCTTCCTGTTGCTGAACCAGGTGAATATCTGCTCGGATATCTCGGCTGCGCGGTCTTCGTCCTTGCTGCCAATCAGGGTATACATCTTAGCTATCTTATTGTCGCTGTCAATATGTTCAGCCAGTGCCGAGCACAGCTTCATCAGCATCGATGTGCTTCTGACAGGTACTCTCTCCCCGTTGCGCATACGGCTGATATAAGAAGCATCAACGCCTATCATTCCGCTGAGTTCCTTGTTCGTAAGTTCTGCTATATCCATGAGACTGCAAAGTTTGTCCCCGAACACGTTGTTCTCTGAACGTTCATCAGTGTCCGCAGAAGCATTATTGCCATCAAAAAGCCATACTGTCAGGGCAGAAATTATATTATCCTCACTGATATCCGCACATTTTATAATGCTACAAAGCTCACCCAGCCTGCTGTTGTCACAGCAGTAGTAGTAAATGCCCTCAACAAATTTTTTCACAGTGGTGCTTTTGCTCGTATAAGTTCTCGCGCCGCTCCTGAGTCTGCTGAAATTTGCGGGACTGCACCCCGAATATCCAGCGATAACACTGTTTTCGACATCCAGTTTTTTCAGCAGAAAAGCGACTTTCTTACTCAACATCTGCCGTATTCCTTTCTTGCAGAAAATTACATAAATACAAAATTATTATATCATATTTACCTGAGGATTACAAGTGCTTACGGGATCATTCCACCGTATACGAGATCATACGACTTCATACGAAGGCATACCTGATGATACAAAAAGCACTTCTGCCATACAATGACAAAAGTGCTGAATATGCATATATCTCTTCGTCTGCGTATCAGTCTATCTCGACCATGATCTTCTGACCTGAACGAGAAGCAGCAGCTCTCATAACAACGCGGATAGCCTTGGCGATCCTGCCCTGCTTGCCTATAACTCTGCCCATATCATCAGCCGCAACGTGCAGATGATATACGATAACGCCCTCATCGTTGGGTTCATCAGCAGATACTTCAACAGCTGTCTTGTCTTCGACCAGATCGCTGACGATCGTTTTCAGTAATTCTTCCATAGTAAAGCTCCTTACCTCCCGCAAAAGTTATCGGTAAGGCAGATGCGGGATACGTTTACCTTACCGATCGGATCTTTATACAAAGCTTTCGGCTCGTATATTACAGTGTGCCGTTCTTCTTCAGAATTGCCTTTACTGTATCGGTAGGCTGTGCGCCCTTAGCGATCCAGCTCTTTACCTTCTCGTCATCAACCTTTACCAGGGAAGGCTCCTTGGTAGGATCATAGTAGCCCAGCTCCTCGATAAATCTGCCATCTCTGGGATATCTGGAGTCAGCAACAACAAGTCTGTAGAAAGGTGCCTTCTTAGCGCCCATTCTTCTCAGTCTGATCTTAACTGCCATTTGTATTCACCTCCATAAACTTTCCTTAATATATCAAAGCGGGGAACTCCGCATTGAAAACTTTATAACTTGACAAGCAACACGATACCGCCGATCGTCCAGACTATGCCCGAAACGATGTACACTATCCGCGCCATCTTCTTGCCCTGCTGTTTTAAAGCACGCCGCATCTTGTAGCCTTTCCAGAACCATTTGCTGTCCGTCAGCACGCCTATCAGCTGATACAGACCCACAAGTATCATCACAATAGCTGTCAGTTTAACACCCATTGAAATTCTCCCTCTGTCAGGCTGTGACTAGAATCCTGTAAAACACAATACAACACCCACAGCGATTAAGAACGCGCCAAGTCCCATATAGAACTTTCTTGCGCCGTCACGACCGAGTACTTTTACCCAGAAACGCGCCTTGCTGTTGTTCATGAACCAGTCATAGTCCTTGTAAGCACAGAATATCGAAAATCCGCCTATCAATATGACTATCAAAGTCATAAGAGGATTACTCATGTACTCGCCTCGCATTATTTATAGCTAATCAGCATCCACAACTCCAAATATTCTGGCATAGTAAAAAAACATAGCCAACAGGATAATTACCACACCAAATATGATATAAATCACTCTTGCGCCATTCCTGCCGATCAGTCTTACCCAACCCCGAACTGATTCACGGTTCATGAACCAGTCATAGTCCTTGCAAGCACAAAATATGTTAAACACGCCGACAGCTAATATCAAAGTTGGCAAAATAAATTTGCTCATATCCAAACCTCACAAACAGACAGCAACTTCCGTAAGCAACAAGGTATAAATTCTGCTATATCTTATGTTCTAGGTGTATTGTTTTTGCCTGCTCCCAGACCTTTCAGCAGTGCCGCTCTCTTGCGTCTTGCGCTCTTGCCGTGCAGCATACCGCCGCCGATACCGAACTGCTTCATCATCTTCTTCATATCATCATACTGTTTCAGAAGCTGATTTACATCGGATACCTGTGTGCCGCTGCCCGCCGCGATACGTCTTTTGCGCTTGGGGTCGATTATTGCGGGCTTCTTGCGCTCTGCCTTGGTCATCGAATGTATGATAGCCTCGGTCTTTTTCAGCGCAGCTTCACCCATTTCAAGGTCCTCATCGGATACTTTATTTGCACCGGGCAGCATGGAGATAATGTTCTTAATACTGCCCATTTTGTGTATCTGCTTCATCTGTTCCAGCAGGTCGTCAAGGTCAAAACCTTCCTCCTGCATCTTCTTTGCAAGCTTCTCGGCTTCCTCTTCGTCGACCGTCTGGCTTGCCTTTTCGATAAGGGTGAGCATATCGCCCATACCCAATATTCTCGAAGCCATTCTTTCTGGGTGGAACGGCTCGAACTCGTCAAGCTTTTCGCCCATACCCACGAACTTGATAGGCTTACCTGTAACAGCAAGCACGGAAAGCGCCGCACCGCCACGTGTATCGGAATCGAGCTTTGTCAGTATAACGGAATCTATGCCCAGTGCTTCATCAAAGCTTGAAGCTACCTTGACAGCGTCCTGACCGATCATCGCATCGACTACCAGCATTATCTCGTTAGGCTCAGCTATCTTCTTGATATCCTTCAGCTCGTCCATCAGCTCTTCATCGATGTGCAGACGACCCGCTGTATCGATGATGACCAGATCATAGCCGTAGTCCTTAGCCTCTTTAAGACCTGCCTTGACTATCTTGCGGGGGTCGATCTGACCCATCTCGAATACAGGCACCTCAGCCTTTTCTGCAACTATTTTCAGCTGATCGATAGCCGCAGGTCTGTAAACGTCCGCTGCTATCAGCAGAGGTCTGCTTCCCTGACGCTTGAACATCTTAGCCAGCTTAGCCGCATGGGTAGTTTTACCCGAACCCTGCAAGCCGCACATCATGATAACGCAAGGCGGTTTGCTGGGGAAATTTATCTTTGAGTTTGCCTCGCCCATCAGCTTGACAAGCTCCTCATTAACTATCTTTATTACCTGCTGTGCGGGAGTAAGGCTCTTCAGCACGTCCTCACCGACACTTCTCTCGGTAACGTTAGCCACGAAATCCTTGACTACCTTATAGCTTACGTCCGCCTCCAGCAGAGCCATCTTGACCTCTTTCATAGCCTCCTTTACGTCGGCTTCGGTCAGTTTTCCTCTGCCTTTCAGCTTTTTGAAAACTCCGCCGAGCTTTTCGCTCAATCCTTCAAATGCCATAAGTCTGCCTCCCCATCCGTGGTATCTATAAGTACAAAGCCGTTATTCAGCGGCTTCTTCGCTGATCTCATCAGTTTCGTATTCAGCCAGCTTGCTGTCAAGATTTTCAAGCAGCACCACAGTCTTTTCGGCTATGGGTCTTGACATACTTATACGCTTGCACTCGTTGAATACGTCCAGCGCCTGTGCTTTAAGCTCTTTGAGCTCTTCCACATACGCCCTCTGCGCTTTCAGCAGACCGAGCTTTTCCTCATAATCCGCCAGCGCTTTTTCGCAGTGTTTTACCGCATCATGAACGCCCTGTCTCGATATGCCGCATTCAGCTGCGATCTCACCAAGACTGAGGTCATCATTATAATACAGATCCATGATGTTGTACTGCTTTTCCGTCAGCAGTCTGCCATACAGATCGAGCAGGATATACATTTCAAAACTTTTTGCCACGTTTATCCGCCCCTTTCTGACTTACTGCGAACTTTTTCGGATAGCTGTAAAGCATCACAGCTTTACAACGTTTCTTATTATATACCACTTTTCTGCTTTTGTCAAGAGGGTCAGAGCAAAAACATAAAATTTTACAATTTGTTATATAAATACAGTTATTTATATGTTATAATATTTAGATACTAAATAATAGGATGATATGAAGATAAGAAAGAGGAGGGCTTTAGAAATGATTACCTGTACACTGAAAAACGACAAATACGAGATAAAGATACCCAGCCTTACCTACGGTACAGCGAATTTTGAGAGAAAGGACAATGACGAGACATATTTTTCCTTTATGGATAAATATATCGAGCTCGGCGGATGGTGCATAGATACAGCCCGCGTTTACTGCGACTGGGTCGAGGACGGCGCTGATGTGAGCGAGACGGTAATCGGCAGATGGCTTGAGGCCAGAAAGTGCCGCGACAAAGTGCTGATCTCCACCAAGGGCGGACACTACGATCTTGAGACACGCGAATCCCGCCTTGACAGAGCGAGCCTTGAAGCCGATCTTGCAAAGAGTCTTGAATGTCTGAAAACAGACTATGTTGATATATATTTTCTCCACCGTGATGATCCGCATATCCCTGTGGAGGAGATAATGCCGATACTGAACGATATGTATCAGTCGGGAAAGATACATTTCATCGGTGTATCGAACTGGACTACCAAACGTATTGCTGAAGCTAACCGCTTTGCCCGCAAAAACGGCATGGAGCCTATACGCATCAGTCAGATAAATTATTCACTTGCACACGCCAGCACTGATATACTGGGCGACAATACCCTTGTATGCATGGATACTCAGGAATTCGGCTGGTACAGGCGCAACAATTTCCCTGTGATGGCATTTTCGCCACAGGCAAAAGGCTTTTTCGCTAAGCTTGCAAGGGGTGATGCTGCCACAAATCTTCCCGAGAGCCAGTTCGCTTCCACTGCGAACCTTGCGCGTCTTGCGAGGGTAAAGCAGCTTTGCGACAAGACAGGTACTCCCCCTGCAGTGGTACCTCTGGGCTATCTGAATAGTCAGCCTTTCTTTGTATCCTCGGTATTCGCGGTAACAAAGCTCTGGCAGATGGAAGAAAATATGGGAGCTCAGGACTTGGTATACGACGAAAAGACCCTTGCATTCCTTGATAACAGGATATGATATTACAGACCGCTGATTTTCGGCGGTCTTTTTGTTTATACGCAAGTGCTGCGATGGTATACCATTTTATACGGTCGTATGCTGTCGTATATTTTCGTATATGGTTATCTTGTTTCGTATCTTCACGTGGGACATTCGATTTTGTTTATGAATGGACTGCGGTATCGGGTCGCCCCTTGCGGGTCGAGTCATCGGATTCGCTTCGCTGTCCGATGACTGGCGCGGCAATAATTTTACGCGGATAGTTTTGAGCGTAGACGTTTGTTTGTCCACGCTCTGTATGCCTATATTGCCGCGCCTTTTTTGTGGTCGGTTAGTTTGCTGTGCTATTTAAAGCTTTGTTGTCGCGTCGCTTTTGTGCCTTGAATTGAGGGCTCTGCCCTCAAACTCCCGCAAGCCTGCTAGCGCGAGGCTTGACCGCGCGCTTTGATTCGCGGCTTAGTTTGTTTGGGACGCAGGTTTGCTGCCGCGAAATTCGCTTGTCCCGCCGGTAATTATGAATTATGAATTTCATGATGGCAGACTTTGTGAATTTATTTTTCGGTGCTTTACTTTTATGGTGATATGTGCTATAATAAAAAATGAGAAATTGTATCATCTCATAATTATCAGATAGTTATTAGAAAGAAGTGTTTTTATGACTAAGATCACCATATTCAGCGGATTCCTCGGCGCAGGTAAGACCACGCTGATAAAAAAACTCATCGCTGAAGGCTATAACGGCGAAAAACTCGTGCTTATCGAGAACGAGTTCGGTCAGATAGGCATCGACGGCGGATTTTTGCAGGACGCAGGCGTTGAGATAACCGAGATGAATTCGGGCTGTATATGCTGTTCACTGGTGGGCGATTTCGGCAAGGCACTGGTTCAGGTGCTGGAGACTTACAAGCCCGACCGTATCCTTATCGAGCCTTCGGGTGTCGGCAAGCTCAGCGACGTTATCAAGGCGGTGCAGGATATCCACGCACACGATGTTGTACTTGACGGCTTCACCACTGTTGTTGACGCCGCAAAGTGCAAGATGTACCAGAAGAATTTCGGTGAGTTCTTCAACAACCAGATAACTTACGCAAGCTGTCTGATACTCAGCCATACCAAAGGCGTTCCTCAGGACAAGCTTGATGATGTTGTTGCAAGGCTCCGCGCGCTGAATGACAAGGCTCCCATCGTTACTACCGACTGGGATCTGCTGACAGGCAAGCAGCTCACTGATGCCATGACACAGAAGAACACTCTCGATGATGAACTGAAAGCTCTGCTTGAAGAGGAACATGAGCATCACCATCACCACCACGATGAGGACGAACACGAACATCATCACCATCATCATGATGAGGAGGAGCATGAGCACCACCATCACGAGCATGGCGAGGACTGCACCTGCGGTTGTCACGACCACGATCATGATCACGAGCATCACCACCATGACCACGATGAGCATGAACATCATCATGATCACGATCACGAACATGAACACGATCATGACCATGAGCATCATCACCACGAGCACGGCGAGGACTGCACCTGCGGCTGTCACGACCACGATCATCATCACCACCACGCTGATGAAGTATTCACCAGCTGGGGCAGAGAGACTGCAAAGAAGTTTACAGCCGATGAGATACGCGCCGCTCTTGAAGCTCTGGAAGACGAAAAGAAGTACGGCTATGTACTGCGTGCAAAAGGCATTGTTGAAGGCACTGACGGCACATGGATACACTACGACTATGTTCCCGGCGTGCCCGATGTAAGAACAGGTTCTGCAAGCACTATCGGCAGACTGTGCGTTATCGGCTCACAGCTTAACGAAGAAGCTGTGTCGGAGCTTTTCGGGGTACAGTGAATCCCCGTGCGCTCCCCTTTATTATAATAGTATATGGCTGTCCTTTCATAGCAACGGTGGGATAGCCATAACAATATAATTATTAAATGTATACCAAAAAGGAGGTACAGCATGGATAAGTCAAATTACGAGATAAAGAGAGATCTTTTCTACCCGGGAAGCTTTCAGGGTGAGGACGGCAGCACTCAGTATGTTCCCTTTGAGAACGCAGGCGAACGATACGAGTACAGCAGTGAACTCAGCGGCAAGGTCTACGAGAGAGTCAGTGTAAAGTTCAAAAAAGACGGCGAGGACGCGCAGTTCTGCGGAGTATGGCATGGTCATGTCTTCACTGAAGACGAGATATCCGTGCTGTGCGACGGCGGGAGCATCACCTTTGATTCCGTCGAGGGCAATATGGTATACACCGTTACGGGCAGCCTGAAAGAGGTGCAGAAGGACATCGACCCATTCAACGTGTCCTTCAATTCAAGCTACAAGCTTTTCAATGCGGCTGAGTATGAATTCGTACCCGAGGTATTCCCGAAGAAGTATGTGCCCAAGATAACAGAATTCGACAAAAAGACCCTCTACATCTACAACGAGGGCGAGCTTGTTGAGATGGAGTTCCTTTGCAGGGAACTTCCCGATGCGGCACAGCTGAACCGTCTGCTTGGCGGAGGCATAATCGAAGTAGTGGGCAAGGAGTTCACCGAAAGCGGACAGCCCGCGGCATACTACGGATATGAACTGAAAAAGGCTTCGGCTAAGTATGGCGGCTGTGTAATACACTACAACGACGGCAGTTTCATTCCGCTTAAGAACAGTCTGGGCGAATACAGATTTTTGTATGAGAGAAGTCTGGGAACAGGCGACCTTACCGTAACACTCAGCAGTTTCCTTATGCCGAAGGAAATGGATATGAGGAAAGTTGCGGAGCAGCTTTTCCAGATGGAATTTCTGTACGAGAATTACAGCAGCGAGATACTCGACCGCGACCTTGATAATTTCATGGTGCGCGCACTGAGGTATCCCGTGAAGTTCTCGGGGGTATGGGGCGGACACATCTTCACTCCCGAGGAGATAGGCAAACTCAGCAGGGGCGAATCGGTAGAATTTGACTACTTTGATGCGAGCGGTGCCCTTTGCAGGGTTAAGGGCGGACTGGAAATAAACAGCTTGCAGTGCATTCTCCACAAGGAGGGCAGTTCAGTGCTGCTTGACCAGTACGACATAGTACGCAGTTCACAGGATAAGATAACTATCCCCGATTTTGAATGCGAGCATGAGTACTTCTGCTGCATGAACTTTGTGCCCGAGGGCGGTATGAGAAAGTTTATACCCGTCAAGGAGGAAGAGAAGTTTGAATCTTACGACCCTGACGGCATGGTGCCGTTCTGACAGCAATGATAATAATGGAAAGGTCAGGAGAGTAATCTGAAATGAATGAAGATAATTTTGTACCCGTGTACCTGTTCACGGGATTTCTGGAGGGCGGCAAGACCACCTTTATACAGAAGACGCTGGAGGACAAGCGTTTCAACAACGGCGACAGGACACTTCTGCTGATATGCGAGGAGGGCATGGAGGAGTACGATACCAAGGACTTCGAGAAAAGCCATATATATCCCCGTGTGATAGAGGACAAGGACGAGCTTAATCCGATAAACCTGCAAAAGCTGTATACCGAGGTACACGGTCAGCGAGTTATGATAGAGTACAACGGTATGTGGACGATGAACGATCTGCTGAACGCACTGCCTGACAGCTGGGCGATCTACCAGATAATGAATTTCACCGATGCTAATACGTTCCTCAACTACAATCAGAACATGAGGTCACTGGTAGTGGACAAGCTCTCAAACTGTGAGCTGACAGTGTTCAACCGTTTTGACAAGGCTACTATGGACAAGATGGAGTTCCACAAGATAGTAAGAGGTGTAAGCAGACGCTGCGACATCGCTTATGAGTATACTGACGGAACTTCCGAGTACGATGATATCGAAGACCCTCTGCCTTTTGATATCAACGCTGATACGATAGAAGTCGAGGAAAGGGACTATGCGCTGTGGTACAGGGACATCAACGAAGAGCCCGAAAAGTACGATGGCAAGCGGGTGCATCTCAAAGCTATGGCAGCTATGAACCCGAAGTTCCCCAAGGGTACTATCGCACTGGGCAGAAAAATAATGACCTGCTGTGTGGAGGATATAACTTTCTGCTGGCTGGCAAGCCTTTGTGATGAACAGCTTGATCTGACAAAGCCCAAGTGGTTCGATGTGACATTTACAGTAAAGATGCAGAAGCACAAGCTGTACAAGGGCAAGGGTCCCGTGCTTGTGGTGGAGAAACTCACACCTGCCGAAGCACCTTTGCAGGAGGTCGCTACATTCTATTGATAATTAAAAAGTCTTCCGACGATATCAACGCCGTCGGAAGACTTTTTTAATTATGCAGAATAACTGACAATCCTGAAATATTCCTTGTAAAGAAACGTTAATATTTTCACAAGAAAAACATTGACTTTGTAATTCCTCGATGATATAATCATATCAGTGGGCTATAGATGATAAAGCTCATAATATAGGAGGTACACAAAATGACAAAAATCAAAAAAATTTTCTCAGGTATAACAGCTCTTACTCTTGCTCTTACCTGCGGCTGCGGACTTTCCATGTCAGCTTCTGCTGAGCTGAAAGTTGGAGATTCAAAGGCTTACAAAGGCACAGGCTACCTGGCGAAGTACGAGGTGCTTTCAATTGATAGGCAAGGCAAGACCACCGTTAAGGTAACGCTGAAAAACACCAGTAAGAAAAAGATCAACAACTGGGCAGTAGGTTTTGATGAAGATTATTGGAGAGTCGAGGACGTAAAGAACGGCAGACTGTTCAATACGGAATACTCGTATAACACCGTGATAAGGGACCGCGGCACCAATGGTTCTGTTGCACCGAATGAATGTGTTTCTTTCAGCTTAACCATGTCTGACAATTATTACGATCTTCCGGAAAGGTTAAAAGTCTACTCCGATATCAACAAATCCAATACTGTTGATGAACTTAACACCGCTGCAAGGAATTGTTATAATGTCATCGCTGAATTGCTTGCAGATGAAGAAACCCTGGGCACACCGATCGAAAAGTGCTTCGAGGACGGATTATTCGCGAATTCAAATTCAAATGGCGGCATGAAAACAGGCTTCAATTACAAATACAAAGAAACCGGCGACAATGTGATAAATGCCACAGCATCACAGTATGCCCGCGGCAATATAAGCGTATACGTGGGCAGGACTACACATGACGACGAAAAAGGTGTCTTTGTTCAGGTAAAGGATAACAAGACAGGCATGGTCGGTCAGTTCCCGCGTTCCACAAACGGCACTGCAAAGTGGGGCACATTTGACCTGAATGCGCCGGTATACGCAAAAGATTTCAATTACATCGAGCTTAACGATGCCGCTAAGGACGCATATAATACCGTTGCGGAATATATGGCTGATCTGGAAACACAGGGACTTGACTTTAAGGGGATCTTTGAAAACGGCAGTTTTCCTAACGCTCACACTAAGGATGGATTGCTGATAGACTTTACTGCATCGCTTACCGATTGTGACAAACTCATCAACGATGAACTTAAATGCTATAATAATGGCATGATCGTATATGTGGGCACGAACAGTATCGATGACTACGGTTATCCGAAATTTTTTGTTCAGGCAAAGGATCCAAAAACAGGTATGGTAGGTCAGTATCCTCATCCCACACTGGGCGAAGCAACCTGGGGCACATTCGACACAAACGCGCCTATGCCGCCTTTGAGCCAAAAATCTCTTAACGGTATTTCAAAAACTGTATTTAATATCGTGTGGGAATATTTTTCCGAGTTGGAGACCGAAGGCTATGATGTCTGGGAGTGCTACAATAACGGCTGTTTTGCAAAAGCAAGCACAACTGAAGGTTTGAAGATAAGTCAGGAAGCTGAACTTACTGATGGCGATAAGGCTATCAATGATGAGTTGAAATGTATTGGTCTTGATTATGAGGGTATGATCGTACACGTTGGCAAAACGGAGATCAAAGGCGAGGATATTTTCTATGTTGAGGTAAAGGATCCCCAAACGGGCAGGATAGGTATGTATCCCGACCCCAAAGATCTCTATGGCATTGGGCAAACCTGATCGGATACCCATAAACTTACAACTTCATACAATTTCGTGATATGATGTTATAAACAGTTGATTAGAATTTGGAGGAAACTAAAATGACAAAAATCAAAAAAATAATCTCAGGCATAACTGCACTGGCTATTACCTGCGGACTTTCTCTGCCCGCATCTGCCGTGCTGAACAAAGGTGATTCAAGAGCTTACAGAGGCACTGGATATCTTGCAAAATACGAGGTGCTTTCAGTTAAGAACGGTTATACCACTGTTCAGATCACCCTGAAGAACACAAGCAAAAAGACAATAAACAACTGGGCAGTAGGGTTTGAACACGAAGGTAGGATCCTGAGCTTAAAGAACGGCAGGATATTCGATACAAACTACTTGTATAACAGCGGTTATGCATATGGGTACAATGTGATCAGGGACAGCGGCACCAACGGCAAAGTTGCACCTAATGAATGTGTTTCGTTCAGTTTTACCATGACAGACGAGAATGGCTACAATGAACTTCCCGAAAGGCTCAAAGTATACTCGGATGTGGATAAATCAAACACAGTTGACGGTCTGAACAAAGCAGCCAGTGAATGCTACAAAGCTGTTAATGAGATCTTTTGGGCTTACGAATGTGAGGGTCTCAGTTTAGAGGATTGCTTCAAGAACGGGGAGTTTGCAAAAGCAAATTCAAAAGACGGCATGAAGACGGGCTTTAATTACAAATATACTGCTAAAGGCGACAGTGAGATCAATATAGCAGCATCGCAGTTTGCACGCGGCAATATAAGCGTATATGTAGGCAGAACAACAACTAACGGTGAAGAGCATGCTTTTGTTCAGGTAAAGGATAACAAAACCGGCAAGGTAGGTCAGTACCCCCACTACTCAGATGGTACTGTAACATGGGGCACATTTGACCCTGATTCACCTATATACACGAATTTCAGCGTAGAAGATCTTAACCGCGCAGCTAAATATGCATATGATGGAGTTACTGAATATCTTTGCGATCTGGAAGTCCAAGGACTTGACTATGAGGGCAGCTTTGAAAACGGCGGTTTCCCGAATGCGCATACTCAGGACGGATTGAAGATAGACTATAATTCATCGTTTACTGAGGGTGACGAGTTCATCAACTATGAGCTGGAATACGATTATGACGGCATGATCGTATATGTGGGCAAAACCGGTACCGACGATTACGGACATCCGGAATTTTTTGTTCAGACAAAGGACCCCAAGACAGGAAAGATAGGTCAGTATCCTCATCCCACACAGGGCGAAGCAACATGGGGTACATTCGATGAAAATACATCTGAGGCTGTGAAGACCTACACATCAAGAGAGCTTGACGGAGATGCCAAGACTGCGTATAATGCTGTAGCCGAATATATCGTAGATTATGAAACAGAACACGGTTTGAATAGTTTGCAAGAGATTTTTGACAACGGCGAATTTCCACAGGCAAACACCAAGGATGGACTGAAAATAGGTTCAAAAGAACTTACTAAAGGTGATGCCGCTGTCAACAGTGAGCTGCTCACCAATGGTCGGGGAACAAATGTCAGTGTATATGTGGGCATGGCAACTATCAACGGCGAGGAATCTTTCTTTGTTCAGACAAAGGATAACACTACCGGTAATGTAGGTCAGTATCCCACACCCAATCACAGAGATCTTGAATGGGGCACATATTCAAAAGCCGTCCCGAAAATGGTTCGCGACCAAAAGTCTCTTAATGGCGATGCTAAGACTGTATATAATGCAGTGGCAGAATATTTTGCCGATCTGGAGACCGAAGGTTATGACATAGGCGAGTGCTATAAAAACGGCTGTTTTGCAAAGGCAAGCACAATTGAAGGTCTGAAGATAGGTGAGGAATCTTCACTTACAGATGGAGATAAGGCTATCAATAATGAGATGACTTATTTCGATAATGATAATTATGGTCTCACAGTTTACGTCGGCATGGATTTAGACAGCAAAAACGAGTACGGCGATTATTCATTCTTTGTTCAGGTAAAAGATGCGACGGGCAGAGTAGGTCAGTATCCTGACCCCACAAAAGATTCAGCAACATGGGGCACCCTGCACGCCAAGGAACCTAACCAAAGCGAAAAGGTCACTGTATCTCTGTATGATCATCCCGGTTCTAATACTAAGATAAACAGTATACAGCTTGAAGCAGGCAGCTCAATTCCGGAGAGTACTATCGCTTCCTGGAACGAGCTTGGTGAATCAAAGACTACTGACTGGGCACCTTACGGAAGCGATCGCGTAATGAGAACAGTCTTCGAGTCGATCCGATCTGCTACAGGAGAAAGCATCGAAGAATACATAGATAAACCTATTCTCAAAGACCTTGATTTCTCCATTTATACAAAAGAGGAAATGGCTTGTACAGAAGAGTAAATGGCTCCTAACAAGATATTCAGCAACATGAGGCACACATCCAAATTCCTGATAACTGCACAGATACAATGTCAGCGAGTATCCTCATCCCGAGATAACACCAAGTGTTAATTAAGATAAACTGTGCGATCTGATATAGTGAAAACAAAGCAGGCAGTCGATCAATGGCTGCCTGCTGTTTTTGTGTGTTGTCTGTCAGTGCCTATCTGCTTTTTGCTTGTGCAAACTGCAAAAAGGGTCTCCGACATTTTTGTATAAAAAAAGCCCTCCAAAGACTTTACTTTTTTCGATGAATGTGGTAAAATTAACTTAATTGCTTTTGTGCTTTACAGCTTTTATACTTTCATATATCAAAGCATAAAAATCGTTCGGAAAGGATAATTTTATAATGCCAATTACAGAATTTTTGGAAAGAAACGCAGCACAGTTCCCCGATAAAACAGCCCTCGTTGAGCTCAACCCAGAGATACGCGAAAAGCGTGTAACATGGAAGGAATATGAACTCATCGAGCCTACTGCCGATGTTCCTTACAGACGCGAGATAACATGGTCGGTTTTCAACGAGAAGGCTAACCGCGTCGCTAATCTGCTCATCTCCCGCGGCGTGAAGAAAGGCGACAAAGTCGGTATACTGCTGATGAACTGCCTTGAATGGCTGCCTATATACTTCGGTGTACTGAAAACAGGTGCACTTGCTGTACCGCTGAATTTCAGATATACTGCTGATGAGATAAAGTACTGCGTTGAACTGGCTGAGGTGGATATACTCGTCTTCGGCCCCGAGTTCATCGGAAGAGTTGAGGAGATAGTTGACGATATCAGCAAGAACCGTCTGCTGTTCTACGTTGGTGAGGGATGTCCCACTTTCGCCGAGCACTATGACAGGCTCGCTGCAAACTGCTCCAGCGTATCACCCGATATAAAGCTCACAGATGATGACTATGCAGCTATATACTTCTCTTCGGGAACCACAGGCTTCCCCAAGGCTATACTTCACAAGCACATGAGCCTTGTACACTCTGCAAGAGTTGAACAGGCTCACCACGGTCAGACCGAGAACGATGTGTTCCTCTGCATACCGCCCCTTTATCATACAGGTGCTAAGATGCACTGGTTCGGCAGCCTTATCTCGGGCGGAAAAGCCGTTATACTCAAAGGCGTCAAGCCTAAGTTCGTGCTTGAAGCTGTATCCAGCGAGCTCTGCACCATCGTATGGCTTCTGGTGCCATGGGCACAGGATATCCTCGATGCAGTTGACAGAGGAGATATCGACATAAGCAAATATCAGCTCTCCCAGTGGAGACTTATGCACATAGGCGCACAGCCTGTTCCGCCCTCTCTTATCGCAAGGTGGAAAAAGCTGTTCCCGAATCATCAGTACGATACAAACTACGGACTCAGCGAAAGCATAGGCCCCGGCTGTGTACATCTTGGTGTTGAGAATATCCACAAGGTTGGCGCTATCGGCAAGGCAGGATTCGGCTGGGAAGTAAAGATAGTAGATGAGCGCGGTGAGACTGTTCCCCGCGGTGAGGTCGGCGAACTCTGCGTAAAGGGTCCCGGCGTTATGACCTGCTATTACCGCGACCCCAAGGCTACCGAGGAGACTATCAAGGACGGCTGGCTGTTCACAGGTGATATGGCACAGGAAGACGAGGACGGATTCATATTCCTCGTTGACAGAAAGAAGGACGTTATCATCAGCGGCGGTGAAAATCTCTACCCCGTACAGATAGAAGACTTCCTGCGTGCGCACCCTGCTGTCAAGGACGTTGCCGTTATCGGTCTGCCCGATAAGCGTCTTGGCGAGATAGCAGCCGCTATAATCTCCATAAAGGAAGGCATGGAATGTTCAGAGGAAGAAATAAACGACTTCTGCCACAAACTGCCCCGCTACAAGAGACCCCACAAGGTCATCTTTGCAGACGTACCCAGAAACCCCACAGGCAAGATCGAAAAGCCACTTCTCCGTAAGATATACTGCGGCGAATCAGTAGTTGCAAAACAGAACAATTCATAACAAACAACGCCGCGGAGTTCAAACTCCGCGGCGTATTTTTATTTAATATCAACAAACTGTCATCTGTTATGACTCGCTCTCGGCGGGTGTTGTGCCTTTGCTTTTCTTGCCGCCGATGGACATGGTGAATATCTTGTCGCTCATGAATATCTTCAGTGCTGCGGCCATACAGATCACAAGGAATATGAACTGGTAGATAAGTCCGCCTGCATACACGCCGTAGTTTCCGAACATTGCGTTTTCGGAAGCCATGAAGGAGTGTGTGAAGGGTATAGCATATACCACATATCTTACTGCGGGAGACATTGTCTTGATATCAACGAACATTGAAAGCATATAGGGTATCATTGTGCACATCATGATAGGCAGTGTGAGTGTCTGTGCACTCTTTGCATCCTTAGCCAGAACGCCAAGTACCAGCGCAACTGACAGTGCTATCAGTATTGAAAGGAACATCTGGATACCAACGAGTACATACTGTCCTGCGTCCATTGTAAGACCAAGGTCTTTGAGCACCTCGGAATAACCGTTATCGCTGCCGACTTTTTCAAGCACGCCGTTCATCATGTTCTTTGAACCCATCATATAAACAGCCGCCTGCATAGCCGCTACTACTGCTGCCGCCAGCATCTTAGCCGCAATAACGGAAAGTCTGGAGATAGGTGCTGTCAGCAGTGTTTCGAGGGTCTTGTCTATCTTCTCAGTGCTGATGGCGTTGAGTATCATGTTGGAAGACATCATAACCAGTACGAACATCATGATAGGAACTATCATGCCCTGTGCCGAGCACAGCGACATTACTACACTTGCCGAGATATCAGCGCTCTTTTCTGCTACTACGGTAGATTCTTCAAGAGCTATGGGGTTATTGAGGAATGATACCTCTTCATTTGAAAGCTTGCCGTTTGAGACCTTTGTGCTGTATACAACGTCCTTTACTGCCGCTGTCAGGTATTCAACTGCCACCTGTGAACCTGTGTTAAGGTTTGACATTGTAGCGAGGGAGTTGAGTCTCTGCACAAATTTTACCTTTGCGGCTTCATTGTTCTCAACGCTTGCGGTAAAGCCCTCAGGGATTATAACGACGCTCTTAACATCAGCATTTTTCAGTTCCTTGGCATAGTCATCGGAGCTTATATCAACAACATTCACTTCGCCGTCAAGCTGTGCAAGGTTGGCGGTCAGGAATTTTATCATGTTCTTGGTAAACTCGGTATCGTCCTGGTCGCAGATGTTTATATCCATCATAGTCTCAGAGCTTTCCTCTACGGCTTTGCTCATAGCCTGTCCCGCAAATGATAGTATCACAACGGAAATGACCATAGTCATTATCGTCTGCACGCTGAGCATCTCACGAAGCTCTTTTATAAATAGTGTCTTGAATTTCATTTTGTCTCACACCTCTTTGTTCCTTTTCATTACCACAGTCTCGAAAACGTCCTCCAGATTTTCAGCATTGTATTTAGCTATAAGCTCCTCCGGAGTGCCTGTTTCAAGCAGATGACCCTTTGCGATTATGCCAACTCTGTCGGATACGTACTCTATCTCAAGCATATTGTGGGAAGAAAGCAGGAAGCTCATGCCCTCGCCTGCAAGCTTCTTTATCATGCGCCTTATCTCAAGGGCGTTGATTATATCCAGACCCGAGGTAGGTTCATCGAGTATGGCAAGATCGGGCTTTGACATTATCGCTCTTGCCAGAAGAAGCTTTCTCTGCATACCGCGGGAGTAGCTCTGTATCTTATCATTGAGCCTGTCGCCCAGCTCGCATATCTCTCTGCCGCGCTCTACATAGCTGTCAGCCTGCTGTTTGTTGTCGGCATACAGTTCAGCCATGAATTTCAGGTAGTCGATACCTTTCATGTTCTTGTAAGCACCTGCTTCATCGGGAAGATAGGTAATGCTCTTGCGGACTTTGTCAGGCTCGGTAAGTATGCTGTGACCGCTTACCACCGCATCGCCCTCTGTTGCCTGCAAAAGTGTGGATATCATTCTGATAGTGGTCGTTTTGCCTGCGCCGTTAGGTCCTATCAGTGCGAATATCTCGCCCTTGTGTACATCGAAGGTAACTTTCTCCGAAGCGTACACGCCCTTTTTGTACTGTTTTGAAAGTCCCTTGACTTCCAGCACCTTTTCTTTTGTTTCCATACATTTCACCTCATATTTTTCAAATAAAGCTGTCATCAGCGATGTGAGCTATAATTTTCATTCTGTTGTCTCCATCTTTGTTCTATGTTCTGTATTTATCTGTTTGTATATGATCTCTTTCAGTTATCTTCCGTTCAGCTTATTGAAGCCTACTCTCACCAGCAGCATGACTACCATCAGGATAACTGCGGGAGCAATTGTGCTGTCGCCCATATTCATGAAAACATAAGCTATCAGTGAGCCTATACCTATCAGAGCCGCCAGAACTGCTATTATCTTTTTGATCATTGTATTTTTCATATAAGTCACTCCTTTTGTTCTGTACTGTTTTGTTGTATCATACTATCTTATATTTATCTGCTTCTGCGTACTATCCAGTTTGATGCACACATCAAACTTGCCGCACCGCACAGGCAAGCTGTTGCCGCTGAGCTTCCTCTTGATACGCCGATAATGCCCATAATGAGCATAAATACGCTGATTATCCTGAGTGCAAGTGCTTTTCTGTTTTTCATAACGATACTTCCTTTCGTATGCCGTTTTGTTATCTTTTTCTTTTTACTGTTATGACTGTTATTGCAGCCTTAACTGTATGTATACAGTATACACAGTTTGCACAGTTTTGTCAATACCCCACAAATACAATTGTATATACGCACAAGTTTATCAATATTACGCTTGGCGTGGTTGTGCATATGTCCTAAGCAAAGGCATATTTTAGCACCGAACCGTGTATATACACACGTTGAAACTGTGTATATATACACACCTGACATATATACAGTTTATCACGCTAACAGTACAGTAATCTGAGGGGAGATAACTTATTAAAAAGGTATCTCCAGTTAACAACGAAGTCCGATGTGTAAATTTGTGCAAAATGACCCGCATTAATATTTGATTTTTTTTATAAGATGTAGTATAATATACGATGTATGAGTATTTTTATTTAAAAGGAAGATGTAAATGTTATACAGATTGTTTTTCGGTTCGGCTTATAATTTTTTTGATGAGGGAAATCCCTCGAAATATGCGGTCTTCATGCTTTTGATGCTCGCTTTTTCATTCTGGTCATGTTTTCTGGCGCTGAAGTTCTTCAGGAACATTCTGCCAAAGGATCAGGGCAGAGAATTCGCGGTAAACGGTGCGCTTTCGCAGGGCAAGGCAAGGGGCTGCGGACTTATATTCATCACAACGTTCTGCCTTTCGGCAGCACTGTTTATCCCGCTTGACCTTGAATATCTGATATATCTCGTGCTGTTATACGGCGCGATGCTTACAGGCTATCTGGACGATGCCGCAAAGGTGCCTTGGGGCAACCTGAAAAAAGGTCTGCTTGATCTGGTGATATCTCTGGGTACGGCTGTAAATTACTGGCATTTCAACGGCAGCGATATCAAAATGCCGCTGCTGCACCTGAATTTCCACATACCCGCTGTGATATTCATAATACTTGCAGGTGTGCTGGTGTGGACTGCTATAAATGTAACCAACTGCACCGACGGTGTTGACGGTCTGTGCGCTTCACTGGTTATGGCAGTGCTTTTCAGCTTCGTGATGTTCAGCGGTGTTCTGACACTGACAGTAGGCTGGTCATTCCTTGATTTTGCACCTGTGATAATGCTTGCTACACTCGCGGCTTACCTCTGGTTCAACTGTTCACCCTCCACAATGCTTATGGGCGATGCAGGTTCACGTGCGCTGGGTGTACTGCTTGCTATAATATTCCTGATGAGCAAGAATCCTATCAGCTTCATACCCATGAGTATAGTTATC
Organism: Ruminococcus albus AD2013; assembly: GCF_000526775.1. Lineage (NCBI taxonomy): Bacteria > Bacillati > Bacillota > Clostridia > Eubacteriales > Oscillospiraceae > Hominimerdicola > Hominimerdicola alba. The sequence continues at coordinate 2,455,091 of NZ_JAGS01000001.1, forward strand.
ATACTTGACGGCGGTCTCAGCCTGCTGAAAGTAAGTTTCATAAGATTCCTGAAAATGAAGAACTTCATGAAGGATATCCGCACTCCCCTGCACGACCACTGCCGCAAGAACAAAGGCTGGTCTGATACACAGGTTGTAATGCGATTTACGATAATACAGCTGGTAATAAATATAATGTACCTTGCTGCCACAAACTACGACAGACTCACCTCCCTCAGCTGAGCCGAGGGGCGATAAAGACATACAAAAGTTGGTGAAAGACAATAAAACGACTGATAAAGAAATACTTTAAATACGTTCTTGATGTGGGCTTTATCGGGCTTATCATGCTGCTGACATTCAGACTGCTCTTTAAAGGACAGGAGCTTTCGGATATCATCAAAGACCTCAAGAACGCAGATGACAAATGGCTTCTGGCAGGACTTGGGCTTACCTTCTGCTTTGTAGCGGGAGAATCCTGTATCATACATTTTCTGCTAAGGGTATGCCGACAGAAAGTCAAGCTGACAAGCTGTCTGAAATACTCCTTCATAGGGTTCTTTTTCAGCTATATAACGCCCTCGTCATCGGGCGGACAGCCTGCGCAGATGTACTACATGAAAAAGGACGGCGTAAAGATAGGTTTCTCATCGCTGATAATGCTTCTGGTGACGATAGCTTACAAATCAGTGCTGGTGATACTGGGGCTTATCCTGCTGATATTCAACTTCGATGCAATATCCGAACACGGCGACCGTCTGGCATTTCTGATAACGCTGGGATTTGTACTGAATATAGCTTTCATTGCAGGACTCGCTTTCATCGTCGCAAGACCCGACTGGGCAAGACGCGCGGGCATAACCATACTAAACAAGCTGACAGACTGGAAAATAGTCAAGGAAAAGAACCACGAAAAACTGGTAGAAAAGATAAACCGCATATGCGATACCTATGTTATAGGCTCAAAATATGTCAAAGAAAATGCAGTGACAGTTGCTAAGGTGTTCGTGATGACGCTGGTGCAAAGACTGTGCCTGTTCGCGGTGACATGGGTGATATATAAATCCTACGGACTTTCGGGTGTGAGCCTTTATGACATAGTGACCATGCAGGTCATGATAGCCATCGCGGTGGAGATGCTTCCTCTGCCGGGCGCAGCGGGAGTTACCGAGGGAAGTTTCATGCTGGTATTTGGAGCGATATTCGGTGAGGGATATGTAAAGCCTGCATTGCTTCTCAGCCGAGGACTGACATTCTATGCCGTGCTGATAGTGGGCGGCATTGTGACATTTATTGCACACCTGAAAGTTATGCGCTCGGATAAACAGCTGAACATACCGCGGAACTGATCCATTCATAACACGAAAAGCAACGCCCCCCATTCAGTACATAAAAGAACTAAGAACACAACCAATAAAAAGATAAGATAAGAAAAGGGAAGAATTCAAAATGATAGGCTTTTACAATTATTCGGTAATACTAACTTATGTGGGTCTGCTATCCTCAGTATTCGGGATAACGCAGGTATTTGAGGGTCATGATGCGATAGCGTTTTTCTGCCTTGTGATATCGGGCATATGTGACCTGTTCGACGGCAAGATAGCACGTTCGATGAAAAACCGTTCAGACCATGAAAAAGTCTTCGGCATACAGATAGATTCTCTATGCGACCTTGTGTGCTTCGGTGTGTTCCCTGCTGTGCTGGGATATCACTATCCTACGGTATATCCAATGAGACTGGTACCATCTCTTATGATAGTCCTAGCGGCTGTTATAAGACTTGCATACTTCAACGTTATGGAAGAGGAACGTCAGCGCGAAACAGAGGAGAACCGCAAGGAGTATGAGGGTCTGCCTGTTACAAGTGTTTGTATAGTTCTGCCGCTGTTGTATATCGGCAGGCATAATATACCCGGGTACATATTCCCGTATGTTTTTCAGGGCTTCCTTGTGCTGATATCCGTAATGTTCGTACTGAAGATAAAGGTCAACAAACCCAGCAACAAGGGTCTGCTGGTAATGTTCACACTGGGGCTTATTCTCTTTTTCAGCTATCTTAAAATGAACCATATCATATAACTCTGTCGGGAGGGAAAAGCCGTGGACATATTTCTTTTCGGGCTACTGGTACTTTTGTTAAGCTGTGTGATAACATTCACAGGTGTGATCGATTTCTTTTTGATAAAAGACTTCATCAAAGAGAGCAGACCCGAGGCTTTGCTGTTCGCACTGCTTGTCTTTGCCACGGGGCATATACTGAGCGGACTCGTATATGCGGCGTTACGCAGGTCGCAGGGTGAAAGGGACTTCAAAGGGAACTTTTTGACTTACCTGATGATCATAAGGTACTTTCCCAGGGCGCTGTTATACATAGTCTGGTACGGCGGAGGTCTTTTCCTGCTGATACTTACCTTTTACTGTCTGAAAGAATCGGGTCGGGAGCTCGGTGTTTATTTCGCAGTGACAGCGCTGTGGGCAGTGCTGACTTATTTCGGACACAAAGCTCTCAGAAAGATCGTTCTTGGCAATATCGACCCCGACAGCATAGAATGGCCGAACTCATATTATGAAAAGGATATCCGCACGATAGTAGCAGCTGTCGAAAAATGCGATACGAACGGCACATTCAGCGTAAATAGAAAAAAAGGCGTAGCGTACTGCGCGAACGTTCTCTGCACAGCCTTTTATGACGAAGAAAATGGCGAACTCATGCCTGCAAAGGGATACCTCCACTGGTTCGTAAGAAATCAAACATACGATAACTGCGGCAAAATAAAGGGCTTTACCGAAAACGGGCTGTACCGTGTGCGTGTTCGTGAAAAAAAGAAAAAGAATACGGACGGCACAGAAGAACACCAAGGGTTCTGGCTTGAAAAGATCGTTGATAAAAAAGTGCAGTGTCCCGAATTACAGGCATATGTGGACGAATACAACAAGCCCATCATAGTTAAGGACGAATTCTTCGGAGAGCTTAAATACGACAGAACAGAAGAGCGTTTCGAGGGTGAGATAAAGTTCGGCGAAGACAGTATCGGAGTATATATCTATGCGGAATATGAGCCCGAGAAGTGGGAGGCAATTATAAAAAATGCGGCTGAACACGTAGGCGATATATCCGAGCTGGACGAAAAATGCAGGAGATATGCAGCACAAAATATTGATGAAGTGTTCGATGAAGATAGCAACGAACTCTCCGAGCAGGCTATATACGACGATCTGTCTCCGGTATGTTTAGACATTTATGATGAGACAGAGATCATAGCGGTATATGGTTCCGATAATCTATTTGGCTCACCTGAAATAAGGGTAAGCTATGATAAGGAAAAAGGTTCTTACGACTGGGAAATGGAATGTTAAAGCAAACGCGATCGAAAGGAGTGTATACTCATGAGGTACAGAGACAGACAGGGCAACGAGTATAAAGTCACCACTAATCAGGACAGATTCCTGAATGATGCTTATGACAGCTACCTGGGCAGAAGCGTGCTGGAGATAGCTTCACTGCCCGTATTCTCAAAGGTCAGCAGAAAGGTGCTGAACAGCAGACTCAGCAGCGGATTTATTGAGAATTTCGCCGAAAAGAACGGTATAGATATGTTCGACTACGAGGACAAGCAGTATTCATCTTTCAACGAGTTCTTCACCCGCAGGATAAAGCCCGGCAGAAGACACTTTGAGCCCGACGAACACAAACTGGTCTCCCCTTCGGACGGTAAAGTGAGCGCTTATGAGATAACACCATCGAATACCTTTGTTATAAAGGACTCGGTATACAATGTGGACAGCCTGCTGCGTGACAAAAAGCTGGCACAGAAATACGCAGGCGGATACGCTCTTATCATAAGACTTAGCGTTGATGACTACCACAGATACATATACCCACTCAGCGGTATCAAAAGCCATGACCGCAATATAAAGGGCTTCCTGAATACAGTCAACCCTGTAGCTAACCGCCATGTGGAGGTCTACAAAGAGAATTCCCGTACCTACTGTATGCTGAGAACAGAGTTCTTCGGCGATGTGATACAGATGGAAGTCGGTGCACTGATGGTGGGTAAAATTTCCAACCACCACCCCTGGGGAAATCACAGAGTTCGTCAGGGCGAGGAAAAGGGTATGTTTGAATTCGGCGGTTCGACTATCGTAGTACTGCTTGAAAAAGGCGCGGCAATAGTTGACGAAGACCTGCTGATAAACACCCGCGAGGGCGCTGAGACAAAGGTGCGTCAGGGTGAACAGCTGGCGAAGTCTGTAAAATAAGGACAGCGCTTATGGATATCGAAGCTACAAAAGCATATTACGCAGGTATGAGCAGAAACAGTGTATGCAGCTGTGATTATTGTCAGAACCTGGTCGATGAGATAAAAAGTGCATACCCTGAAGTCGCTGAGTATCTTTTGGGGCTTGGCGTGGATATTGAGCGTCCTTTTGAGGTCTTTCTGCCCATAGAGAATGATGACGGATATATGGACTATTATGCGGTGCAATACCTTGTGGCGGGCGAGCCTGATGGTTTTGAGGAAACGAAGATAGGTGATATCTCCGTTTACGTCACAGAGGTTCACCCCGACGCGACATACAAAGATAAATATTTTGTCATTGAAGCGGGAACATTCCATATAAAATGCAGATATGACAAGTATAAATTCAACTGAGAAACGGTGAATACTATGTGCCTTATATGTGACAGGATAGATATGATAAAAAAGGGCGAAAACCCCTATTTCGTAAAAGAGCTCGAAACTGGCTATGTGGTCATAGGCGACCATCAGCATTTCTACGGTTACACACTTTTTCTGTACAAGCACCACGGTGATAAGACCGAGCTTTTCCACCTTGACAAAGCTGAAAGAGCTAAGTTTATGGAAGAGATGGTACTTGTTGCCGAAGCGGCGGCAAAGGCTTTCGGGGCTGAAAAGATGAACTATGAACTTCTCGGTATGGGTGACGCTCATCTGCACTGGCACCTTTTCCCGCGGAGAACAGGAGATATCGGCAATTGCTACAACAACGGCAGAGGACCAGTATGGAGCATACCCATGGACGTAATGTACAGCGACGATAATCGACCCACTGCGGAGGAGCTTGAAGAAATGAAGCGAAAGCTCCGCGAAGAGCTTGACAAGCTTACGTAAGGAAAAATGAATCATAAACAAAGTTGGTGAATCAATTGCTTAGATACAACGCGGCAGATATCGACAATAAATATTACTACGAAGGCAATGACCTTGGCGCAAATATCGTCGGCGAGGAAAAGGACAGAACAGTTTTCAAGACCTGGTCTCCGCTGGCTACGGGAGTTTATCTCAACCTATATCTTGACGGCGAAGGTGACAACCTCATTGAAACTCTGCCGATGGAAATGCTTGACAAGGGCGTTTGGTACGTTGAGCTTTTCCGCAGCTGTGACGGGCTTTTTTATACATTTTCCTACGAATTCGAGTATATGAACAACCGCATGGAAACTATTGACATATATGCAAAAGCCTGCGGTATCAACGGCAACAGGGGCGCTATCGTTGATTTCGATACCACCGACCCCATTGGCTGGGATAAAGTATCCAAGCCGAAGTGCCTTAATGCCTGCCAGGCGATAGTTTATGAGTGCCATATCAGAGATATCACCATTGACGAAAGTTCGGGAGTCTGTCCCGAGCACAGAGGAAAATTTCTTGGATTTACCCACAGCAGAACACGCTGCGGTAAATCGGAGACCTGCCTCGACCACCTGAAAGAACTTGGGATAACCCACGTTCATCTGCTGCCTGTGGCGGACTATGCCACCGTTGATGAAGCACACCCCGAGAAAGGGCAGTACAACTGGGGCTACGACCCCAAAAACTACAACTGCCTTGAGGGTTCATATTCTACCGACCCTGCCGACCCTAAGTGCCGTATACGCGAGTTCAAGGAACTTGTTATGACACTTCACAAGAACGGCATCGGCGTTATCATGGACGTTGTTTACAACCACACCTTCCACACCGAGGACAGTTCTTTTGAAAAAGCTTTCCCCGGGTACTATCACCGCAAAAGGCGTGACGGCACTTTCTCCAATGGTTCGGGATGCGGAAATGAAACAGCTTCCGACCATAAGATGTTCCGCAAATATATGATAGACTCCCTGAGATTCTGGGCAACGGAGTACAAAGTGGACGGTTTCCGCTTTGACCTTATGGCTCTCCACGATATCGAAACTGTTAATATCATACGCGACGAACTTGACAAGATCGACCCAAGCCTGCTGATGTACGGTGAGGGCTGGACAGGGGGAGAATCTCCCATGCCTGCGGATAAACTTGCATACAAATGGAACAGCTACGAATTCGGCAGGGTGGGACTTTTCAACGATAATATCCGCGATTCGGTAAAGGGCGGAACTTTCAACCCCTATGACCTGGGATTTATAAGCGGAAACAGGAACACAGCTTCGATACTAAAAAGAGGTATCGCAGGTTCTGTGCCGCATTATCAGCTTACAGATGCTTCCGAAGCCTGCTGGGCATTCGAGCCGACACAAGCGGTAAATTATGCCGAAGCCCACGACAATCACACCCTTTGGGACAAGCTGAAAATATCGGGCAGCAACCATTACTGCCCATCAGACCTCATCAAGATGGACAAAATGGCAGCCGCTATAATAATACTTTCCCAGGGTATGCCATTTATACAGCTTGGTCAGGATTTTCTGCGAAGCAAACCCAGGGAACTTTCGGCGAACGAAAAGCCCAACGAACTGAACGTATACAACGGCAACAGCTACAACGCCCCCGATCACACAAACGCGATAAAGTGGGGCAAAAAGAACAAGTACCGCGGTGTATTCAACTACTACAAGGCACTGATAAAACTGCGTAAATCCAGCGAACTTTTCCGCATGGCGAACAAGCTGGACGTTGAACGTCACTTGCAGTTCATGGATACAGGTGACGCAAACTTTATAATATGGAAACTGGAAAATGCCAAGGAATGTTTTGTTATCGCCCTGAACCCCTACTTAGAGGAAAGGTATTTCAACCTGCCCTGGGGCATATTCCACAAGCGGCTTGACGAATGTGGTCTTATCGGCGAGGAAGAATTTTCGGGATACGTTCGCTGTGCGCCGCTGTCCGCAACGGTTTTCAAGAGGATATGAACTGATACGATATAATATGATAGGATAATATTCATAAAAAAGGAGCGTTTTTTATGCATAAAGAATTTCTGATGGGCAACGCTGCCATTGCAAGAGGTGCGATAGCGGCGGGGCTTAATGTTATCTCGGGATACCCCGGCACCCCCTCAACGGAAGTGCTGGAAACTGCCGCAAAGAACAACGACGGCAGCCTGTATGTTGAGTGGTCGGTAAACGAGAAAGCTGCACTGGAAGTAGGTGCGGGAGCAGCATACAGCGGTGCAAGGTGCATGGTCACCATGAAGCAGGTGGGACTGAATGTGGCTTCCGACCCGCTGATGAGTCTTGCATACATCGGCGTTAAGGGCGGTATGGTGATACTCGTAGCTGATGACCCGGGCCCCATATCTTCCCAGACCGAGCAGGATACTCGTACTTTCGCGGCTTATTCAAAGCTCCCCTGCTTTGACCCCTCATCGGTGCAGGAAGCTTACGACATGATACAGACCGCATTCGAGTACTCCGAAAAGTACCATACCCCCGTGCTTTTCCGCCCGACAACGAGAGTCTGTCACGGCTATGCTTCTATCGAAGTAAAAGACGAAAACGAGCTGAAAAAGAATCAGCCCGAGGGATTTGTACGCGACCCCATGAAGTGGGTCATCTTCCCGAGACTTTCATTCAAGGCGCACGGTGATATCGAAAAGCGCAACAGTGAACTTTCCGCTGTATTCAGCGATAGCGGTCTTAACCCGACTTTCAGCGGTATGGGCAAGCGCGGTATCGCAACACAGGGTATAAACTTCACCTACACCAGAGAAGCGCTGAAAGCTCTTGATATTGAAATACCGCTTTTCAAGGTGGGCACTCCTTTCCCTTTCCCCGAGGAAGCTGCAAAGGCTTTTCTTGAGGGACTTGATGAAGTTCTCTGCATAGAAGAGCTTGACCCTGTCATCGAGAGAGGGCTGATATACGTATGCGGAAAGTACGGTCTTAAAACAAGGATATACGGCAAGCAGACAGGCAATATCCCCACAGCGGGCGAGAATACCTGCACATCTGTAAAGGGTGCTGTTGCTTCATTCCTTGGAATATTCCTCCCCGCAGAGGAAAAGGCTGAGGATGTTCCTCCCCTGCCCGTAAGACCTCCCGTTCTCTGTGCCGGATGTCCTCACAGAGCGTCGTTCTTCGCAGTAAAGCAGGCGATGAAAGGCACAAAGAGCGTATTCTGCGGAGATATCGGCTGTTACACCCTCGGCAACGCCATGCCGCTTGATATGGTAGATACCTGCCTTTGCATGGGTGCAGGTGTGAACATCACACAGGGCATAGGTCATATCGCCCCCGATACAAAGTGCTTCGCTTTTGTGGGCGATTCAACTTTCTTCGCATCGGCTATAACAGGAGTTGTCAATGCTGTATACAATCAGGCTGACATGACTCTTGTCGTTCTTGATAACTCCACCACCGCCATGACAGGTCATCAGCCCCACCCCGGCACAGGCAGAACGATGATGGGTCAGGTAGTTGATAAAGTCAACATCGAACAGGTACTCCGCGGCGTAGGTGTTACCACTGTGGAAACTGTTGACCCGCTGAAACTTGATGAAGCTGTTGAAGTAGTCAAGCGTGTGGCAAATGAAAAGGGTGTAAAGGCGATAATATTCAAGTCGCCCTGCGCTGTACTGATAAAGCCTGAAAAGCCCGCAGTTATAGACAATGACAAGTGCATAAACTGCCAGAAATGCAAAAATCTTCTCGGCTGTCCGGGACTTGTTCTCAGGGACGGCAAAGTAGCAATTGAAGAAAGTCTGTGCACGGGCTGTGGTCTGTGTTCGCAGGTATGTCCCGTAAATGCGATAGGAGGCGGCAAAAATGCAGAATAATATTCTTATATGCGGCGTTGGCGGACAGGGCATAGTGCTGACCTCAAAGCTTATCGCGGCAACAGCCATGGCAAAGGATATCCCCGTTATGAGTGCTGAAACTATCGGCATGGCACAGAAAGGCGGAAGCGTTTTCAGCTTTTTAAGGCTGGGCGATGATCTATACTGCCCCATGTTCCCCGAAAAAACTGCTGATCTGATAATAGCATTTGAGCCTGCGGAAGCAGTTCGTATGCTGCCTTACCTTAAGGACGGCGGCAGGGTGATAGTCAATACTCACCCCATCGTACCTGTAACTGTATCCCTGAAAGGCACTGCATACAACGGCAGGGAGATGCTTGAATATCTTGAAAAAAATGTGGATTTCCTGAAAACCATCGACGGTGAAGCAGCCTGCCGTACAGTAGGTTCACCCAGAGCTCTCAACATGATAATGCTTGGACAGTCCGTCCGCACAGGAGTACTCCCCTTCGGCATAGATGATGTTGAGGAGACCATGAAGAAGACAGTCAAGCCCCAGTTCATCGAAATGAACAGCAAGGCGCTCAGGCTGGATATCTGATAAAAGTATAATTGGGCTGTTGCAGCCCCAACAAAGAAAAAGAGCCTGGAACAGACCTGAAATGTAGTTCCAAGCTCTTCTTTTTGTGGTATAATATAATTGCAAAAACCATTAAACCAACGAAAGGATTGTACCACAAAGTGGACGAGATCACAAAAGGCGAGCTGCTATCAAAGAAGATAACAAGGCTGAACAGCACAGAGTTACAAGAACCATTGGAACTGCTGGAAGAACTTAACTACATTAAGATAGTTGAAGAACGAACCCAAAGAGCGGTTAAACCTAAAACGATCATCAAGGTAAACCCAATTATATTTTATGAATAATGTATGACAAGCGTTGACAAACGTTGACAAACGTTGACACAAGTTGTCAACATTTAAAAGCCCGATTTTACGCGCTTTGAGGGTCAAAACTCCTAAACGTTGAAATGATGACGGGGTGTATACGAAAATTGAAAAATGGTGACAAGTTCTATGGTAGCCATTTTAAGTAAATTTACCATATATTGGAATTAATGCCTATATATTTTCATTTTTACACTTACCCCTGTCACGTTTTCAACGTTTGGGCAAAAGCCCCGAAACTTCGGGGAAAATAAGCGTTGAAAATCCTTTCAACGTTTTGTCAACATTGTCAACTTTTGTATTAGCGTGCTAAAGCGTTCCGTATATACTTATTTCGTTTCGGGCGAAAAAATATACTCCCCGACCGTTTTTGAACAGAAAACGGCAGTTCCCGAAAGAACTGCCGTTATAGGGTATGTGAAACTGTATATTACTTGATAGTAACAGTTATCGCATTCTTGATAGGATCAGTTGTGTTCCACTTGCCGTTTACTCTTGCAGCAACTGCTACCTTGTAGGTCATGCCGGGAGTAAGGTTCTTGGGAGTTACATAGCTGTTTGTAGTAACATTGGAAGTCTGAACTCTCCACTTGCCAGCCAGGTATACAGCGATGCCGTACTTGTCAGCACCCTGAACCTTATCCCAAACGAACTGTACCTGATGATACTTTGTGCTGTAATTAGCCTTAACGTTTGTGGGATAATCATTATTCTGAGGCTGAGGATCGGGATCCGGATCGGTATCTGTGTACTCGATACCATCAACGATCGACTCAAAGCAGGGCTTTACAGAGTAATCCTGATTGAACAGCAGAGGATCGCGGTCAGCTCTCCAGCTGATATCATCGGTAGTACCCCATACAACAACTGCGGAGATATAATCCTTGTAGTCAACAAGAGCATCCAGGATATCGCTGTAATACTTAGCCTGGAGATCAAATCTCTTGTCGTTTACGGTGCAGTCAAGCTCAGTGATCTGAATATCAAGACCTGTCTTGCTGTACTTTTCCAGTGCCTGTCTGTACATACTTACACTGGGGAACGGATCAGATGAACCGTTGTTGGTTACGTTAAGATGCGACTGCATACCGATACCATCGATGTAGTGACCATCGGAGTTGATATTCTGGCAGAGCTTTACGATAGCATCGCTCTTCTGCATATACTCGTTGTAATCATTGTAGTAGAGCTTGCAGCCAGAGGGAGCGTACTTCTTAGCGTATACGAATGCGGGCTTGATGAAGGAGTTGTCACCAAAGATCTTTACCCAGGGTGAAGCCTCGTAGTTGTTGGATTCACTGGGGAAGCCTGCTTTTCTGGGTGAACCGTAGTCATCAAAGCACTCGTTTACAACGTCCCACGCATAGAAGTTGACATCGGAATAATCCTTCTTAACAGCTGTAAAGACGTTCTTGATGTAGTTTTCCATACGCTTGAGCATCTTTTCCTTGGATACCCAGTCACCATCGGGATCATAGTTTTCCTTGAAGAACCACATAGGTGTCTGAGAATGCCATACCAGTACGTGACCTCTCATGGGGATATTGTACTTGCGTGCAAATTCAAGGATAGGCTTTGCAGTTTCAAGAGTTACCTGAGGATTCTCATCATCGCCCTTTGCAGCCAGTGCAAGGCAAGCTTCTCTGTCGAGTACGTTCTCGGGCTTGAGCTCGTTACCTGCGGTAAGGCTGTTAAAGTGCTTGCGGATAAGAGCCTTGGTGGAATCGGGAGCTAATTCGGAAACTGTGCAGGCAGTACCGAACTTGAACATATCGCCGTAAACATTTTTCAGAGAAGGCGCATTAACATCCATATTGTTAGCTGCAGGAGTAATGGTGAAATCATCTATATAAAGATCGTTTGCATCGCCCCATGTCTCAACGTATATGGAAACGTCCTTTTCCTCAGCGCCATATGAGAAGCTTGTGTTCAGCTCAACATAATCGCCCTGAGAAACGCCCTTTACCAAGTTAGTGTACTGAGGTTCATCAGAACCGCCGGGAGTATGCTGAAGCGAGATGCAGACTGTGTTATACCACTGAGCCTTTACCTTTACCGAGATATCATACTTTACGCCGGGCTGAAGAACGCCCTTTACTCCGAGTGAAGGACCGTTCCAGCTCTGGTCACGGCCTGTAACAGCCATTACCTTTTTGCCGCTGGGTGCCTTGCTGTCCTCGATGACCTTGATAACAGAAGTATCGCTGTCGCCGCGCTTAGAGAACATTGAACAATCTCCGTCCTCGAAGTCGGTAGAAAATGCTGCATTACCCGAAGCACTGGAACTTGAACTTGTAGCAGCCGAAACTGAATATGCAGTAAACGGTACAGCCGAGCAAGCCATAGTTATACAGAGCGCACAGGCTGACAGCCTTTTTAAAAGATTTCCTTTCATGGTAGATTCTCCTCCCAAAAATTATTATATATTCATTTTATCACATCCAAGGGGAATTGTCAATGAATTTAACCATTGTTTCGCAATTTTTGGTAAGAACAACACATAATTTGCACAAAATAAACCTTCCGTTCAGAAATGGTATGTGCATATTGTTTAATAATAGTGTTCGGATTTTTACGAAGTGAACAATTCGTCATTTTGCGAACATTGAATGAAACCAAATTGACTTTAATTAGATCCTGTGGTATAATGACTGTTGGTATATTTTAAATCACGAAAGCAGGTCAATCATGGAAAGTAAAAACAAGCAAAAAAGCATAATAAAAATAATACGCAATATCATATTGAGCGTTCTGGCGCTTGTCATTCTGATATATGTCATTATCAATATCGTGTTCTGGAAAAAAGGAATGCCGGAACGTTATTTTGATTATGAGGTGTTGGAAAATGACACTATTGAGATAGAACATTACACGGGACCCTTTTTTCTTCTGAATATCCCTGATACTATCGAGGGCAAACCCGTTACATCAATAGGAAATTCTATCTTTGAAGAACCATTATATGAAAATGGTAAATACGTCGATACAAAATATTATGTAATGTACAAATATGTTACAGCTATTCACCTGCCCGATACTGTTGAGGAGATACATTTTTGTGCATTTGAAGACTGTACTAGTCTCATAACGATAAATATCCCATCAAAGCTTAAATACACAGGCGAGCGTATTCTAACCAATACCAAAGTCAGAAAACTCGTTTTTCCGGAGGGTATCACCGAGATAGGCTGCGGTGAAGATATTGATCTTGAATACGACCAAGTTCATGAATCTTTCTCAGAAATGGAATATTTACAAGAGGTAGTCTTCCCAGAAAGCCTGAAAAAGATTGGCAATAATGCTTTCTCGAAATGCCCCTCTCTTAAAAAGATAACACTTCCTGACAGTGTTGAGGAAATAAAATACGGCGCATTTCAGAACAGCGGTCTTACAAAAGCCAATATTCCCCAAGACCTTGTAACTAACTGCGGCTGCATTTTTAAAGGAACCCCCTTTGAGAAAACTCTTGAAAAAGAAGCAACAGGCGATTTCATAATTTTCAATGATGTACTACTTTATAAGTATATCGGTGATGATGAAAATGTTGTGATACCCGATGGGATAGAAAGTATCTGTTCCAGAGCATTCTGGGAAGCTCAAAATATCAAGACCGTTGAGATACCCGAAAGTGTGAAATATATTAATGGTGCATTTCAATATTCTTCGATTGAAAGCCTTATTATCCCAGATACTGTTGATCCTGACAATGATATGTCATTTTACGACTGCTATAACTTAGAAAGTATAACCCTCCCCAATAAAATAAAGAAGATACCAAGATCTGCTTTTGAAAACTGTTTCTCACTTGAGAAAATCACTATCCCTGCAAGCGTTGAAGAGATAGGCGATGATGCCTTTGAAAACTGTACCTCGCTTGAACAGGTTATCAGAGAAGGTTCGCCGAAAATTGGTGAGAACGTATTTAAGGGATGCACAGCGTTAGAGAATAAACCCGAGTAATAAAATAACCACACAAAAAGCTCTCACAGCCGAAACTGTGAGAGCTTTGATTTTGCTATTCAGTTTATCACATCACTGTGATACTTGTTCGCTTTAAAGAATTACTTCTTGTCAGCGATTGCAGCCTGAGCAGCAGCCAGTCTAGCGATCGGCACTCTGAAAGGAGAGCAGGATACATAATCCAGACCGATCTTGTGGCAGAACTCTACAGAAGTAGGATCGCCGCCGTGCTCACCGCAGATACCGCAGTGGAGTTTAGGATTAACGGGCTTGCCGAGCTTGATAGCCATTTCCATCAGCTTGCCAACACCTGTCTGGTCGAGCTTAGCGAAAGGATCGTTCTCGAAGATCTTCTTATCGTAGTAAGCGCCCAGGAACTTGCCTGCGTCATCTCTGGAGAAGCCATAGGTCATCTGAGTCAGGTCGTTAGTACCGAAGCAGAAGAAGTCAGCGTTTGCAGCGATATCGTCAGCAGTCAGAGCAGCTCTGGGTATCTCGATCATAGTACCAACTTCGTACTTCAGATCGGAACCTGCAGCCTTGATAACAGCGTCAGCAGTCTCAACTACAACCTTCTTAACGAACTTGAGCTCCTTAACATCGCCAACCAGAGGGATCATTATCTCAGGCTTAACGTTCCAGTCAGCGTGCTTCTTCTGAACGTTGATAGCAGCCTTGATAACAGCAGCTGTCTGCATCTTAGCGATCTCGGGATATGTTACAGCCAGACGGCAGCCACGGTGACCCATCATGGGGTTGAACTCGTGGAGACCAGCGATCAGAGCCTTGATATCCTCAACGGACTTGCCCTGAGCGTTTGCCAGTGCCTTGATATCCTCTTCCTCAGTAGGAACGAACTCGTGGAGAGGAGGATCCAGGAATCTGATAGTAACAGGGTTGCCTTCCAGAGCCTCATACAGAGCCTCGAAGTCAGCCTGCTGCATAGGCTCGATCTTAGCCAGAGCAGCTTCTCTCTCTTCAACGGTATCAGCGCAGATCATCTCTCTGAATGCTGCGATTCTGTCAGCCTCGAAGAACATGTGCTCGGTACGGCACAGACCGATACCCTCAGCGCCCAGCTCTCTAGCCTTCTTAGCGTCAGCAGGAGTATCAGCGTTAGTTCTAACCTTCAGAGTTCTGTACTTGTCAGCCCAAGCCATGATTCTGCCGAACTCGCCTGCGATCTGAGCGTCAACGGTAGGAATGATACCATCATAGATGTTACCTGTTGTACCATCGATGGAGATGTAGTCACCCTCCTTGAAGGTCTTTCCGCCGAGGTCGAACTTCTTGTTAGCCTCGTCCATCTTGATATCGCCGCAACCGGATACGCAGCACTCGCCCATACCTCTAGCAACAACGGCAGCGTGAGAAGTCATACCACCACGAACAGTCAGGATACCCTGAGCAGCCTTCATACCGGTGATGTCTTCAGGAGAAGTCTCAAGTCTAACCAGAACGACCTTCTCACCCTTCTCAGCCCACTCAACAGCGTCATCAGCTGTGAATACGATCTTACCGCAAGCAGCTCCGGGAGAAGCGCCGAGACCCTTACCAACAGGAGTAGCTGCCTTCAGTGCCTTAGCATCGAACTGAGGATGAAGCAGAGTATCCAGGTTTCTGGGGTCGATCATAGCAACAGCTTCCTGCTCGGTCTTCATGCCCTCGTCAACGAGATCGCAAGCGATCTTCAGAGCAGCCTGAGCAGTTCTCTTACCATTTCTGGTCTGCAGCATATAGAGCTTCTTGTTCTCAACAGTGAACTCCATGTCCTGCATATCGTGATAGTGGTTCTCGAGAGTCTGGCAAACCTGCTTGAACTGCTCGAAAGCCTCAGGGAATGTTTCAGCCATCTGCTGGATAGGCATAGGAGTACGAACACCTGCAACAACGTCCTCGCCCTGAGCATTAGTCAGGAACTCACCCATCAGCTTCTTCTCGCCTGTAGCGGGATCTCTGGTGAATGCAACGCCTGTACCGCAGTCGTCACCCATGTTACCGAATGCCATAGACTGTACGTTAACAGCAGTACCCCAAGAGAAAGGAATATCGTTGTCACGTCTGTAAACGTTAGCTCTGGGGTTATCCCAAGAACGGAATACAGCCTTGATAGCGCCCATCAGCTGCTCCTTAGGATCGTCAGGGAAGTCAACGCCGATCTTAGCCTTGTACTCAGCCTTGAACTGACCAGCCAGTGTCTTCAGATCGTCAGCAGTCAGCTCAACGTCCTGAGTAACACCCTTTTCTTCCTTCATCTTGTCGATGAGCTCTTCAAAGTACTTCTTGCCGACCTCCATAACAACGTCGGAGTACATCTGGATAAATCTTCTGTAGCAGTCCCAAGCCCATCTGGGGTTGTTGGACTTCTCAGCGATAGTGTTAACAACAGTTTCATTCAGACCCAGGTTCAGGATAGTATCCATCATACCGGGCATGGAAGCTCTTGCACCTGAACGAACGGAAACGAGAAGAGGATTCTCCTTGTCACCGAACTTCTTGCCGGTGATGCCTTCCATCTTTACGATATACTCGTTGATCTCCTTCTGGATCTCCTCAGAGATACCGCCGTCCTCATAATACTGTGTGCAAGCCTCGGTAGTGATAGTGAAGCCCTGGGGAACGGGAAGACCGATGTTGGTCATCTCAGCCAGGTTAGCGCCCTTACCGCCGAGCAGTTCTCTCATGTTGGCATTACCCTCAGAGAAGAGATAGCAATACTTAGTTGCCATAGGTTATCTACCTCCAAATATTTTGAAATTCCGTTTTTTTGCACAGCACGATACTGTCAATTCACGGTCGTAAATATATTATAACAGATTTCCGCCAAAATTACCATAGTTTCCGAGCATTTTCATCAATAAAATTTTTCACAATGTTTCCACTCAACTTCTATGCACATTCTACAAAAACAGCCTTTTGGCGCACTTTTTAAGAATGAAAAATAAATGGGATATGAATAGTGCTTTTTACCTATTCACTGTGTATACATCTTAAATATCATAATACGTCAAAAAAATCCCCGTCCGCAGTAAAACAGATACCCATATAGAAGTTTTGCCCCGAAGCACTTCAAAGTGCTTCGGGGCATTGTATTTTATACAACTGCTAAGATAAATCATAATTTGATGTTGCAAGATTAACATATACCCGTTAAAAGCCGCCAATATGACTTAATGTTTCAGAAGCGACTCTTGAACCTTCATTCATTGCATTTATAATCTCACAATCTCTCAAATATGAACAAAGAAAGCCAGCATGATAACTGTCACCGCACCCAGTTGTATCAATTACATTATTGACAGGCACAGCATCCACTCTATATTCTTTTCCCATATAATAAGTAACGCTGCCATTTTCTGCAAGTGTAATGTTAAATATGTTGTCATACTGTTCAGACCATTTTTGAAATTGTAAAAGAATACTCTTCTCACCACTGATAAAAAAGAAGTCAATGTACGGTACAATAGTTTCTATTTTCTTAAAATCTCTTAGCACGTTGAAGTCAACGGCAAGCTGAAAACGACAACTCTTTCTAAGTTCTAATACATCATCAAAATTAGGAGAATCAAAGGTTATAAAGATAACATCAGCACTTGCAATTCTTTTCTTGTCAGAATCGCTAAGAAGATATGTGTCATGAATACCACCGTTCCATGAATCATCCTTGAAATATCTATCACCTTTCTCAGTAAGATAAATCCGATGGTTTGCAGTAGCAGAGCCTGGAATAATGTGGATAAACTCTTTGTTGATAGGTTTATTTTCAATAGATTTCAATATTGCCTTACCATAATCATCGTCACCAATTGCACCAAGAAGATCAACTGAAATATGATTGTATTTTGATGCAATTGCAGCAAAGTTCAATGCTTCACCACCGGGACGGATTTCTCCAGTATCATCAAAAACATCTACGCACATACAAGTCATAGCAATAATATTCACATTTATCCAACCTTTCTGTTTCGGAAAAGTTAATTACGATTTATGTTAGTTACCATTATAGCACGTCATCTATGCACTGTCAATATAAACGCCATAGTACTTCTGACTTTGCATCAGAAATACCATGGCTTAAAACTTCTATATCAGCGCCGCCCTTACGGAAAGGGATTTTTCGTCAATCAAAGTAAAACAGCTCCTCGAATTTTTTATCCAGGGCTATACATATTATAAGTGCAAGTTTCGCAGTAGGGGAAAACTGCCCTGTCTCAATGGAGCTTATGGTATTTCTCGATACGCCCACCATTTTCGCAAGTGCCCCCTGAGATATCCTCTTTTCTGCGCGAGCTTCTTTCAGGCGGTTTTTGAGGATCAGTGTTTCATTCATAGGTTCAGCCTCTTCTTATCAGTTTTATAATACCGTAAATAAAGCTCATTAGAAAAAGACAAGTATACCCGATGCCCAAACGGAGTTGTTTTTTGTCCTTCAGTTTTATTCCCGAATAAACTAATTTGAACGCATTTGACACAAACACTATTGACCACATCAGATAATCCGGTTCTCCGTTCACTAATAACGAAACAATAAAGATGATAGATACGATTGTAAGCATTGCATCTCCAGCTAACAAGTTAGCCTTGTTCTCTATCTCCATTGTGTATGGGTCTTTATATTCATTTTCTTTACGGCTCATTGCCAATACTCTTTCTTTATCCATAGTCATCTTCCTATCTTGATATGCACAGTTTTATTGGTATTCTGCCAAGTTTACTTGGTATGACTGTATTATATCACTGCCAAGTGTACTTGTCAAGAGTTTGCACAGTTCACTTGGCATCTTTGTAGATATGCATAAATCCACACCGCATTTTTTATCATTCGACACTATGCTTAAACAAACTATGTCATACAGATTTCCGTCCGTTTTCGCCTGTTTATCAAAAAAGTATAATATAATTATCGGGTATGGTCATTAACAAAAAAGCACTCCCGAAAAACGAGAGCGCTTTGGATACATTATTATTTGGTATTGCTCAGGCTCCACCTCATGGGCGCGATACGCTTCGCACGGGTGTTATCGAACAGCCAGTTGTTGTAGGTAATGGTGGGGTCAAAGTAGCGATAGTCTGTTCTCATCTTGCCTTTGTTGAAAAACATTGCTTTCTCACTGCCGGGAGAACGGCGGATAACTGCACCTATGCGGTGACGATCCTTTTCATACTGGATTATCTCGTTAGCATTAAGCTGTCTTGAATCGCATACATTATATATGCCGCCGTATTTTCCTTGAGGAACGGATATTATACCGTTTATAAAATCAATAAGATTGAAAACACAGCAAAAAGTAAAACCGTAGTCGCCTTCACCAAAAACGTAACCCACATTCTCCTTGTGGTCAAAGACATGGGAATGAAGATTATCGGTATGCTCGGCATCATATATGGGCGCTGCCCTGGCTACCACCGTGATAGTATCGCTTTTTTTGAGAGCCTTTTCCATCAGTTTCTCGCTGTTCAGCTTCATCACGGAATAATTGGTTATGGCTTTTTCAGCAATTGTCTCTCTGATAGGCTCTCTGCCCTTCTGCAAGCCGTAAACTTCTGTGGTGCTGAGGAGGATGAAGCATCCTACGCCGCACTTGTCCGCCGCAGAATAAATATATTTATCGGTGATCTTGCTCTTTTTTATCTCGGCATCTGTCACCAGGGAATCTATATCATTATCCACGGAATTTGCAAGATGCACTACCACATCGATATGATTTGATTCCATAATATTGCAGATAGCTCTTTTATCATTGATATCACACTGAGTAAAGCTGTAATTGCTGTCCTTGCCGATGAAGTCATTAGTTTTTGAGTCTACCGCGAATACACGGTGTTTTTTATGCAGCAGGCTGGAGGTCAGATACTGACCGATCATGCCGCTTGCACCAGTAATTAATATAGATGACATTGCTGTCACTCCCTTCCATATCCATGCGCCTTTACAGCATGATTGCCATGAAAGCTGTAAATAAACGAACTGCGGAAAGCCAGTGCACGCCACACTGTAAAGGGCTGAAGTCCTTTAGCCGAATATCTCCGCGCCGCCTATTGATAGGCGCACTATCATTCTTCTATACGCTATTATTATAACACAATTATTATAATTTGCAATATGTTTTGGTTTAAAAAAGAAAAATTTAGATTTTCTTTATAAATTCGCTTGCTTAATTTTGTGAAGTGTGCTAAAATATTATAACAGAGCTTCGATCATGTTAATTAAATCGTCAAAAAACCGCGAAATATCGGTCAATTCTGCAAGTGGCTAACTTTGTACTTAAAGTTACTTCAGTACAGATTAACATAAAAAATCATAGGTTCAGCAAAGCTGAACTTGCTATATAAGGAGAATTCATCTTGACTTACACAGACCTTATCTTCCTGTTCGCAATTTTTCCCGCTTCGGCGATACTTTCCATGCTGGACAGGAGTTCGGAATATAAAAACCTGATACTGATAATCACTTCACTGCTGTTTTTCAGCTGGGGCAAACCTTTCGTAATATGCCTTATATTCCTGTCACTGGTCATTGACTGGGCACTGGGACTTTGTGTCGGAAGCATACGCGAAAAGAACCGCACAGGAGCACTGCTCCTTACTGCGGCTGACGGAGTTATGAATACGGCACTGATGCTTATATTCGGACACAATTATCTGTTTGCCGATACAGCCCTTGCTTTTGAAGACATCATGCTGCCAATCGGCATGGGATACTATTCACTGAGAGGATTTTCCTACGTTTCGGATGTCTTCCGCGGCAAGATACGCGCCGAAAAAAATGTATTCTGCATAATGACCTATATGGTAGCCTTTCATATGATGTGCGCAGGTCCTGTGGTGCATTACGGTGACATGGAAGGTCAGATAAGGAAACGTGAAGTCACGACCGAAAAAATGAACGCAGGTCTGAACAAAATGGTATGGGGTCTGGGCAAGATAGTTCTGCTGGCTGAGGTATTCCGCCAGATACGAACTGCGGGTCTCAACAGCAGTGAGATAACGACCCTCGGCTGCTGGCTTGGTATGCTGGCGTTCTTTGCACAGTATTATTTTGTATTTACGGGTCTTTGCGATATGAGCCGCGGATTCAGCCTGATGGGCGGGTTCGTGCTTCCGATAAACTACCGTGATATCGAGCCCGATGAGCTTTTCACAGGTCTTGTAAAAAGCTACAACTCCACTGTTATAGCTTTTTTCAGCGACCTTCTGGGTATACCGAACAGCAAGTCGAAAGTGCGTACAGCTGTCTGTGCAGTGATATGCGGAGGTATCATGGGACTGTGGTACGCTGTGAAGCCCATAAGTCTTGCAGTCGGTCTTGCTGCCGGTCTGCTGGTGGCACTGGAACAGCTTTTCCTGAAAAAAATACTGGCAAAACTGCCTGTATTTTTCAAGTATGTATATCTGGTGCTGGCAAGTCTGCTGATATTCGGAGCACTTGAATTCAAAGGATTTTTCGGCTACCACAAATGGGTGATGGGTCTTATGGGCTCAGGCGTAAAGTACACCCTCAGTGTAGCTGTCAGGGACGCAGTCCTCAATAACTGCGTGCTGATACTCATAGCATTCTGCGTGGTATGTACCCCTGTACGCAGATTGATAACAGGCTGTACGGACAAGATCTCGGCTAAGAGCAGGAGATCCTACGGCGCAGTGCGTATATGCAAGACCATAGCAACTGCAGCTGTGCTGGTGATAAGCGTTATAACTCTGGCGGCTAACGCGTCGGTATAAGAACGGAGGACAAGATGGAAGACCAATTCAGTAAACTGAGATCGGAAGCCGCAAAGATAGACCTTCCCGACGAGTGCGAAGAAAACGACCGCGCAGTGCGGTTTCTGGCACTTGAAACAGGTGTTGGGCATTACGATAATCTGAACCTGCTGGTGCTTTCGGTACTGATGATATTCATAGCAGTATCGTTTCTCGCTGTCAGCGGAGGAAAAATACGCAACGACGAAGAACTCTCCCTCACAAAAGAAAGCTTTCTCAGCGGTGAATTTGAAAAGGGCATAGAAAAGAGCTATCTCCGTGAACTGCCTATACCCGAACAAATTCGTGCGGCAGAAGAGCATATATCTTTTCTGTACGGCATAGGCAACACCATCAGCGAAATCGGAAGCGGCAACTACAATATCCGCAGCGACCGTCAGCAGGAAGACGAGGTATTCAATCCTTTTGACAACGACGAGCGCGATGAGAATGCCGTGACAACGAAGGCAGTCATTACCGACAAGGACGGCAACACCGTCACCGAAGCCGATAACGACGAAACTGCCCCCGGCGGCGGAACAACGGCGGTATCAAGACCTGCCTCGACCTACAAGACCTATACAACGTCTGATATGGGCGAAGAAATGACCACTACAAACAACGAAGCACCCTTTGTAACTACCACAACGACCATTATCTCACATAACACCGAATCGTCTCAGGATACCGGGGACAGCACTGAACCTTCCGATACCGAGCCGCCTGTTACCGACGAGCCAGATTCCAAGCCCGATACCTCTCCCTCCGATACCGAGATCCCGCCCGATGAACCGAAAGAATGATGAACGGTTTTGAATATTCCGACGACAACAAGCGTTATCACAGCTACAGCTATTATCTGAAAAAACGCTTTGGCAAAAAGGTGTACAAAGTCCCGCTGAATATAGACCTCGGCTGTCCCAACCGCGACGGCACGAAAGGCATTGGCGGATGCGCTTTCTGCTCGGCTAAGATGAGCGGAAATTTCGCAGGCGACCCTCGCAAGACCGTTGAAGAGCAGTACGCCCAAGTCCGTGACGTTATGGAGAAAAAATGGGCTGACGCACTTTGTATCCCCTATTTTCAGGCAGGGAGCAACACCTATGCAGATGTTGGTATGCTTCGTGAAATGTTCGATGCCGCCCTTGAACTCGAAAACGCAGTCGGTCTTAGCATCGCCACCCGCGCAGACTGTATCGACACAAAAAAAGCAAAGATGCTTGGTGAACTGGCAAAGGGCACATATCTCACGGTAGAACTAGGCTTACAGACGATATACGACAGCACAGCCCTCGCAATGAACCGCTGTCACACCTATGCCGACCTGCTTCGTGCATACGAAATGCTCCGGGCAGAAGATGTGAACGTGTGCATACACCTGATAGATGGTCTTCCGGGTGAAACAGCCGAAATGATGAGAGAATCGGCACGAACAGTCGGACAGCTGGATATACACGCGGTAAAGCTTCATCTGCTCCATGTGCTGAAAGACACAGCGCTGGCTGATATGTACGCCCGCGGAGAGTTCCGTACCCTTGAAAGAGACGAGTATATCGGCATCATCTGCGACCAGCTTGAACTTCTCCCGCCGCGGATAGTAATTGAAAGGCTCACAGGTGACGGTGACCGAAATGAGCTGATAGCCCCCATGTGGAGCCGTGACAAACGCCGCGTTTTAAATGGTATAGATATGGAAATGGCTCGCAGGGACGCATACCAGGGCGACAAGATATGATAATGATGCTCTCACAGTTTTGGCTGTGAGAGTTTTTTACTATTTTTATCCGAGAACTCAATAAAAAGTTTTGATAAATGGCTAATGACCGTTCCGAATACAAACATCTACAACTGGCAGGCTCGATACATCTGATCTGAATATGATGAAATAAGCTTTGCCGGAAACCTTTTGAACCAGGATATCATGTCTTGTTCCTGCGAAGAACCGCATACATACCCCTGACCGAACAAAATCCCACTGCCGTACCCAAAACCGTCGGATAGCGCAGATGTCCCTCAATTCCAACCCCCAGCATGAAAAGGCAGAACGAGAACATCAGTACCGCGAACATATCCCCAACAAAGCTGAACCACCGCGGGCAGCGTATCTTCGGCAGCGACAGCACGCCCCATATCAACCCGAGTATAACCCCCGACGGCAGCCCGCCCAGCTGTGCAGCTGCTTCAAAAAACGTCATCGCAGCAGTTTGCCGAAAAATCCCAGCCTGCTGACGGCATCACGCTGACCGTAAACCAATGCGGATATCTCACCGTCGATATTGAGTTCTCCGTTTTCAACACTCAGTTCACTGATATGGAGCTTTTCGCCCTTTACAGTAAGCTCCCCAAGCTGAGTGTACAATACCACCGTATTCTCGTCAAATCGCTCGACATCGTTGACCCCCGTCAGCATAAGTTTGCTGCGGTCTTCAAGTATGGCATTGTGCCTGCCCTGTATTTCTGTCATACTCACGCCTCCTTTTTGGTATATTATATGCATAGAGGTATCTGTATATCACACGAACAGTGTAAAATACCGAAAGTGAAAAATTTTGATACAGCCTATTGCATAAATATAAAAAATGTGTTATAATTATTTTGTACATTTATACCCGATTTATCGGGCAAAAAAAGTAAAATAAGAACATTCCTGAAGGAGGAAGAAACAAATGAGAAAGAAGATCATAGCAGGCGTTGCAGCAATGCTTATGGTAGCTTCATGCATACCTGCTAACACAAATTTCGGTTTTTCTGCGATAACCCCTATCACCGCTTCTGCAGCTGAAAGTAAGCGCGATCTCGGAAATATTGTTTTATCAATAGCCAAGACAGGTGACATCGAGATCACACCTAAAAACCTTTTTGAATATCTTGGCGTAGATTCCAGCGTTTCTACTCTGAATATTGATATGAGCGCTCTGAGAAACGAAGTCATAGACTTCGCAGGTGGTTCTATCTCAGGAAAGCAGATCACCCTGAATGCACCTTCAGTTACGAAACTCATTCCTAAGAATTATCCTAACCTTTCACACATCAATTTCACAGATGATTTTATTACTTGCGTAGGTGCAAGCTTCGCAAGCGGATGCACACCTCTCCAGACAGTTTCTTTTGGTGACCATATCAATAGCATCGGCAAAAGTGCGTTCAACAACTGCGGACATCTCCAGGGTACCTCAGGCACTAATCTCAATCTCTCGAATATCGTAACGATAGGAGACAGTGCTTTTGCAAGCGCTTCCGAGATCCAGAGCATCACTTTCAGCGAGGATCTCAATTCGATCGGCAAGAGTGCATTTTCAAACAACATCGCTCTTAAAACACTGGATTTCCCTGAATATTTGCTGAGCATAAACGACAGCGCATTCAACGGCTGTAAGAATCTTCAGTCTGTAATGTTTGAAGGCAATGACACACTTTCCTATATCGGTGTATCTGCTTTTGCAAAATGCACCAGCCTGACTGCAGTAAACGTCAGAGACTTCAATTTCAACAGACTGCCAAACGGCTCTGATGTTATCATCTGCGGAAACAAGCTGTTCAGTGGCTGCACCTCTTTGCAGAACTTCACATGGTCAAGCAACTTCACTCTGATACCCGATGAAACATTCAGCGGCTGTACCGCACTCACAAGATTCAACTTTGAAGGCGGCGCCGAAGGTTCTTCCTGCGTTAATATAGGAGATGCCGCATTCAATGGATGCAGTTCGCTCGTAAGTATCGAACTGCCCGATGCTAACACCGATATCGGAGATGGTGCTTTCATAAACTGCACAAAACTTGAGAAGGTGGTCGTATCAGATAAGCTGACAAACGTTGGAGAACACGCTTTCGGAGGCTGCTGGGTACTGTCTCTGTATCCAAGATCCGATGCCAACCAGACCAAGAACAAGGTAGTTCTTCCCTCAACATGGAAGGTTATCTCTGATAGCACTTTCAGAAATTGCTCCGGTCTGACTCAGGCAGACATAACACCCGCTACCTCTCTGGGCGCATCTGCATTTGATGGCTGCCGTTCTCTGACGGATATAATTATCCCCGATGCAGTAACCACCATCAAAGAGTACACATTCCGTAACTGTTCAGCGCTCAAGGATGTAGTAGTATCAAAGAATCTCGGTATACTCGGTATTGAAAAAGGATATGTTTTCCAGAACTGCACATCACTTGAAACATTCACACCAAGCAATGCAACAAAGCTTCCTTACACGATACAGTTCCCTGCATCTCTCGGCGGTGTTCAGGCTCACGGCTTCGAGAACTGCCCCTCTTTCAAGTACATAAACTTTGCTGAGAATTCTCAGTTCGCAGTTGTAGGTGAATACGCATTTAACAAATGTACAGGTCTGCTGGGTTCAAACGAGGTCGGAAATGCAAACAATACCATCCTCATGCCTGCAGGCGTACACGATATATTCAAGAACGCATTTTCCGAGTGTACTTCTCTTAAGAGAATCGAATTCCTCGGCAATATATCCACCATCGGTATATCCGCTTTCCAGAAGTGTTCCTCTCTGGAAGATATAACTATGAACGATACCATCGAGCAGGTACGTGATTCGGCATTTGCTGACTGCAAAGCTCTTAAGCATATGCCTCACACCAAGGAAGGTAAGATCGCATTCTCCCACATAGATACCATCAATGCTTCTACCTTCAAGAACTGCACCAGCCTTGAAGATGCTTTTATCCCCAAGAACGTAAGCTCTATCAAGAGTGATGCTTTCTCCGGATGCAAAGAAATGAAAAAGGTACTGTGGGAAAACGGCTCTTCTCTTGCTACTATCGGCAGCAGTGCATTCAACGGCGCTGAAAAGCTGGCTGTATTCACTTCTGCGAACAGCAGCAACCAAACTGATACAACATTCCCCGACAGCCTTACCAAGATAGAAGCAAACGCATTCACAAAGACAGCTCTCACCAAGATCATTTTCGGCACTCCCGCTAACGGAGATACACTGCTTCTGAGTAAAGCTGCTTTCTCCGATAACGTAGCACTTGATACTGTTGACTTCTCCAATTCAAACGTGATCGAGATACCGGAAAGCTGCTTCAGCAAGGACACCTACCTCAAGACTGTTATTCTGCCCGATGGCAACACTCTTGTTAAGATCGATGACAACGCATTCTATTACTGCAACTACCTGCATACCCTCGGAACAAAAAATGACAACGAGGGCGAGTATACTATACCAGCTAGTCTCACTGCCATCGGAAACAAGGCTTTTGAAGACAACTTCTGTATGCAGAGGATCAATCTGCCTGAAAACACAACCTATCTGCATCTGTCTATGTTCAATATAGACCTCAGTAAATTTACAGTTGATCAGGTCGAGGAAAAAGGATATACCCCTCTGGAGTATATCAATGTTGATGAGAACAATCCCGACTACAGAAGTGTTGACGGCATTCTTTACAACAAGGATATGACTACCCTGTATGTACGTCCTATTTATATAAAAGATCCTACATACATCGTTCCCGATACTGTTAAGACCATAGGAGAGTATGCCTTAGTAAACAGCTTTCTGGAGAATGTTGTACTCAACGAAGGTCTGGAGACGATCGAAGATAATGTGTGCAAAAAATGCCACAGCCTTAACAGCGTTGATTTCGGTCAGAACGGTACAGTTAAAATCGGTAAAACAGCATTTACAAAAAACAAGGGCAAGATCACACTGTACGGTACAAGCAATTCTACAGCACAGGAATATGCAGAGAAAAACAAGAACAATGTAATATTCATAGATAATGACCGCGTTGCTACTAAGCTGGAGATCCTTACATCGGGCGGAAAGGTCATCAGCGATAAGATCACTCTTGCTGCTAAGAGCAAAAACTACACCTTCGGCTGCAAGCAGACTACTGCAAGCGGCGCAGAAGCTTCCGATACCCTTACCTGGTCTTCAAGTGACGTTGAAGTCGCTACCATCGACGACACAGGCAAGGTAACATTCAAGAGCATGGGCAGTACCACTATCACTGTCAAGAATGCTAACGGTACTGCCATTGACAGCATCACACTGACAATAGCAGAAGAAGGTGATGTTGACGACTTCATGCTCGGCGACGTTAACGGCGACGGCAAGATCAACGTTAATGACATCACAAAGGTCGCTGCTCACGTAAAGGGCAAGAAGATACTCGATGAATCTGCTAAAAAACGTGCTGATGTCAATGGAGACGGCAAGATCAACGTTAATGACATCACAAAGATAGCTGCACACGTTAAGGGCAAAAAGCTCATTCGCTGATAAAAAGCAGTTAATGCAGTAAAATAGTATTCAAGGTACTTCTGTCGGTACTCCGGCAGAAGTACTTTTTTTATTATTTTCGTTCAGCAGAATGTAAGATCGCTGAAGTTATGTAAGCACGGAAACCGAAATCTACAACGTTAACGACGATGGCAAGATCGGCAAGCCATTGCTTACCTGATCTGCATAAGCAAAAACACCTCCGTACCAATGACGGCACGGAGGTGTTTTATATTATGCGGACTGTGAAGTATAGAGATCGTAGTAAGCACCGCGCTTTTCCATAAGTTCATCGTGGGTACCGCTTTCCAGGATACCCTTTTCGTCGATGTACATTATACGGTCACAGTTACGTATAGTCGAAAGTCGGTGTGCGATTATAAAGGATGTCCTGCCTTTAAGCAGCTGCTCGATACCCTTTTGCAGAAGTGCTTCGGTCTTGGCATCTATGGAAGATGTCGCTTCATCGAGCACCAGTATCTTTGGGTCACTCAGTAGAGTTCTTGCAAAGCTTATCAGCTGTTTCTCGCCGCCTGAAAGCTTGCTGCCCCGCTCGTTGACTTCTGTTTCGTAGCCCATATCCATTCGGCTGATAAATTCGTCTGCACAAACAGTTCTTGCCGCCGCACGGACTTCTTCATCGGTGGCATCCTGCTTGCTGTAACGTATGTTATCCATTATCGTGCCGCTGAATATGAAACTATCCTGGAGCATTATGCCCATCTGTGAGCGCAGTGACTTCAAAGTAACATCGGATATCGGTACACCATCAACGGTTATCCTGCCATGTTCGATATCGTAGAAACGGGATATCAGGGATACTATCGTAGATTTGCCAGCACCCGTAGGTCCGACCAGTGCTACGCTCTCCCCTGCCTTTACATCAAAAGAAAGATGCTCAAGTACGTTGATATCCTTCTCGTAGCCGAAAGTAACGTCCTCAAAGCTGACCTGACCTGTTATCTCGCCAAGTTCGGAAGCATCCTCTTTATCGGTTATGGTAACAGGTTCGTCAAGTGTTTCAAATATACGTTCCAGATAAGCAACGTTGTTTATGAAGTTGTTCATGATATTTGAGATGTTCATTATCGGCTGCCAGAATCTTCCTGCGTAGCCTGTCATAGCAGCAAGCACGCCTAGAGATACTGTTTCGCGGGGAAGAACCAGAAGTCCGACAATGAAAAGCGATGCCCTGATCAGCGTAGATATATTATCAGTAGCAGGCCAAACAAGGTTCGAGTATTTTACCGCCCTCATCCATGACTTGCGGTACTTTTCGTTCAGGTTATCGTATATCCCTGCATTTTCTTCTTCACGGGTGAATACCTGAGTTATCCTTGCGCCGACGATATTTTCCTGCAAGTATGCGTTCATATTTGAAGACTTGTTTGAAACGTCCTGCCATGCGATGCGCTGCTGTTTTTTGATGGCAAACATGACAAGTATGAACAAAGGCAGACCCGACATTGCAACCAGAGTCAGCTTAGGGCTGACTATCAGCATGAACACCAGTATGAACAGCATATTCAGTATCTCCATGACGAAGTTGATTATACCGTTCGACAGCATATCCGATACGGAGTTCACGTAGTTTATAACACGTATCAGTATCTTACCGTGGGGACGGTCATCGTAGTAGGTGAAAGGCAGTTTCTGCAAATGGGCGAACAAGTCCTCACGTATATCAAAGATTATATTCTGACCCACAACAGTCATTATACGTCCGCGGATATTGCCAAGCACTGTGCCCAGTACGCTGAATCCCAGCAGGGCAAGTCCAAGAAGAATGAGTTCTTTCACATTTTTTTCGGGTATAGTGACATCAAGCGCACGTCTGGTTATCAGCGGTCCCACAAGTCCGAATACTGCTGCCGCCATGCTTATCAGCAGTGAAAGTATCATTTTGCCCTTATACTTTTTTATGTAAACGTATGACCTTTTTAAATGGGCGAAGTCAAATGGCTTTTCAAGCTGTTCGTCCACATCGTATTTGTTTCTTGCCATTATACCGTCACCCCGCTTTCTACTGCGCAGTTTATGCCGCTCTGGAGTTCGTATATCTGCCTGTAATAGCCCTCGTGCTTTATGAGTTCATCATGAGTTCCCATATCGGATATCTTTCCATTTTCAAGAATTATTATCTTATCCGCGTTCTTTGAGGAGGATATCCTCTGGGCTATGATTATCTTGGTACATTCAAAATCCAGTCCACCGCTGAGGCTTTGCTGGATATAATGTTCTGTTTCCATATCCACCGCAGAGGTAGTATCATCGAGTATAAGCACTGCGGGTCTTACAGCTATCGCCCTTGCAAGAGAAATACGCTGTTTCTGTCCGCCCGAAAGACCAACACCGCGCTCGCCCACGATAGTCTCATACTTATCGGGCAGCTTCTCGATGAAGTCGCTCGCCGCAGAAAGTTCGGCACAGCGCTTTACGTATTCTTCTTCCATATCGCTGTCGCCGTAGGCAATGTTTGAATCTATGGTATCGGAGTAAAGCAGTACATCCTGCGTTGCGATACCAATACTGCTTCTCAGGGTATGCAGCTTGTGCATACGTACATTTCTGCCGTCCACGAGCACTTCTCCCCTGTCACAGTCAAAAAATCTGGGTATAAGGTTAACAAGGGTGGTCTTGCCGCTGCCCGTTTCGCCCATTATAACAACGGTCTCACCTGCGTTTATTTTGAAGCTGACATTATCCAGTATCTTCTTTTCGCCGATGGAGAAAGTAACGTTTTTGAACTCGATATCGCCGCGAAGCTTTTCCTTGTTTTCAGCGGCATCTTCCCTGTCCACTATGCGGGGTGCTTCATAGTATATCTCAATTACTTTGCCCGCAGATGCCATAAAGCGGTGAAAATCGTTGACATAGGTGCCCATATTCCTCATGGGGTTGCCCACAGCCCAGAGAAGTCCCGAAATAGCCACATACTGACCCATAGTAAGGTGCTGTTTTATCATGAAATATCCGCCGCATATCAGCAGTATAACAGAAAGCGCACCCGCCGCGATGTCTATTATCGGATGATATTTCAGCCATACCATTGCCGCCTTGATGTTCGCTCCGCGGTATTCCTCATCCTTTTTGCGGAATTTTTCTATCTCGTAGTCCTCTTTTGCAAAAGCCTTTACCACGCGGTTACCCGAGATATTTTCCTGTGCCGCAGTGTTCAGCGCAGAGGAAGTCTCTCTCACCTTGCGATATGCAGGTCCTGCATGGCGTGAAAACAGCCTTGTCACAAAGAATATAACAGGTGTCATAGTCATAATGCAGAGTGCCGTGCGATAGTCGATAGTAAAGAAATATATCATCGAAGCCGCAAACAGTGCAAGATTCGCTACGGTGTTGCTTATTACCCAGGATACCATATGCCTTACCATATCCAGGTCGCCTGTCAGTCTTGTCATAAGGTCGCCTGTGCGGTAGCGGTCATAGAAATCCATATCCTGATTCTCAATCTTACGGAAAAGATGGGTGCGTATCCTGTATATCATCGCTTGTGAAGCTTTTTCGTAATACATATTGCAGGTATAGGTCAGACTTGTCCTCAGCAGAGTAACACCTATCATACCCGCTATCAGCCACAGCAGAAGATCCCTGTGATCCCGCAGATTTTCCGCGGCTTGTTTGTTCGATATAAATGTATCGATTATCTTTGACTGAAAAAACTGTGCAGCAACAAACATTGCGTTACAGACTACCGAAAGCACCAGCGCACAGATATACACCGCGCGGCTGCCTTTAAGGTTTGCCCAAAGCCACCTGAGCTGAAACATATTCTTCCTCCCTTGATATGTCTGTCTTCTTACTTACTCTCATTTTGAAATATTATTCATTATAACACACAGCCCGCGGATTTGAATAGTATATACTATACTTTTCTTAACATATCCTATTATTCATTTTTTGAAAACGTTTTCTTTATTATTACTTCTATCCTTTAAACTGCCGTTTCTCTGAAAGCACACCATACATTCAGTTTACGCTTTCTAGCAACGACTAATACTTTACTCCCCTGCGGATACATTCCTCCTCATATGCAAGAAGGATCCTGTTCTCAATATCTTCACGGGCACTTGCAGTTATCGGGTGAACTATATCGCGGAACTCACCATTTTCATCACGCCTGCTGGGCATCGCCGCGAAAATCCTGTGCTCTCCCTGTACTATTTTTATATCATGCACTGCCAGAACATCATCAAATGTCACACTCACTATCCCCCTCAGCCGACCCCTTTCAGTTATCTTTCTTATTTTTATACCTGTTATCTCCATACTGCCTTATGACCTCACTTTAATTGCGGAAATCATACGAAAAATGCTCCGATTTTATGTCCGTATTTGTTATTTGAGAATATGTTTACCACATAGCAAATAAATATTCTTAAAATGTCAATATTTTTTTTGAAAAGTGTAGTATAATATAATAGAATAAATGTTTTCATACAGGGAGGAACTTCATATGAGTTCGGTACTGACAGAAGAAGCACTAAGCAAGATAAAGCGAGTTCATTTTATCGGCATCGGCGGTTCTGGTATGTATCCGCTGGCGCAGATATTCCATACAAAAGGATACGAGATCACAGGCTCGGACAATAACGAGACGGAAACACTTGAAGCTGTACGCAAGCTCGGTATAAAAGTATTTCTCGGACAGAGAGCCGAGAATATCGAGGGCGCAGAGCTTATAATATACACCGCAGCTATAATGGCTGATAATCCGGAGCTCATCGCGGCAAAAGCAAGCGATGCCATCGTATGCGAAAGGGCGGATATACTCGGCGTTATAACCGGCTGGTATGAGAACGCACTCTGCGTATGCGGCACTCACGGCAAGACTACCACATCTTCAATGCTGACCCAGATCTTCGTTGATGCAGGCGAAGATATCAGCTGTGTTATCGGCGGCAAGCTGCCCAGCATAGGCGGTTCGGGCAGAGCGGGCAAGTCAAAGGATATGGTCTGCGAAGCCTGCGAGTATCAGGATCACTTTCTCAAGCTCCACCCCGACTGCGCGATAATACTCAACGTTGACGCAGATCATCTGGAGTATTTCAAGAATATTGAGAATATCATAAAAAGCTTCCATACATTTGCTGATATGGCAAGCAAGGCTGTTATCTACAATGGCGATGACGCAAACACCAGAAAGTCGTTGGAGGGTATCTCCGGCAAGGAGCTTATAAGCTTCGGCTGGAACAGGGCTAACGATTATTCTGCCGAGATAATAAGCAAAAAGGGTCTGGTGACAAAGTTCACAGCATTCTTCAAGGGTGAGGCTCTGGGAGAAGTTGAAATAAATGTCCCCGGTGACCACAATGTACTGAATGCACTTGCTGCTATGGCTGCCGCAAGGTATTCGGGACTTTCCTTTGAAGCTGCTGCCAAGGGACTTGCAAGTTTCCACGGCGCCATAAGACGCTTCCAGCTGATAGACAAGGTAAAGGGTCTTACAATAGTTGATGACTATGCACATCATCCCAAGGAGATCGAAGTTACTCTCCGCGCGGCTAAAGGCCTTGATTTCAAGAGAGTCTGGGCAGTATTCCAGCCCTTCACCTATTCCCGTACAGAGATACTTATGGACGATTTCGCAAGGGCGCTGGAGATAGCTGATATATCCGTTATAACAGATATCATGGGCAGCCGTGAAAAGAACGAGCACGGCATCTACACCGAAATGCTTGGTGCTAAAACCAAGAATGCTGTCTGGTTCGATACTCCTCACGAGGTAGTTGACAAGCAGACCGCCGAGCAGAAGGAAAAGAACTTCGATGAATGTATCGACTATATAATCAAGAATGCCGAAGACGGAGATATCCTGATAACCTTCGGCTGCGGAGATGTTTACAAACTGGCGAAAAAACTGGCGAAGAAACTCAGAGAGATCGACTGACACAGCGACCGTAAAGGAGGAGCGTATGAAAGTCACCGATAACGAGCGCAAGGTATTTGAATTTATTAAAGAGAGAGTCGAGGAGGGTTATCCCCCTACGGTAAGGGAGATATGCGCCCATTTCGGCTTCAAATCAACTTCTACAGCACACAGGTATATCAAAACGCTGACCGCTAAAGGTTTCCTTGAAAAAAGCGATAACCAGAACCGCGCCATAAAGCTTGTTGGCGGCGGCGGTATGCTGATACCTCTTGTGGGTACAGTAACTGCGGGAACTCCGATAACTGCGATAGAATACGTCAGCGAATATATAAGCTTTCAGCCCGCAAGACACTACGGAAATCCGCTGTTTGCGCTGAAGGTACGCGGAGAGTCCATGATAAATGCCGCTATCCTTGACGGTGACACGGTCGTAGTTGAACAGACTTCCGTTGCCGATAACGGACAGATAGTTGTGGCGCTTGTAGAAGGCAGCGACGCAACAGTCAAGACTTTCTACAAAGAAGAAGGCCATTTCAGACTTCAGCCCGAGAACGACACTATGGATCCGATAATACTTGATAATGTCGAGATACTCGGGCGGGTTGTAGGGGTAATAAGATATATCTGATACCCAAGCAAAGTTTGAAAGGAAAGGGAAGTTTCAATGAAGATAACTTGCAGATTCTGCGGTGCGAACGTTGACAGTTCTGCCAAAATATGCCCGGGCTGCGGAAAAGTTATCCCGGCTTATAAAGGTGCTGAGCTGGGTAATAAAAATCAATTCTCGACTGATAGGGAACGTGACGGGCTCGCTGTATCAAGGCTGACAACTCAGACGCCGTATGCAGCCACAAGGTCGGGCAGACAGATGGAAAAGCTTGATGAGAATTACGGCACGCCCAAAGCCCGCAAAGAGCATCACCCCGATAACTATGATCCCCGCAAGGATACCAAAACCAGTCCCTATTCAACGGGGACAGGCAGCGGTAAGCAGGCTTACAGGAGCGTTTTCAGCAACGGCTTAGCAAATGTTATAAAGTTCATTATAATAATAACCGTCGGTATGTTCCTGTATGCTGTCGGGAAAGTATTCATAGTATCCCATACTAATTATGACTTCAACCTGAACGATAACATCCAGCTAGAAAGCAGCAGCTACGGCGAAGCTTTTGACAGCTATTTTGAACAATGTCACTGGTGGTTCGATTTCAGTGTCAACAAGGTGACGTTCACAGGTATCGACAAAGACGGCGTTGAATACAAAATGGTCTTTGGCAGAGCCCCGGATGGACAGACTGCCGTTAAGGAACTCAGGATCGACGGAAAGAAAATAACCACCGAAGATGCCGATATCATGAGCACTTACATATTAGGAATGTTCATGACACCTAAAGAAATAAAACACGTTTCCGCAACAGGCAAGGGTCTGTAAGCGGACATCTGCACCAAAAGAAACTATCCCATATCACCAAACATTAAAGACCGCGGAACTTTCCGCGGTCTTTTTTACAGTCTTTATTTTGCGGCAAGATATGCTTCAAGGTCGATAGGCCAGCTTTTCAGATCGGGTAATTCTTCAAGAGTAAGTACCCGCTCGCCTGCATAGATCTTATCCCACATCTCAAAAGTGGTGTACCTATCGGAAAGCTGACTGTCCTTTATGGCGAACTCGCCGTTCCATGTGCTGAAATATGCCCATCTCGTCCCCTCGTTGAAAGCGGCATCAGGATCGAACATCGCGCCGTTTTCGGTCTCAGCGATGATCTTGCTGCCTGTAGGTGAACACTCTTTCAGTAAATCGTAGTAATACTTCTGTGAAGAGCTGTCCCGTTCCGCAGGATAGCAGTCGTAGCCTACTATATCCACATACTCGTCTCCGGGATACCAGCTCTGGTTCTGGGCGTTCCACACCCATATGAGATTATCCAGGTGATACTCATTCACGAACTTGTCGTACATCAGTTTGTAGAGTTCCAGATAAGGTTCTCTGCCTGAAGCGCCCCACCAGAACCATGCATTGTTGGGATATCTCGGGTCGCCTGCAGCTTCGTGGAGGGGTCTCCACAGTATAGGGATATCGGCTTCTGCCAAAGGTTTCAGCTGTTCAGCCATGTTGTCAAGCTCTGCAACTATGGCATCGTAGCCCTCTTTGTCCTCACCGCTCATAGCTTTACCCAGGTCAAAATTCGTGCTGTCGGTGTAGAATCCTCTCCACCACGGCTGACCGTTCACTTCAAGATACTGCGAAGGAGCGTGCCAGTGCCAGCAAAGGGTCACTATGCCATTGTGATTGTTATACCAGTCCATTGCCTGAATTGGCACCATATCACCGCCGCCCGCCTTATGGTCTACCTTGGTGGATATGCCAAGGTTCATCACATCAAGTCCGAGTATCGCGGGAGTTTTGCCCGTGCGCTTGTTTATCTCGATAAACTCGCGGGATTCATAGCCCATGTTATCTCCCGAATACTGTCCCGATATGGTATACTTGCCGTATACCGCACGCAGAAAACTGTAAAGCCTTTTTGCGTTGTCACTGGCATTGGGATTGCAAAGCGTATCAGTAACTTCATACTGCGTTAAGTCAACAGGGTCAGCAGGAACGATCTTCAGCGTATCAACATAGATATGCCCCGTTTCCGCACGAACGCCCAGCGTGTGCGAGCCGCCCTCAAGAAGTACATTTTCAGCTGTGACTTCTGCAAATTTCGGATCGCCGGATGTAAACTTCTTGATCGCATTTCCATCTGAAGTGATAAGATTTTCAGAATTCACATTATCGGAAGCCAGACGCAGTATCACGTTGTAGCTTCCTTTTGCAGGCAGTTCTATATCAAATGTCACCTCATCGTCCTTTTCATACAAAGCAACATAGCCGTCGCCTGAAAACTCCCCTGCAAAAGCCTTATCCATAATCATTGCTTCATTCAGCAGAGTGCCCTTCTCCGCTTCAAATTCAAGGGAGAGATCTTCGGAAACATCAGAAGCCGCGGTAAATTCCGAAAGATCAAAGTCACCCGTTGTTTCTGTTACAGCGGGCTTTTCCTCAGCAGTGCTGTCATCGGCTGATTTGCTTTTCGTATCATTCTTTCCATTTTCTTCCTTGGTGCTGTTTCCGCACCCGATCATACCCGCACTCATTGTAAGTGCAAGTGTGAGCGCAAATATCCTTTTGATTTTTTTCATTTGTATACCCTCCGTTTATCCATACCCTTTATGCTGTTATATGTTCGGTATCACCCCTTTCGCATATACGATAAGATATGAAAAAATGGATAATAAAGGTATAACGCATTACGCGTTGATATTTTTAAAAATCGTCCGCTGATCGGACACCTTCATTATCCACTATTCACTTCTGATCCCGCCCGAGAACTTCTGCGGTAGGCGGAGTTATTTTGGTATCACGCAGGAATTTTCTGTAAAACCAGCGTGTAAAACGCATAGGCAGTATAAAAAGTATCAGCTGTAAAAAACAGGGCGGGAAGAAATCCCTCAGACCTATGTAACCCTCGGTGAACAGCTTCCACCTGACAGCGACAAACCCCTTTGTAAGCCGCCAGCTTCGCCTTATCTCAGGGGTGCTTTCGCTGACCCTGTATCTCACAAGCACTTCGGGGATATTCTGCCCCTTAGCACCGCCTGCCAGCATTCTTACTGCGAAATCGTAGTCCTCGCAAAGCTTGAGATCACTGTAACCTCCGATCTCAAGCGCCTTGCTTTTGCGGAAAGCCACCGTCTGCCTGTTGAAAGGATTGCGGCGCCTTGAATAGTTCATTATTTCATCATGCATCAGCGGAACTTTTTTCAGCGTGAGGGTCTTGTCAGTGAGATCATCGAATTCTTCAACATAGCTGCCCACTATATCGAGTTTTTTATCCATCGCGAACATAAGCATCTCTTTCAAGCATCTTCCGCGCAGGGATACATCATCGCTGTCCATGCGGACTATGTACTCATAACGGCAGGCTTTTATACCTTTGTTGACTGCCTTGCCTGCACCCACGTTCTCATCGATACGCACTATGCGGAATATGTCTTTATATTCGTTCTGGAAGGATTTTACTATTACGTCCAGCGCATTGGTCAGCTTGCCGTCGCATACCAGAACAAAATCCGATGGAGGATAGGTCTGCTTTAACATGGATTCAAGACTCTGGTTCAGGTTTTCGGGAAGCTCTTTCTCATAGACCGACATGAGCACACTGTATTTCGGCAGTCTGTAACCCGCTACGACCACGGCATCACGCTCTTCCATGACAAAGCCCCCTTTCCCTTTTCTTTGATGCACCGAGCATAAAAAACTGATTTTTCGCTATTATATATAGTATAATTTTATCATATACAGCAAAAATTGTCAAGATGTAATGAATTTTTTGTTGCATTTTGTTTTATTGGATATATATTGTGAATGATAAACTGAGTTTTTTGGGTGTACATATCAACATTGTTGCCGAGAAAATAATGACTATTGGTCATTTTGCTGATTGACATATTTTGCAAATTGTGATATCATAATATCAACAAATGACCATTGGTCATGTTTATCAACTTCACTTACCGGAATTTTAAGAAATTATACCCTTTCTCTAAGAGAATTTTGTTAACAAATTGTAAAACTTGCCAGAGATACTTCAAACCCCTTTAAAAAGAAAAGAAAAGATGATATAATTGATTTGTATGTGCGAGTGTATTTCAAACCGAAAGGCAGGGCTAATACATGGAAAACCGTGAAAAACCAAAGCTTTCGGGTGATAATGCTTCGGTAACAAGGCCGCTTCTCCTGATGATATACAAATGGGGCGCGGTGCTGACAGTTATCGGATTTGCCGTCACACTGTTCCGGGGATTCAAAGTTTCACAGCTTTTGGGATTCTTGCTGGGCTACGGATTCATGTGCGCTCAGTTTGAATACTTTGGACGAAGCTGTGAAAGTGCAGTAAAGCTGGACAAAAAATCAGCTGTGCACAAAATGCGTGTGTGCTACGCCGTAAGGATGTCATCACTGGTGATACTCAGCTGTACCGCCGCATATACAGGTATTGCAAACTTCACGGGGATACTGATACCTCAGCTTTTCCCGAAAATGATACTTACAGCCGATCAGTTTTTCGGCAGGAAAGGATAGCTTATTATGAACGGATTGGGCGATGGTCCTAAGATAGTATTTGAGATCGGACCTCTGATATTTACCGAAACGGTAGTTATGGGCTGGCTGATAATAGTAGTGGTGACACTGCTTTGTCTGTGGCTTACAAAAGACCTTAAAAAGAAGCCTGAAGGCAAGCGTCAGATAGTCGCGGAGATGTTTGTGAACTTCGTAAACGGCATGGTAAAGCAGTCAATGGGCGAAAAGATGATGTACTACGCCCCCTACATAGGCGCACTGCTGGTATCTGCGGTGCTGGGCGCACTGATAAGTATGGTTGGTCTGAGGTCGATGACAGCGGATATAAACGTTACAGCCGCATGGGCGATAGTCACATTCGTGCTGATAACCTACACCAAGATAAAGACAAACGGTTTTCTGGGCTACCTTAAAGGATTCGCTCAGCCCGTATCTTTCATACTCCCGCTGAACCTTATAAGCGAGATCGCAACTCCCGCATCTATGGCATTCCGTCTTTTCGGTAACGTTGCGGGCGGCATGGTAATAACGGGACTTCTCTATTCCGCTTTGGGTGCGGCTTCATCAGCACTGCATCTGCACTTTGAATTCGGTGCATGGGCACTCAGCGTATTACAGGTAGGTATACCCGCCGTGCTGAGTATCTATTTCGACTTATTCTCTGGATGCATACAGGCTTACATATTCTCAACGCTGACTATGGTTAACGTTGCAGCAGCTGCTGAAGAATAAAGCCCGGTCCCCGTCAGGGGCAAAAATGTTAGATACGCAGTAAAACTGCGAACAAATATATGTAAACAAAACTTTGGAGGTTTTTATTATGTTAGGTGATAAGGCATTTGTATTAGGTTGTTCCGCACTGGGTGCAGGTCTGGCAATGATCGCAGGTATCGGACCCGGTATCGGTGAGGGCTACGCTGTTGGTAAAACTATCGAATCCATCGCAAGACAGCCCGAAGCACAGGGCGACTGCACAAGAACAATGTTCATCGGTGTCGCAATGGCAGAGTCAACCGGTATCTACGCTTTCGTTGTAGCGCTGATACTGATGTTCGGCAACCCCTTTATCGGCAAGCTGTAATATAGCTATATGTACAGTGTTCTGATATAAGGGAGGTTTTGCATAATGATACTGGCGAGAGGTGACGTTACCGATTTTCTGTCGGTAAATCTCACTACAATCATCGCTACATGGCTCAACCTGCTGATACTTTTCCTGGTCATGAAACATTTCCTGTTCAACAAAGTGAACAAGGTGATGGAGGACAGGAAAAACGAAGTCGCAGAGACTTACAAACAGGCGGACGAAGCCAAGGAAAGAGCCGAGAAGCTGGAGCAGGATTACGAAGAGCGCATAAGCGGCGCCAAGGAGGAATCCGCTAAGATAATCCAGGCGGCTACCCGCAAGGCTCAGCAGAGGAGCGATGAGATAATCGCTGACGCCAAGGTGGAGGCTAAGGGCATCACCGAGCAGGCAAGAAGCGAGATCGAACGCGAGAAAAAGATCGCGGTAAACAAGATAAAGGACGATATCACCGATATCGCTTTCCAGGCGGCACAGGCTGTTATTGAAAAAGACCTGAGCAGCGCCGATAACGAAAGACTGATCGGCGAATTCATTGATAACGTGGGTGAAAACTGATGGCTGAGACAGTAGGCAAGGTTTACAGCACGGCGCTGTTTGAGCTTTGTACCGAGCAGGATAAGCTGGAAAAAGTTTTCAGCGATTACAGCGAGTTTCAGGAGCTCATGAAAGACAAGGAATGCGCCGATTATCTGAGATTTCTGGCATCACCGCTGATATCGGGCAGGGATAAGGCAGACAGCCTGAAGGCTATATTCGGAGACAAGATAGATCCTCTGCTGCTGGATTTTCTGTGCCTGACTGCTGAAAAAAACAGAGCTGACAGGCTCGGTGAGATATACGGCGAATTCAGGCAGATGTACAATGATAAGCTGGGTCTGCTGGAAGTTACTGCCGTAACCGCACAGCCGATGACAGAGGAACTCAGGAAGCGCCTTACAGATAAGCTCAGCAAGACCACGGGCAGACGCATCGTGCTGACTGAGCAGGTAGATAAATCGATAATAGGCGGTATAGTCGTGCGCTACGGCAATACTGAGCTGGATTCCAGCGTAAAGACAAGGCTGGATAAACTGAAAGCTCAGATAACGAACACTATCGCTTAAAGGCGAAGTTTCATTTAAACATACAGAAGGGAACGGAAAATTATGAATTTACGTCCTGATGAGATAACAGGTCTGATAAAATCACAGATAAAGAACTACCGTACCAAGCTGGTGCTCGATGATGTGGGCACTGTATGTACGGTGGGCGACGGCATTTCAAGAGTCAACGGACTGGAGAAGTGTATGTCGGGCGAGCTGCTGGAATTCGAGAACGGCACATACGGCATGGCAATGAACCTGGAGCAGGATTTTGTCGGCTGCGTACTGCTGGGTACCGAGGAAGGCATCAGAGAAGGCTCGAATGTTAAAAGAACGGGCAGGATAGTATCCGTACCCGTTGGCGACGCTATGCTGGGCAGAGTCGTGAATGCGCTGGGTGCGCCTATCGACGGCAAGGGTGCTATACTCACAAACGAGACAAGACCCGTTGAAAGCCCTGCATTCGGCATAATCACAAGAAAATCAGTAAGCAGACCCCTCCAGACAGGTATCAAGGCTATAGACTCCATGATACCCGTGGGCAGAGGTCAGCGTGAACTTATAATAGGCGACAGACAGACAGGTAAGACCACCATCGCACTTGATACTATCATCAACCAGAAGGGCAAGAACGTTATCTGTATCTATGTCGCTATCGGTCAGAAGATATCAACTGTTGCGAATATCGTTGATACACTGACTAAGAACGATGCTATGGATTATTCCATAGTCGTATCAGCTACCGCTTCGGAGATGGCACCTTTGCAGTACATAGCTCCCTATGCGGGCGTTGCAATGGCTGAATACTTCATGTTACAGGGCAAGGATGTTCTTTGCGTTTACGACGATCTTTCAAAGCACGCTGTTGCGTACAGAACCATGTCGCTGCTGCTGAAAAGACCTACGGGACGTGAAGCATATCCCGGCGATGTATTCTATCTGCATTCTCGTCTGCTGGAGAGAGCCTGCTGCCTTAATGAAGATAACGGCGGCGGTTCCATAACCGCACTGCCTATTATCGAAACACAGGCAGGCGACGTTTCGGCATACATACCCACAAACGTAATATCAATCACAGACGGTCAGATATTCCTGGAGACAGAGCTGTTCTTCTCGGGCGTAAGACCTGCCGTAAACCCGGGTATATCCGTATCACGTGTCGGCGGTTCGGCTCAGATAAAGGCGATGAAGAAGGTATCGGGTCCCTTGAAGCTGCTGTACTCTCAGTACAGAGAATTGCAGAGCTTCTCACAGTTCGGTTCCGACCTTGACCAGGATACCAAGGACAGACTTGCACAGGGCGAGCGTATAGTTGAGGTGCTCAAACAGTCCAAGAACTCCCCTGTTGATGTTGAAAAGCAGGTAGTTATAATCTACGCTGTTGTAAATAATTACCTCAAAACTATACCCGTTGAGGATATACGTGAGTACGAGAAGGATCTGTTCCTGTTTCTCGATGAATCTCACCCTGATATACTCGCATCTATACGCGATACAAAGGAACTCACCGCAGAGAACGAAAAGGCACTCAAAGAAGTGCTTAAAGCATTTGCGGAGAAGTTTATGCAGCAGAAGTAAGGAGAACGGCTTATGGCTAACATGAAGGACGTTAAGCGCCGTATAAAAAGCGTGGAAAGCACCATGCAGATAACCAAGGCTATGCAGCTGGTGGCGTCCTCGAAGATGAGGAAAGCCAAGGAGAGAGCCGAAGCGGTACACCCGTTCTTTGAGGGCGTTTTTCAGGTGATGGCGGATATCTCCCGCGACCACGAGTTCACCTCGGTGTTCACCAAGAAAAAGTTCAAGAATTCGGTGCTGCTTATAGTCATCGCGGGTGACAGAGGTCTTGCGGGCGGTTTCAACTCAAATGTGCTGAAGCTGGCAAAAGCCAAGGCTGATGCGATAACCGAAAGCGGCGGTGAAGCCATGATAATGGCTATCGGAAAAAAGGCTGTTGAATACTTTGAAAAGCGTGAATACAAGCTGATAGACGGCTTTCCCCAGATAGCAGAGGGTATCGAGCTTTTAGACGCTATGATGATAGCAAACAAGGTCATCGAGAAGTTCAAGCTTGGCGATTTCGATGCGGTAGAACTGGTATACACCACCTTTGTATCGGTAATGACACAGGAACCTCAGCATCTGAGGATACTGCCTGTGGAAAACCTGGAATACCTTGGCAAGAAGCATCCCATGACAATATACGACCCCTCTCCCGAAGAGGTTTTCGACAGCCTGATACCCGAATATATGGGCGGAATGCTTTATTCTGCGATAGTTGACAGCTTCGCTTCCGAGCAGGCTGCGAGAAGGACGGCTATGGAATCCGCAAGCGACAACGCAAGCGAGATGATCGACAAGCTGTCACTGCTGTACAACCGCGCAAGACAGGCACAGATAACACAGGAGATAACCGAGATAAGCTCGGCTAGCCTGAACGATAATTCGTGATTCACAATTCATGATCCATTGCCTGTATCATACAGATAATGGATAGGAAAGGAAGTCAGTAATGGAAAGCACTAACATAGGCAAGGTCGTGCAGATAGTCGGAGCGGTCGTTGACGTTCGCTTTGACAAAGAACATATGCCGAACCTTCTAAATGCGCTTGAGATAGACAATAACGGCACCAAGCTGGTGGTCGAGGTCGCACAGCATATCGGCGACGACGTTGTAAGATGTATCGCTATGTCCTCAACAGACGGTCTTGTAAGAGGCGTTGATGCTGTGGATACAGGCAGAGCTATATCCGTACCCGTAGGCAGAGAGACACTTTCGAGAATGTTCAATCTGCTGGGCGACCCTGTTGACAATCAGCCCGCCCCCGAAACAGCTGAGCGCTGGGAGATACACCGCGAGCCGCCCTCCTATGAGGAGCAGACTGCCGCAAACGAGATACTGGAAACAGGCATCAAGGTAATCGACCTTATCGCACCTTACCTCAAAGGCGGTAAGATAGGTCTGTTCGGCGGTGCAGGTGTCGGCAAGACGGTTCTTATTCAGGAACTTATAAACAACGTAGCCAATCAGCACGGCGGTATCTCCGTATTTACAGGCGTTGGCGAGCGTACCCGTGAGGGTAACGACCTTTACTGGGAAATGAAAGAGTCGGGCGTTATCGACAAGACCGTTCTCGTTTACGGTCAGATGAACGAACCACCCGGAGCAAGAATGAGAGTTGGTCTTTCGGGACTGACTATGGCAGAGTATTTCCGTGACGTTGAAGGTCAGGACGTACTGCTGTTCATCGATAATATATTCAGATTTACACAGGCAGGTTCTGAGGTTTCGGCACT
The DNA here is from genome assembly GCF_000526775.1 of Ruminococcus albus AD2013. Lineage (NCBI taxonomy): Bacteria > Bacillati > Bacillota > Clostridia > Eubacteriales > Oscillospiraceae > Hominimerdicola > Hominimerdicola alba. Next base: position 2,499,408 of record NZ_JAGS01000001.1, read on the forward strand.
GCTCGGACGTATGCCTTCAGCCGTTGGTTATCAGCCTACCCTGGCAACCGAGATGGGCGCTCTGCAGGAGCGTATAACTTCGACAAATAAGGGTTCTATCACTTCTGTACAGGCTGTATATGTACCTGCGGACGACCTTACAGACCCCGCACCTGCTACTACTTTCGCACATCTGGACGCTACTACAGTTCTCTCGAGAAACATAGCATCACTGGGTATCTTCCCCGCAGTTGACCCGCTGGAGTCAACATCGCGTATACTCACCCCTGAGATAGTTGGCAATGAGCACTATCAGGTGGCAAGACAGGTACAGTCGATACTCCAGAGATATGTTGAACTCCAGGATATCATCGCTATCATGGGTATGGACGAACTTTCCGATGAGGATAAGCTGACCGTATCCCGTGCAAGAAAGATACAGCGTTTCCTGTCACAGCCTTTCTTCGTTGCTGAACAGTTCACAGGCTATCAGGGCAAGTACGTTCCTCTGAAAGAGACTATACGCGGATTCAAGGAGATAATCGAGGGCAAGCATGATGACCTGCCCGAGAGCGCATTCCTGTTCGTAGGCTCTATCGATGAAGCTGTGGAAAAAGCTAAGAAGTCAGCAGAAGAAAACTAACGAAAGGCGGAAACTATGGCAGTTTTCAAATTGAGAGTACTGACCCCCGAGAAGATATTCTTTGAGGGCGATGCCGAACAGCTGGTGGCTAAGACCACTTCGGGCTACGTAGGCATAATGAGAGGTCATGCGCCTTATGTGGCAAGCATAGTGCCTTCCGAGCTGAAAATAAAAGCAGACGGAAATTTCCGCAGTGCTGCGATATCAGACGGCATAGTAAAGGTATCCGAGGACAGCTTTGTCACTGTGCTGACATCGGCGATAGAATGGTCGGACGAGATAGATGTAGCCCGTGCCGAGCGTTCAAAAGAAAGGGCTGAAAAACAGCTCAAAGCCGAGACTAGCCGAACCGAATTCGACCTTGCGGAAAGACAGCTGAAAAGAGCAGTCAACCGTATATCGGTGGCTGGAAAGAAATAAAAAACAAAATCGGGAGTGCAGCTGCATTCCCGATTTTGTTTGTCATTTGTTTGTATCAAGTTCGATCATGGTATGTTCGGTCTTATAAAGTCCGCCAAAGTAGCCATTTACGTCGTTATGTGAGGTGAAGAAAACTGAAGCCGATCTTACGGGTCTGTGTGAAGTATCATATGAAAGTGCGTAGATAACATCTTTGCGATCAGTAAGACTTCTGTCATAGATACATCTTCCATACTTGATTATCTTTTCCGGCGCGATGTTGAATCTCTCACACTTCCAGAGAAACAAATCCGCTATCCTGCCAGCAGCCACATCTCCTACATGATGCAAAAGTGCATCGGTATCATGCTGTTTTCCGTCAAAAAATACGCAGTAGTTCAAGGGGTGTTCCAGCATCATCTTTATATCATTATCACTGGGACGTGAATCAAATGTCAGCGTAGAAACACCTGAAAACAGCAGTTCTTCCAGCATATATGGATCCAGCCCGCCACTTACGGTGCGAACTCTGCCTGCAGTAAGGACAAGCCCCGCGGCATCTATCTGCCTGCAAGCCTTATCATCAGCCCCACCTATGGCAGATATTCTGCCGTCAGTTATGGCGATATCAGCTATATAAACACTATCCGCTCCTATAACGATAGCGTTTCGTATTACGAGATCAACATCGGACGTATCAAATTTTTTTCCCGATTCCGTCAGGTCTTTTTCTATGAAAACAGTCCTGCCCTTGCAAAGTGTCAGCGTATCATTAACGCGATACTTCATTTTATCACCTCAAAAAATGGGGACTTTGCAGTCCCCATTCGGATTATTCCTCAAACTCACTGACCAGCTGAGCTACAGTATTCTTAGCATCACCGTAGATCATAACAGTGTTGTCGTTGGTGAACAGAGGGTTCTCAACACCCGAGAAGCCTGTGCCCTTACCACGCTTGAGAACGAAAACAGTTCTTGCCTCGAATGCGTTGATGATGGGCATGCCGTAAAGAGGAGAGCTCTCGTCATTTATAGCGGAGGGGTTAACAACGTCGTTAGCACCGATAACGATGGCAACGTCAGTGTTGGACATCTGGGGATTCATCTCGTCAGCGGTCTTCAGCTGCTCGTAAGGTACGTTTGCCTCAGCAAGAAGTACGTTCATATGACCCGGCATACGTCCTGCAACGGGGTGGATAGCAAAGTTTACTTCTGCACCGTTTGCTTCAAGCTTGTCGCAGAGTTCCTTAACTGCGTGCTGTGCCTGTGCAACTGCCATACCGTAACCGGGAATGAATACTACACTGCTTGCAGCTTCAAGGATAAGATAAGCGTCCTCAACAGACATTGACTTGGGCTCTTTCTGCTCGCCTGCCGCTCCCTTCTTGGCAGCGCCGAAGCTGCTGAAAAGCAGTGCGTACAGAGTTCTGTTCATAGCCTTGCACATGATGAGGGTCAGGATAAGTCCGGATGTACCTACCAGACAACCGGAAACTACCAGCACACTGTTCGAGATGGACAGACCTGCGAATGCAGCTGCAAGTCCCGAGAAAGCGTTCAGCAGTGAGATGATAACAGGCATATCGCCGCCGCCGATTGCTACGACCATTGTGAAGCCCAGGATCAGGTAAGCTGCTGTTACGATGATGATACCGATTGTACCAACACTTGCATCAAGAACTTCTGCGATGCTCAGAGCGTAGATAACAACGCCCACAAGTCCGACTGCTGCCAGCAGACCGTTTATAGCGTTCTTGGCAGGGATAGTTACGTTCTTCTTGAACATCTTGCCGCTCAGCTTGCCCCATGCAACTATGGAGCCTGTGAATGCTATCGCACCTATAGCTACTGTAAGTCCCAGTGCGATGGAAGAGAATGTGTTTATATTCTCGTCGGTCATGTACTGTGTAAGTGCCACCAGTAAGCTTGAAAGACCGCCGAAGCCGTTGAACAGAGCTACCAGCTGAGGCATACCTGTCATTTCAACTTTCTTAGCCCATACAGCACCGATGATGCTTCCCAGTGCTATTGCCGCAACGCCCCAGATATAAGCGTTGCTTGCAGGTCCGTTTGTGAGCGTATCTGTTACCTGTTTCTCGAAAAGCACGGTAACTACTGCTATAAGCATACCTACAGAAGACATAAGGTTGCCCTTACGTGCTGTGTCTGCTTTACCCAGAAGCTTGATGCCTCTTATAAACAGTACAGAGGATACCATATAAAGCACTGTCGTGCAGACGGTGCGGATATTTTCAAAATTCACTTCTTATCCTCCCCTTTTTTCTTGAACATACCAAGCATTCTGTCTGTTACCAGATAGCCGCCGATAACGTTTATAGTTGCCAGAACTATCGCTGCGAATCCGCAGATATTGCTGAGCATACCATCTGTCTGAAGTGCAACTGCTGTAGCAGAAATCGCACCGACGATAGTGATGCCCGAGATAGCGTTTGTACCCGACATAAGTGGTGTATGCAGCTGCGAGGGGACTTTCGAGATAAGCTCTACGCCCAGAAATCCTGCGATAACGAACACGAATACCAGCAAAAGAATTTCGCCTGTCGCCATTTTACTTTACCTCCTGATCAATTTAAAGAAAACATTTTCCGATTCATTTGCTTTAAGACTTAGTTATTCTTGAAGCGCTCATGGATTATCTTTCCGCCCTGTGTGAGCAGGCAGCCGCGCATTATCTCGTCCTCGAGGTTAACTACGAGCTCCTTGCTCTCCTTATCATAGAAGTGAGTCAAGAACGCATAGAAGTTACCCGAGAGCATCTTTGATGCATCATAGGGTACCTGTCTTTCCAGCATATCGCCGCACATGATGGTAACGCCGTTTTCGGTAACAACATCTTCGAAGAGCTTTGAGCCTTCAACGTTACCGCCTGTTGAAACAGCCATATCCACAACCACAGCGCCCTTCTTCATGCGGTCAAGGACGTCCTTGCCGATAAGGCGGGGAGCCTTTCTTCCGAATACCTTAGCGGTAGTTATAACGATATCGCTTCTTTCGCATACCTTAGCCTGAGCTTCCTGCTGTTTAGCTATCTGCTCGGGGGTAAGTTCCTTAGCGTAGCCCTGATCGGTCTGTCCCATTTCACCCAGGTCTATCTTTACGAAAGATGCACCCAGGGATTTTACCTGTTCTTCAACAACGGGACGAGTATCGAAAGCGTCAACTCTAGCACCGAGACGCTTAGCTGTTGCGATTGCCTGAAGACCTGCAACGCCGACACCGATGATGAACACTCTTGCGGGCTGGATAGTACCTGAAGGTGTTACCATCATAGGCAGTATTTTAGGCAGTTTAGCAGCTGCGTTAACGACTGCTGTATAACCTGCAAGGGAGGTCTGTGAGGACTGTACGTCCATTTTCTGGGCGAGGGTAGTTCTGGGTATCATTTCCAGAGAAACTGCCTGTACGCCTGATTTTGCGAATTCGTTCAGGAGTTCCTTCTCATTGAAGGGATCGAGATAACTGAGGTGGAGAGCACCGGAGGGTACGCCCTGTATGCTTTCGGGCTTCATTATCCTCAGAATAATTTCGCTGCCCTCGTATCCTGCTTCGTTTGAGGATACAAGAACAGCGCCTGCTTTCTCATATGCCTCATCATTGAAGCCGCTTTTTTCTCCCGCTCCGCGGGTCACTTTTACTTCGTAGCCCATCGATATGAGCCGCTTGATGTCATCGGGGATCAGCGCTACACGCGTCTCTCTCGGGTCTGTCTCTCGGCAGACTAGTATTTTCTTCATCTAACTTCTCCTTTCAAAGAATGATATTTCCGTAAACAGCACTAGGCAGCATCGAAAAACGGTGCTGCCGTGCCATGATGAAGGTCAATCCCAACATTCAGTATTCATAGAATATTCGCCGCAGCTGAAATTCTCAGCTGCATTGGGTTCATACTGCGCGATAAGCATATCGGGGTGCTTGTCCTCGAAAGGTACTATCGGCAGAAAACCTATCCTTTCGGAAATATTCATGCTTTCAACTCCTGATTATACAATACCCTGTGCGTTCATTGCATCGAGAACCTTCTCGAAACCTGCAATGTTAGCGCCAACAACATAGTTGCCCTCGAAGCCGTACTTCTTAGCAGCATCGTCGATGTTGTGGAAGAGGTTTACCATGATGTTCTTCAGCTTAGCGTCAACCTCATCGAATGTCCAGCTCAGACGCTCGCTGTTCTGAGACATCTCAAGTGCGGAAGTAGCAACGCCGCCAGCGTTAGCTGCCTTACCGGGAACAAAGAGTACGCCGTTCTTCTGGAAGTACTTGGTAGCTTCCTCGGTAGTAGGCATATTTGCGCCCTCGCATACAGCTGTAACGCCATTCTCGACCAGTGTGAGAGCATCTTCGATATCCAGCTCGTTCTGAGTTGCGCAAGGCAGTGCAACGTCACACTTGATTCTCCAAACGCCCTTGCCCTCGTGATACTCGGAATTAGGACGATACTTCTTGTATTCGGTGAGTCTCTCACGCTTAACTTCCTTGATCTCCTTCAGAGCTGCTACATCGATACCATCGGGATCATATACCCAGCCTGTGGAATCAGAGCAGGTAACTACCTTAGCGCCCAGCTGCTGAGCCTTCTGGATAGCGTAGATAGCAACGTTACCAGCACCGGAAACTACTACTGTCTTGCCTGCAATATCCTGACCATGAGTCTTGAGGAGCTCCTCAGTCAGATAAAGCAGACCGTAACCTGTAGCCTCTGTTCTTGCCAGAGAACCGCCGTAGCTCAGACCTTTACCTGTCAGAACGCCATCGAACAGACCTCTGATCTTCTTGTACTGACCGAACATATAGCCGATCTCACGGGCACCTGTACCGATATCACCTGCGGGAACGTCTGTATCAGCGCCGATGTACTTGCAGAGCTCAGTCATGAAAGCCTGGCAGAATGCCATAACTTCTCTGTCGGACTTACCCTTGGGGTCGAAGTCGGAACCGCCCTTGCCGCCGCCGATAGGAAGACCTGTAAGGCTGTTCTTGAAGATCTGCTCAAAGCCCAGGAACTTGATGATACCCAGGTTTACAGAAGGGTGAAGTCTCAGGCCGCCCTTGTAAGGACCGATAGCAGAGTTGAACTGTACACGGTAGCCTGTGTTTACCTGTACGTTGCCCTTGTCGTCAACCCACGGAACTCTGAACTTGATCTGTCTCTCAGGGTTAACAAGTCTCTCCAGAAGACCATCTCTTCTGAACTTCTCCTCGTTAGCATCCACAACTACCTTAATGGACTCCAGCACCTCTCTTACAGCCTGATGGAACTCGGGCTCTGCAGGGTTCTGCTTGATGACCTGCTCAATTATTTCTTCTACATACGATGACATTGCGCTAATACCTCCTGATGATATTTTTACATAAAAATAAAAAGCAATGACGAATAAACCGCCCTAAAAGAGCAGTCGATCGGCGCCATTGCCTTAACTGTCTTTTAGTGTACAGTATTTGAGGTAAAAAGTCAATTTATCATATCCTATAAAAATCAGACTTTTGCCATCAATATCCCGATAGTTATCACAGCGCCCATATCCGCTATATACGAAAACAAAGGGTAGATCACAGGATCCGCCCTTGTTTCCGTTTATTTAAGATAAGATGGGAATTGAGCCATGTTAAATATCGGCTTTGATACCGACTGAGCAGATATCCGCAATTTTAACTATACCATATATTTCCGATATCTGATACCATAAAAATCATACATATCACAACATAAAGCCGACCTGAGATATCATCTTTTCAGTTCAGAGGGCGTTTTTCCCGTAAGCTTCTTGAACACGGTGGTAAAGTAATCCACCGATGAAAAGCCCAGCATCGAGCTTACCTCATACACCTTATACCTGCCCGAAAGCAGAAGCTTTTCAGCGTACTTTATACGGAATTTCTTATAGAAATCCCCGAAAGTCATGCCCATTTTCTGCTTGAAAAGCCTGCCGAAATAGTCCTTATTGAATCCGAAATGATCTGCGGCATTCTCGGTAGTAACAGTTGTCTTCTCCGAAAGCAGAAGGAACTCTCTTATCCTCTCTGAGAATTTCGCGTCCTTTGATGAATACTCCGCCATAAACTCTTCCACGGTAAGGTCATACTCTCCTGTTACAAAACTGTCGCCTATGCGCTCGGATACTCTCGCCAGGGCTTCACCCAGCCTTATCTCGCTCACAGGTTCGGTGATATAGTCGATAACACCCAGAAGAAAGCATTTACGCATATTCTCCGAGTCATCGAAAGGGCTGACCGCCAGACAGAATGTGCCGGGAGACACCGTCTTCACAGTGCTTATTACAGATTCTGCTGAAATAGCGGGCAAACGGTTGAAGCAAACGAGCAGATCGATATTGTTTTTAAGACACATCTCGGGCGCATTCTCGCTGTCAGAGGTCTTGCTGAATATCTCAAAGCCGTTTTCCTGCCATACAGGCATTTTTTTTAGCCTGTCGAATGTTCCCAGATTGTTGTCTACTATCAGTACCTTGTAAAGTCTACCCATATTTTTCCACCTCCCGCTAAAAAATAAAGACGCTGTAATCCTACATCACAGCGCCTTTGCTTGTCCTATAATATACCACAATAAAACGATATTTGTCAATGACTTCCGTACCAAGTTGTCTGAAACTTCAAGTGCTTTATCGGAATATTCGTGGATAGCAGACCTATGCCGCAAATTTACACAGCATATCCTCTGCCCATAATTTGGCAAAAAAAAAGCAGAAAGCCCCTTATACAAGGACTTTCTGCACCTTTGCATACATTTTAAGTTTTGCACCTTAATTATAACATACCGTCGTTTAGTAAAATACCCTACAATTCCGACTTTTTACATTACTTTTACGATATGTTGATCTATGTCAACTATCAAATTGCTTTAATAAACGTTGCCGATCTTCTCAGGGTGTCAATCTATACCATATATGCTGAATGTAACACTGAGCTTATCAGAAAAATAGAAATTGTTTACATTTATCGCCACGTCACCTGCATCACCGTACAAAAGGTTAGCTATCTCGATCCGATAGCAATTATCCTCTTCATCCAGATTTCCGTAACGTACCTTGTTCGGATCGAACCACAGCTCTTCATCATCGACCTTGATGCTTTTTACCTCCACCTTTATCTCATCGCCCCTGTACTTACCCTTTACACGTTTATTGATATTGGGGTTCTGACCTTCTTCAAGGAAACCTTCCAGATTGCTTCCGTCAGCCGCAAGAGTACCGTCCAGCAGACCTGTGATATCAACACACATTATAGAACAGCCATTAGCCCAGGGCAGATAACTGCCTTTTGAACCATCAGTAGAATATATAAGCGAAGGATTCTTGCCCATGTCGTCTACGGAAGTTATACTATCCCTCGTTATGCTCACAGTGTAAACACCATTGCCGGTAACATCGGCATCTACGCCGTACGAAGCTGCTCCGGGGTGCCCCTGACCGTTCCAGTTGCCCCAGTTCATACTCCCGTCAGCAAAGATCAGGTATGCATCATACCCATTGAATCTCTCATCAGCGGAATCAGGATCGGAGGGCAGCTTTTTCTTGCCCTTTACAAATGCCGCGATGCGAGTAATATCGGTAATATTCACACTGCCATCGAAATTAACGTCCGCATTTTTCAGGCTGTCACCCGTGAGGATTTTTTTACCTTTCACATGAGCGGCGATTTTGGCCACATCCGTAACATTTACCACACCGTCCCCGTTTACATCTCCCCTGACGTTTGAAACTTTATCCGCCATAACAGATGTTATTGTACACGCTGCCGCAGCACCTGCGCATATCAGCGAAACTGCGCTTCTGATAAATTTGTTCATGGATAAGACCTCCAGTAATAGAAACGATTTAATCCATTATACACCTATATGTCGATATTGTCAACCTGATATCAGCCCTTTCCTGCTGTTGTCAGGTCTATCTCATTATCCATCATATCCTTGCCTTTTCCTGTAAAACGGTCGATATAATACCAGTTAACCGTAGCTGTGTGATTGCCCTCGATATCAAAAAGGTGTATGACTATATCATTACCCGTTTCAGGCTTGAGTATATCGCAGAATTCGGGAATATACCCTGTATCGTTGTGCTGCCTGTAGTATTCCCGCGCCATATCTTCAAGCTCTTCATTATTATAGAATGTGAACTCGTCAAAAGTGATATTGCCCATGTACACAAGTTCCTCGGTATGTCCATCATTATCAAAGGTGAGCACAGCACCGTCACCGCGTTCCTCGGCTTTTGCGCGGGTATTTTCGGAAACTCCTTCTGCGTAGCCTGCAAAGCTGAACACTGCACAGCCATCCTCCATAGAATATGTGAATCCTTCTTTGAAGCCGTCTGCCTGATACGCTCTCATTCCTGTACCGTCTGTGGAGAATTCATAGTATCTGTCGCCGCTGTCACAGAAAGACCACCATATTCCCGGAGCAAATCCAACCTCCAAACCGAAGTGGTTCTCATCGGGACCTCTGCCGTCATCGTCAAGTCCTCCGCTAAACAGACCAACCTTGCCGTCAGCTTTGCTCTCCTCGGAAGTATCCGATTTACTTTCGGTAACTTCGCTGCTTTCTTCCGCAAGACTGCTTTCCGATATAACTTCACTGCTGTCGGCTGTGACTTCGGAAGCTTCCTCTTCCGCGCTGTCCTCGGTATCAGTTGCAGACTGATTCTTTACGTCTCCGGAAGCAGAATTACTGTCCGCAGGGCGCTCTGTCATCGAACCGCACCCTGCTAGGATAAGTGCCGCTGTGACCGCAAATAAATATGTTAATTTCATACAATACATCTCCTATCTTTTTGTGAATAATTTAATATACAATAATTATAACCGATATCCGAAAATTTGACTATACCCAAAAGGATATCTTATATGTAGAAATTAACGCATCGATTTTGGAAGTGTCGCACAAATTTCCCGAAAAACCGCCTTTTAAAGCATATTCACAAAAGACGGATATCCGCTTTGGATATAAGAAAAATGATGTTTACCCGACGGTGTGAAATTAATATTTATTTTGCAAATTTTCTGTTGACAAATCAATGAAAATCGTGTATCATTATATGATATTATAAGTAAATATTTTAGATCGAATTACAATGTGGGAGGTAATGTTATGCTCGATACTAACGCAAACAGCAAGTTCGGAAAAGAAGGTCTCACCTTCGACGATGTTCTCCTTATCCCCGGAGAGAGCGATTGTACACCTGACATGGTGGACTTACACACCCATCTTACCAAGGACATCGTCCTTAACACACCTATCATGACCTCTGCTATGGACACTGTAACAGAGTCCAAGATGGCTATAGCTATCGCCCGTGAAGGCGGCATAGGCATAATCCACAAGAATATGACCATCGCTCAGCAGGCAGAAGAAGTTGACAAGGTAAAGCGTTCCGAGAACGGCGTTATCGTTAATCCTTTCTCCCTGACAGCTGACAGGACCGTTGAAGAAGCAGATGTGCTCATGGGCAAGTACAAGATATCTGGTGTTCCGATAGTTGATGAGAACGGCAAGCTGGAGGGTATACTCACAAACCGTGATCTGCGATTCATCACTGATTTTTCCATAAAGATCGGCAAGGTCATGACAAGAGAGAACCTTGTTACCGCTCCTGTTGATACAGACCTCGACGGTGCAAAGAAGATACTCATGCAGCATAAGATCGAAAAGCTGCCTCTCGTTGACAACGAGGGTCACCTCAAGGGTCTTATCACTATAAAGGATATCGAAAAAGCTGTACAGTATCCTAATTCTGCAAGAGATGCAAAGGGCAGACTGCTCTGCGGCGCTACTGTCGGCATGACACAGGATATTCTCGAAAGAGCAGGTGCTCTTATCGATGCACAGGTAGATATACTTGCACTGGATTCCGCTCACGGTCATTCCAAGAACGTTATCGAATGCCTGAAGAAGCTGAAAGCTAACTTCCCGAACATTCCCGTTATCGCAGGCAACGTTGCTACCGCAGAAGCTGCAAAGGCTCTGTGTGAAGCAGGCGCTGACGCTATCAAGGTCGGCATAGGTCCCGGATCTATCTGTACAACAAGAGTTGTAGCAGGTATCGGCGTTCCCCAGATAACTGCTGTATATGATGCTGCTTGTGCAGCTGCCGAGTATGGTATCCCCGTTATCGCTGACGGCGGTATCAAGTATTCAGGCGATATCGTAAAGGCACTGGCTGCAGGTGCAAGCGTTGTAATGCTTGGCTCACTGCTGGCAGGCTGCGATGAAGCTCCCGGTGAGACCGAGATCTATCAGGGCAGACAGTTCAAGGTATACAGAGGCATGGGCTCCATGGCTGCTATGGCTAAGGGTTCCAAGGACAGATATTTCCAGACCAACTCCAAGAAGCTGGTTCCCGAGGGCGTTGAGGGTCGTGTTGCTTACAAGGGTCCCGTTTCCGATACCATCTTCCAGCTGGTAGGCGGTATCAGAGCAGGTATGGGCTACTGTGGCTGTCACACTGTTCCAGAACTCGGCGAAAAGGCTAAGTTCATCCGTATAACAGGTGCAGGTCTGAAGGAGAGCCATCCTCACGATATCTACATCACCAAGGAAGCTCCCAACTACTCTGCAACCTCAGGTATGTAATTCAAACAAATACACAAGGCAGGGCGATCGTCCCTGCCTTATTTTTGTTACAATAGGCAATATCACCAAGAACGGAGCGTTTATTTTTCCTTGACATATATCGAAAAATAGAGTAAAATATTATACATACGTTAACAACTTGTTAGTTGTTTGAGAAGAGGTGTCTTCTGTGGAAAACAAAGCGCTTTATGTACTTGCGGGATATGACAGCCAAACGGAAGAGTATCTTTCAGGTATACAGGAAAAACTCTATGCACAGGGATTTTCGGGAGTGCATACAAAGGGTATACCTATGCATATGACGCTAGGGTCTTTCCCGACAGATATGGAGGAAAAACTAAAGAAGCTTGTTACATCCACAGCTGAAAGCACTGCACCTTTTGATGTGACTTTCAACCATGTCGGTATATTCGACGGAGCAAATGTGCTGTTTGCCGCGCCCGATGTAAACCATGATGTGCTTGCCCTTAAAGAAAAATTCGGTGACAGCAAAAACTGGACAGCACACACAACTTTTCTGATAGATTCACCCGAGGTAATATACAAGGCGCTCCCCGCTGTTATGCAGGAGTTTAAAGCGTTCGGCGGCAAGGTCATTTCGCTTCATATGTATGAGTTTTTCCCGACAAGGCATATACTTACAGTCGGGCTGAAAGCAATAAGAGGTGGACAAGATTGAAAAAAACAAGTATTGCGCCTATAATCATAGCATTTATCATAACAGGACTGATAATCTTGCTTATCGTGTTTTATCCGCAGTATGCAAAAAGTACGGTATTAAAACCACTTATTAAACTTATAATACATATACTTGACTGATATGATGATTGAAACTAAAAGACTTATACTCAGAGAATATACCCCCGATGACTTCGATGCGCTTTATGAGATACTCTCAGATGAGGAAACTATGACGCACTATCCCAAGCCTTTTGACGAAGACAGGGTCAGGGGCTGGATAGAGTGGAATATCAAGAACTATGCAAAGTACGGTTTCGGTCTGTGGGCGCTGATACTTAAAGAAACAGGCGAGTTCATCGGTGACTGCGGTATTACTCTACAGAATATCGACGGCGAAGAACTTCCAGAGATAGGCTACCATGTGCATAAAAAGTACTGGCGCAGAGGTCTTGGCAAAGAAGCTGCGCAGGCTGTCCGCGACTGGGCTTTTACAAACACCACATATAATACCCTTTATTCTTATATGAAATATACAAATGTTCCGTCATATAAGACTGCCATAGCAAACGGCATGAAAAAGATCAAGGAATACCCCGATGAAAAAAACAAGATATCCTACGCCTGCGCTATAACACGCAGTGAATGGGAAAAGCTGAAAGGAATTACAACATGACTAAAACAAAAGCTATCGTCAAAAAATGGGTGATCTGCACTCTGATCTTTCTGGCGATAATAATACCCACTGCGGTATTTTCGGATAAAATAGGCAAACCTTTGACGATCATACTTGTGATCGTATCCTTTATCGTTCTATTCTTTGCCTCCATACCGTCCTTCAGTCACAGCGACCGTCAGGAGATACGCGAGGAATATGAGGAAGCACAGCGTTTTGAGGAATACAAAAGGCGCGAAGAATGGAAAAACAAGACCCTGTAAATGACCCTGATATTTCACAAGAACTATATACAAACTTGACATTTACTAAGGAGGAAGCTTATGCTGCCTTTCATACAGACCGCTTACCTGTTTGCCCTTGGCAGCATGATAGGCTGGGTGCTGGAATTTTTCTACCGAAAATTTTTCGACCCCGTTAACGTTGAGCGAAAATGGCTCAATCCGGGATTTCTGACGGGACCTTATCTCCCGCTTTATGGATTTGCACTGCTGCTTTTGTTCTGGCTGCGGCAAATAGAACAGTTTATACCTATAGACGATAACTACACAAGGAAGGCTGTGCTGTTCGTCATCATGGCAGCCTGTATAACCGCCCTGGAATACTTCACGGGACTGATATTCATTGTCAAGCTGAAGATAATGCTTTGGGATTATACGCAGTTCTGGGGCAATATAAAAGGCATAATCTGCCCGATGTACAGCTTTTTCTGGCTGCTGCTGAGTCTGGGCTACTGCTTATTCCTCGACCCGCCCATAACCCGCACGGTGGATATGCTGATAAATAACCTGCAATTCACTTTCTTCGTCGGTCTTTATTACGGCGTGTTCCTCATCGATCTGGCTATATCGCTGAATAACATGGTGAACATCGCAGAATTTGCGCGTGAACATAATATCATCGTCAAGATAGACGAACTTCGTGCACAGATAGTATCCTTCCGTGAAAAAACCTTGGGAAGAGCTCATTTCTTCGTTCCCCTGAGATTTTCCGATACACTTCATAACAGCCTTGAAAGGTACAGGGAATTCCGCGAGAAACTCAGTGTTGGAAATATCCGCGAGAATATAAAAGGCAATATCCGCGAAAACATCGACAAGATAAAGCGAAAATAATAACACATAAAAATCACCCCTGAGTGTCGTAAAACACTCAGGGGTGTTGTATTATTCACTGATAAGTCATTCAGGATCTATACATAAAAACTACTTTATCAGCTGTGTCGTCAGTATGTAAGCCGCAACGCGCATCACCGCTGCAAAAAGCATAGCTGCTGCGCCTGCACCTGTGACTAGCTGATTTACCCAGAAAACGTCGCCTGCCGAAACAGGATGAAGTGCATCGCCTATGCGCTGACGTCTTGTAAGCACACCGTTCCTGACTTCATCGCCGCCAAGCTGTATATCCAGCGCACCTGCGGCAACCGCCATAGTACAGCCCGAATTGGGGCTGGCAGAACGCTTTTTATCTCTGAGATATATCTCTTGAGCATTTTTCTTGTCCAATCTGAGGAAAGCTGCGTCCCAGCGCATAAAAGCTGCTGCAAGCCTTGCGGGTATGAACATTACTATATCATCAAGCTTTGCTGCCACACGTCCGAAGTGCAGATGTTCCTTGTCCCTGAATCCCACAGTGTTGTCCATTATGTTTACTACACGACAGAACACCGCGCCCGGTCCGCCGAAAAGGCACGCCCAGAACATGGGACCTACCAGCATATCCACCGCATTTTCCGAAGCCGTTTCAACTGCACATTTAGCACATTCCGAAGCGTCCATACCTGCGATATCACGGTCGGTGATATTTCTGAGATGTCTGCGGGCACCATCGGCATTGTTGGTCCTCAGTGCACGGAAAACGCCCATCAGCCCACGTCTCATTGCTTTGCCCGAGATAGACATCCAGCAAAGCAGACCCTCTGCTATGATACCTACTATCACATTCAGCTTATAGCAAAGCAGAAGGAATGCCAGACTTGTGCCCATGCATATCAGCAGTGTCATGACTACCAGCATTATCCCCGCCATATTCTGTGCATCGGGTGAATCCAGATACGCATTTTTAAGTATTACCTCCAGCTTTTTCACCATGCGCCTGACAAGCTCGGCAGGATAAAAACTGTTATTGGGGTCTCCCAGTATCATGTCCAGTGAAAACCCAAGCGCAAGCGCACACAATGAATTCATTATCATCATAAACTTTTTTCTCCCATAATATGCCGTCTTTTTACCGACAGCAAAAGCTAAGTTTTGTCATATATAAATATTATAACATAAAACACTGCAATTGTAAAGCCCCGAAGCTTTTTGAGCACGGAAATCAATTTTCAAAAATCACCCTCGAAATCATCAGCGGCTCCATAAGACATTCAAACATAAGTTTGGATATGGCGGCTTTAGAATTGTTCCGATTTTTAAAGTTCTTGATTAAATTTATCGCAGCTTTTCTGAACATATTCAGGCATTGCTGAACGTCTTTGTTTTCGACTCTGCACCAATCTTCTTCAAAATGAACATCAAGCAGCCAGTGCATTGACTCAACTGACCATTCCATTCTTGCATGATGAAGGAGCTGTTCCGCTGTCATTTCGCGGCTTGAAAGGTAATAGTGCCATTCGCTCGAAGTGCCTTTTTTCGTTGCAAATTCAGTATGAATGGCTCCTATGCACTTCAGATTTTTCCACTCTTTTTTCTGTTCCAGCCAGTTGATATCTGTTGTTACATACGCTGTCCTTGTTTCAACTCTGCCACGGTTTTTCTCCGTTCTTGAAACTGTTTGCATAGTGTCTCTGAGAGAACTGTCCTGCACATAATCCTCGATATCTTTCTTCAAATTTGGGTGATTATCCTTAACGCAAAGCAGATAATCTGCCTTTTGTTTTACGATAATCTCAGCAGTTTCTTTCTGACAGTTCAGTGCATCCGCAACAACTATATTACCCTTTATTTTCAGTTCTTTCAGAAGCTCCTGCACCGCAGGTATCTCGTTGCTTTTATCGTCCGTGCTGCGTTGTGCCAGGGTCAATCCAAGTTCGCATACCTGTGCGCTGATGATGTGCAGAGGACTTTCGATCTTACTCATTTTAAGTGTCGAACAAACAGTTTTCCCGTCAAGAGAGATCGTCATACTTTTGGACTTTTCGGGCATAAATGAATAGACCCAATCCGCAAAACAGCGGTTGAGCGATTCGGGCTTGACATATTTCAGCAGGCTCAATATCCAATAATAGCAAGGGACATGATCGATTCCGAATTTCTCCTTTAAGAATTCGCTTACTCTGTCATTTGTCGCCCATTGATGAATCTGATGAATGTTTCTAAGTCCACAGATACTTCCAAGAATTGCTATTGTAATGATATCGGGGATACTGCAAAAATAGCCGTCATATTCCTCATATAATTCAATATCTTCAAAATACTCGGTTATTCCATTATTCATGCCTATATTATATCATTTTCCAGGTGCTCTGTCCAGTAATTTGTACAATCTGAAATATAAATGTAACTTTTGAAACCTGATTTTTTGAAAATTGATTTCCGTGCTTTTTGAGAATTCATGATCTGAAATAACTCATAGACCTATTGGCAAATGCGGACAAATGTGCTATAATATAAAAGATATACTGATAATATCAAACAGCCATACCAAAGGAGGACTCCCCTTGCCCGATTTCGTTCATCTTCATCTGCACAGCGAATATTCACTGCTTGACGGCGCCTGCCGAATCGACAGGCTTGCCGCACGTCTTAAAGAAGTGGGGCAGACTGCCTGTGCAGTCACAGACCACGGCAATATGTTCGCGGAGATAGAATTCTATAATACAATGAAAGCCGCGGGGATAAAACCCATACTGGGCTGTGAGGTATACGTGGCTCAGGGCAGCCATGAGGATAAGGATCACCGTGGAGGCAAGCCCTATCATCTGATACTCCTCTGCGAGAACGAAACAGGCTACCGCAATCTGATAAAGCTGGTATCACTGGGCTACACCGAGGGCTTTTACAGCCGACCACGAATAGACCTTGAACTTTTGAGAAAGTACCACGATGGTCTGATATGCCTTTCGGGGTGCATAGCAGGAGAGCTTGCACGGAAGATAACCAACGGCAACTACAAAGGCGCTGTGGAAACTGCCAAACTCTACAGCGATATCTTCGGTGAAAATAACTATTTCATTGAGATACAGAAACACCGCGACCCTGTCGAGCAAAGGGTAATGCCCTCGCTGATACGTCTCGCTGACGAAACAGGCATACCCCTCTGCCTTACCAATGACTGCCACTATCTGAGGCGTGAGGATTCTCAGGCACAGCAGGTGCTGATGTGCATATCAACCGCCACCACCACTGATGACCCCGCAATATCTTTTGCAAGCGACGAGTTCTATGTTAAGTCAGCCGATGAGATGGCTGAACTTTTCCCCGCCCTGCCGGAAGCTATGCTGAACACCGTCCGCATTGCGGATAGGTGCAACGTTGAAATAAAATTCGGAAGCACGGTACTGCCTTACTTTGGAATTGAGGGAGTAAATGACAACGCAGAATACCTACGCAATATGTGCCGTGAGGGGCTTTACAGGCGCTACGGCGAGCCCTCACAAGAAGCCATTGAACGGATGGAATACGAGCTTTCCGTCATAAACGGCATGGGCTATACCGACTACTACCTGATAGTCTGGGATTTCATAAACTATGCCAAAAGCCACGATATCCCTGTTGGTCCCGGAAGAGGTTCGGGCGCGGGAAGCCTTTGCGCTTACTGTATCGGCATAACCGATATCGACCCGCTGAAATACGACCTGCTGTTCGAGCGTTTCCTCAACCCCGAAAGAGTCACCATGCCCGACTTTGATATCGACTTCTGCGTTGAGGGCAGACAGAGGGTCATAGATTACGTTGTTGAAAAATACGGTGCCGACCATGTTGCACAGATAGCGACCTTCGGTACGTTGGGCGCAAAACAGGCGCTCCGCGATGTTGCAAGGACTATGGGCGAGCCCTATGCCACAGGTGACAGGCTTGCAAAAGCCGCGCCGCGTTCAATGGCGCTTAGTGTTTCGGTGGAAAAGATACCCGAGCTGAGAGATATGTACAACAGCGATATGAAGCTCAGGAAAATAATCGACACCGCCATACTCATCGAGGGTATGCCAAGAAATGTATCCACCCATGCGGCAGGTGTAGTTATAACGAAAGAATCCGTTGATTTCTATGTGCCGCTGTACGCCCGCGACGGCGCTGTATCGACCCAGTACACCATGACGGTACTTGAACGGCTGGGACTTCTGAAAATAGATTTTCTTGGGCTTAGCAACCTCACGATAATAAAGCACTGCTGTGACGAGATAAAAAAGACTCACCCCGATTTTGATATCGAGCATATCCCGCTGGACGACAAAGCGGTATATGATATGCTCTCCCGCGGTGAGACTGAGGGCGTTTTCCAGTTTGAATCAGGAGGTATGACGGCTACTATCATGAAGCTTCGTCCATCCGGTATAGAAGACCTCATCGCGGTGCTTTCGCTGTACCGTCCGGGACCTATGGATTCGATACCAAACTATATCCGCTGTCGTCATGACCCAAAACTCGTGAGCTACAAGCACCCCATGCTGAAACCGATACTGGAAGTCACCTACGGCTGTATAGTTTATCAGGAACAGGTCATGCAGATATTCCGCTCGCTGGCGGGATACTCTTTCGCAAGAGCTGACCTTGTAAGGCGAGCTATGTCAAAGAAAAAGGCAGATGTGCTTGAAAACGAGCGCAAAGCTTTCATATGGGGCGATGATGATGTCTGCGGCGCGGTGGCAAACGGTGTTCCCGAAAAGACCGCCAACGAGATATTCGATGAAATGACAAGCTTTGCAAGCTACGCTTTCAACAAATCCCACGCGGCGGCTTACGCTACTGTTGCTTACAGGACGGCTTATCTGAAATGTCACTTCTTTAAGGAGTATTTTTCATCGCTGATGACAGATGCCATAAATGAAAGCACTGAGAAGCTCTACGGTTATATTTCAGCCGTTAAAAAGCGGGGTGTGGCAGTACTTCCGCCCGATATCAACAGAAGTATGAGCGGTTTCGCAGGAGAAGGCGATTCCATACGTTTCGGACTTCTGGGGATAAAGGGTCTGGGAAGCAATTCCATCGCTTCGATTATAAGGGAGAGGTCGCTGGGTGGAGACTTTGTCAGCCTGCAGGACTTCTGCCGACGTATGCAGGGCAGAGATATCCACACCAAGACAGCTGAAGCACTGATAAAAGCGGGGGCGATGGATTCTCTGCCGCTGAACAGGCATGAAAAGCTGATAAACTGCGAAGTGATACTTGGTGACCTCAGCAGGTCGGCAAATGACAGACTGGAGGGGCAGCTGGACTTTTTCGGCGGCGGTACCGCAGGAAGCAGTCTTGAGAAGCCCATCATAGATGCAGAGGAGTTTTCATCTGAAGAACTACTCGCTTTTGAGCATGAAGCGCTGGGAATGTATCTTTCAGCCCACCCCATAGACCCCTGCGAACCCTTTGCAAAAGCGGCGGGATTTACAGCAGTGAGGACTATACTTGATGCGGGACCGAGCGGCGAGGGCAAGACCGCGGATATACTCGTCATGGTGACGAAGAAACGCGCTTTTACCACTAAAAAGGGAGATATGATGTGCTTTGCCGCCTGCGAGGACAAAACAGGCGAGATAGAAATGGTTGTATTCCCGAAAGTATACCTTGCGACAGGCAAGCTGATAAGCGAGAACGCCGTTCTCCACGTAAGGGGCAAAGTCTCGGTCAAAGACGACGAGCCACCGAAGATAATGGCTGACCTTGTGGAAACGGGAGAAAGATTTGTAACACAGGCACTTGGCAGAGGGATATGTCTGCGGCTGGATTCAAGGGACAAGCCTCGGCTTGAAGCGTTAAGTGCGGCGGCACATAAATATGCCAGCGAGAGCGGCACCGGTCTGACGGTCTATTTTTCAGACCTGAACCGCCGAACCGCCATAAAGGGCGCCCGCAGGATACGCATAAACGACAGGATAATGAACGAACTCACCGAGATAGTCGGCGAGGGCAACACAGCATTCGGATAAGGAGAGAAAACTATGGGACCTATAATATACAAAGTAGCAAGGATAGACGGCGATTACGCTCATCTTACAAACACAGAAACAGGCGAGGATATCCTCGTTGCAATGGCGCTTCTGCCCGATGAAACAGATGAGGGCATGGTACTCCGCTGGGAGAATTTTGAATACAGCGTTGAGGGATAAAAGTACCTTCTGCAAATATGACATATGAAATAATTTGTTTCAGATGTCTTTACTTTTGTTTGTTGTTATGGTATAATATCTTTATAAGATAAAAAACTAAGGTGGATTTATGATATTTTTTTTCAAACCGACATTTGTTTTCGACAAGGTAAAGGATATTACTCCGGATTTTCTTAAAAAGCATGGTATAAAAGGGCTTCTGCTCGATCTTGACAACACGTTGACCACACACAACAATCCTGTGGTGCCGCAGTCAAGCCTTGATTGGATAGAGCTTATGAAGCAGAACGGTGTAAAGCTTATGATAGTATCCAACAACCATGCACCGAGAGTAACGCCCTTTGCTCAGCAGCTGGGTATCGACTTTGAGTGCGAGGGCGCTAAGCCCCTGACTTTCGGTTACAGCAGAGCAATAAAACGCCTGGGGCTGAAAAAAAGCGAGGTAGCCGCCGTGGGTGACCAGATATTCACGGATATAATGGGTTCAAACCTCAAGGGGATTCGCTCTTTCTTTGTATTTCCCATCAAGCCCGAAGAAAGCCTGCCTTTCAGGTTCAAGAGAGCCTGCGAGAAACCGTTTTTGCCGAAGCTGAGTAAGTAACTTACGGTCGGAATGACCGAATAAATAAACGGAGGTATGTAACATGAGTGATTTTTTCAGAGAACTTATAGGTGTTAAGTGCAACTTTGCTACCAATGACGGTGAGTACCGCAATTATGTGCTGAGAGATATCTCAAACGAATGGATAGTTGTTGAAAAAGGCACAGAATCGGTATATCTCAATCTGTCTCACGTTATTTCCATCAAAGTTGCAACCAACAAGGATGAAGCATGATCTTATGACCTCGGACAGCAAAAGCCCGTGCACTGCGCACGGGCTTTCTTATTTTATCAGAATACAAACATATATCCTGCGGCGGCTACCTTATCGCCTATCTGTATGCGCTGCCATTGGCATATGCAGCTGCCGTGTTTTTTTGAGAACTCTTTCTGTGCATTTTTTAGCATATCTCCGCCTATCTGTGATGCAGTGAGATACTTCTCTGAGCTGTCGGCTTTTTCAAGCGACCAGCCCTCAGTATCTTCGGGAATGATATACACATTCATGGAACGCTTATTAAATGCAGATTCCATGGCATTTACTATATCCTCTGTGGATTTTACTGTCAAAAGTTCATGTGCGGCATAACTGTCCTCATCGGTATCGCATACAGGGTCGCTGCTGCTGTCCCAGAGATGTCGGTCAGCCATTATCTCCTTGGAGGTATTGAAATACTTGTGCTGCTCGGGTCTGCCATCTTTATCGGGTATAGGGTCGTCCCAGGTGACATCCATATAATACCAATGACCGTTTATCTGAACCATGTTCCATGCGTGTGCCTCATTATCATCAGCAGCGGCAAGTGTCGAAGTACAGGGTATCTCCAGCATATCCATGAACATATTGAAAGTAGTGGTATACCCGCTGCATATGCATTTGCCGTCAACAAGTGCGCCGTAGGGGTCGGCTGCGTGCTCACCATGGTCTTCAAATATACCGAGCATATTTATATCATAGGTAACGTTCTGCACGATAAAATCGTGTATCGCAAGTTCCTTGGCGTAATCGTCCATGCCGTCGGTGATAACTTCATCGATAACATACGATGCCCTCTTGTATATCTCTGTCTGTATATCATCCAGACCGGAGGGGTCGCCTGCAAGATACGCCTGTGATATCGGTGTCCAGTCATAGAGAGTGTCTTCCTCATCACCGGTGGTATCCTCATCGGAGGTCGGAGTGTCATCTGCCTTGGCGGTGGCTGCTGTTGTTTCAGCAGTGCTTTCCTCTGCCAAACTGTTTTCTGCTTTTTCAGGTGTTTCCGAACAACTGCCCAGCATGAGCGCTGCCGCCAGTATTGCTATCGTTTTGCTTCTTCTCATCTTTTATTCTCCTGTCTTTCTATTTTGCCTTGCCTTTAACAATGGCTGCTATCTTTGTTAGGTCAGTGATATTCACTTTGCCATCACTATTCATATCGGCATATTTAAAGTTTTCTTCATTGAGTTTCTTCAAACCTTTTATACTTGCAGCGGTAATTGTGATATCGGTAATATTGATAAACCCGTCGCCGTTGACATCACCCTTTGCTCTGGACTTTGTTAACTTCGAGATGTCGTAATCAGTTTCAGAGATATCCTGAAGTTCAATAAAGAACCTCATGGGATCTTCGGTCGGTACATCTACTGTATGGTCTTTGCTCATGGTGTTTTCGCCCTTTGCAAAGTAGAAATCGGTCTCCAGCACATCGTCCCAGGTGCAGTCAACATAATAGCATTTGCCATCGTCCATTCTTACAGCGTTCCATGCATGGTCGCCGCCTTCTGCTATTCCCGAAACGATATAATTATCGATATCAAGATAGTTCAGCACAGCCTGATATACCCTTGCATAGCATTCACAAACGCCCTTGCCGTTCTGGCAGGCACCAAGAACATTGTGTGCCCAGGCATCACGCGAAGGAGCACCGTATGTGTCACGTGCAAATTCCAGATCTTCATTTATAGTATCATGTACTATCTTTGCTTTTTCATAAACCGAGTCTGCGTCTTCGGCTTTATCGGCTACACTTATGATATAATCCATTATATCCTGCTGAGCTTTTGCCCTTGTTCTGCCCTGTGCATAGCTGCTGTCGGATATCAGATAAAAATTTGTCTTATCCCCTGCCATCATACAATCAGTAAAATAATAAAGGGGAAAATCGTTTCTGAAAGTCAGGTAGACAATACCGACAGTATCATAATCGAGATCACCATAGGGAATAGAGGCATAGGTGTGATATACCGATATCTTGCCAAGGTTTCTGTCGGTATCTAACCAGAGCTCTGCAGCTGCTTTGCACATACTGTCGTAGGCCGCCTGCAGTGCCGCGCCGTTTTCCATAGTACCCAGATATTCATAGCCTGCCCTGCTGCTGCAGTCCATCAGAAAATTGCTGCTGTCCTCAGCGGCAGGTATACCCGCTGCGGCGGCACTTATGCCCCATGCGACAGGATCCAGTGTCATTACCGCTGCTGCGGCAAGTGCAATTATCTTCATTTTCATTTCTACTCTCTCCTTACTGAGTCGGGAATGTCATTTACTGAAAAAAACGCAGGTGCGGTAAGAATGTGATCAGTCAACTTTAACTACTATCAGACCCTCTGCATTATCTGCAATGATCTTTCTGCCCTTTACGTGAGCGGCTGTGAGAGATATATCGGCAACACTCACTTTACCGTCTTTATTGATATCAGCGACCAGCTGCTTGTCTTCCGGCAGCATCTTTCTTCCCTTTACATGGGCAGCTATCAGCGTGATATCGGCTACATTCACCTTCTCGTCCCAGCTTACATCGCCCCTCAGCCATCTTGCACGGTAAGAATCCTTAGCATAAGGAACTTCGCTTATATCCGGCAGAGGCGGCAGATAGTACCTGATATCTTCGGATCCTCTGCTGTTGACGGTATGGGTGGCTGAAAATACACCTGAGTCCATTACGAAATACTTACTGCAGGCGAAATTGTAATCCGCAGGCTCTTTTTCCTTATCGTCGAGCTGTATATCAGCATAATAGGTCATTCCGTCATCCATTCGGATAAGGTTCCAGCAGTGACGCTCATTTTTGTACCAACCTGAAACAAAATAGTTGTCGATATCAAAATAATTCAGCAATATCTGCGCTGTCCTTGCATATCCCTCGCTTGTACAGATACGGTTCTTAGCCGCGGGAATTGTCCTCGACCAGCATAGCGTAAAGTTCGCCCTTCGAGAATCCTGTTGACTTTGCTATCTCGCGGCAGGCATCTGTGCCGCGCACGCCTTTTTCCACAAGAGCCTTGACCTGCTCATATGCCTTTTCTATCGTATCAGCGTCATCTGCTTCATCGGGAGCCGCACCCTCGATAACAAGCACGAACTCGCCCTTTGCTGTCTTATTGTCGGGATACAGCTCCAGCGCCTGCGAAAGTGTTGTGCGTATCACTTCCTCATGGAGCTTTGTAAGCTCTCGGCACAGGGATATACGTCTGTCTCCGAAATAATCCAGCATATCTCTCAGGGTCTTGTGAAGCTTGTGAGGTGCTTCATAGAATATCAGGGTCTCTTCGACATCCCGCACCTGTGCAAGGTGGTCATACCTCTGGCGCTTGTTTACCGAGAGAAATCCCTCGAACCTGAACCTTGATGTATTCAGACCGCTTATTGCCAGTGCGGAGATCACCGCTGACGGTCCGGGGACTACCTCTACCTTTATACCGTTCTCGGCGCAGAGTTTTACAAGCTTCTCCCCTGGGTCGGAAATACATGGCATACCTGCATCGGTAACGATAGCGGCATCTTCACCGCCTGTCAGTCTCGCGAGTATCTGCTCGCCTGCTTTGGCTGCATTATGCTCCTGATAGCATATCAGCTGTTTTTTTATCTCAAAATGATTTAACAGTTTAAGTGTTACACGGGTATCCTCAGCGCAGATGAAATCCACGTTTTTAAGGGTCTCAACTGCACGGAAAGTCATATCTCCAAGATTGCCTATGGGCGTTCCCACAACATACAATTTACCCATCAGACATTATCCCTCCCCACTGTTTTTCCGCCTATCATCACAAGGGCGGGACTGCTCATTACCTCGAAGGGATTACCTTCAAAAAGCACCATATCTGCATCCTTGCCTACTTCAATTGAACCGACCCTATCAAAGATATCAGCTATCTTGGCAGGAGTGCAGGTGACTGCCTTTACTCCATCATAGAAACTCAATCCGTGCTTTATACATATCCCCACGGATATTGGCAGATACTCTATCGGCACTTCCGAATGATCAGTGCATACTGCGACTTCCAGACCGTTAGCTTTCAGCACAGCGGCATTTGCGGGAGATAGTTCTGCCATTTCGGGTTTGCATCTGTCGCATATCACAGGCCCTACAACACAGCTTACGTTTTCGTCTGCCAATTCATCGGCTATCAGATGACCCGAGGTGCAGTGTATAAGGGTATAGTCCAGGTCGAACTCATTGGCTATCCTCACTGCGGTGAATATATCATCTGCACGGTGACAATGGAAATGCGCCTTTATCTCACGCCTCAGCAGAGGAAGGAGCGCTTCCATAGAGCTGTCGTAATCGGGCAGGTCGCTTTCTGTTTCAGCCTGCTCGATATCCCGCATATATCTCTGTGCTTTGCAGAGATTATCCCTGATAATGCTTGCCACAGCCATTCTCGTTGCAGGTGATTGTTCGTGATCCATATAAGTAAGCTTGGGGTTTTCGCCCAGTGCGAACTTCATGCCAACGGTCTTCACGACCATTTTATCTATGCGCTTGCCTGCTGTTTTTACAGCAGCTATACTGCCCGCTATGGGATTTGTCGAACCTGGAGATACTATCACACAGGTGATGCCCGCCTGTCTTGCCATCTCAAAGCTGTGGTCTATTGGGTTTATGCCGTCGATTATGCGCAGCTGAGGTGTGCAGGGGTCGAATTCCTCATTAAGGTCTTCACCCTCGATGCCAACACCCGCCGAAGTCAGACCCATATGGGTATGTGCGTCGATGAACCCCGGGTAAAGGGTCATACCTCTGCCGTCGATATCATTCTCACTGCACTCCGAGGGACTTCCCTCCTCAACCGCTGTGATGATGCCGTTTTCAACAGTAACAAAGCCCTTATCTATCACGCGGTCATTATCGTCCATCGTATATATCCTGACATTTTTTATGCGCATATTTTTTCCTCCGACGTAATTGGTTAAATATATTATATCATACAAATTTACATATTTCAAGCCCCCCGACCCTGTATCAGGCTCGGGGGCAGACCTTCGTGTATATAACAGCTAAAGCCCAGTCTGTTTTTGAACAGCAAAAAAGCGGACACATAATGTATCCGCTTCCCGATGTCATATCAATACTTGCGCTTACGAGCAGCTTCGGACTTCTTCTTACGCTTTACCGAAGGCTTTTCGTAGTGTTCTCTCTTACGGACCTCAGCGATAACGCCGTCTCTTGCGCATGATCTCTTAAAACGCTTAAGAGCGGTATCCAGAGTTTCGTTCTTGCCAACACGAATTTCTGCCAAAATGTTTCCCTCCCTTTGCCACCTATGACAGAGGTAATCCTCCGACCGCTCCCGCACACCGCAAGGGTGATAGTGAAGGTCTGCTAGTGCAAACTTAAACGCTTTACGCTTTCTCTGTCTAAGATATGCGAGAACCTTGCAGCCGAAATAATTACAAGATAAATTATACTATATTTTGCCTGAAAAGTCAATAGCATTGAAGAAAAATTTAAAATTTATCTGAAAATATTTTCGTTCATAATTTGGTTATTTTGACAATAAAATACAATACCCGCAGAACATATTTTCCTGCGGGTATTGGTACACATCATTGTGACATTATTTTTATTCTTCGCCGTTTACCTGCTTTGTGGTTATTATAAGCTGTTCATCAGCGCTGCCTTTTTCGTAGGTGCGGAGGAAATATCCTGCGTCATCATAGATAACGTAGTACTTATCTGTAATCTGAACAATAGTTGCTTCTGTGACCTCTGCGGGTTCTTCTGCGAACTCTTCAGCTGCTTCGATAAGAGTATCATCCTCTTCTATCGTTCCGGTATAAGTGCTGTCGGGATACTTCAGCTTAAACCATTTAGTATTATCGAAAGGTCTGTAGTAGCTGCCGTCACCGCCAAGGTAAGGCGAGAAGACACGTACATCATCAACTATCTTGGTGCCGTCGCTGATCTTTACAACGGTGAGTTTTCTTGCAAGACTTTCCTTGTAGTCGATCATCATGTAATCGCCGAACATCTTGACCTGAGGATCTTCTTTGCTGAGTACCGCATCATTGTAGAACACAGTAACTTCGTCTGTATCGGTGTTGTATTCATATATGGTCTCTTTGTCTATATAGGGTCCGCCCATGAGAGAGGATTTCTTGTTGCCGAAGTAGAAGCTGTTACCCTTTGCGAACAGGAACAGGGGGTCTTCAGCGTCCTCTGTAACACCTGAATGATCGGAGGGAATAGCGATAGGATCAAGCTGAGTGATAGTACCGTCAGCGGGATCGTATACCTCAAAGTTTCTCTCGCTGTTTACATCTACAAGTATTTTGCCGTTATCAAATACATATTCGATCTTACCTACATCAAAACCTTCGGTTATATCATAGTCAGTGACCTTGCCGTCCTTGCCGACCTTTTCTATGTGTTCATCGCCGTACACGGTCTCGCTGTACATCAGATACAGATCATCGCCCTTTACGAACCAGCTGTCATAATCGTATTTGCCCTCAGCTTTCTCAAAATCCAATAATGTTTCAAGAGATCCGCTTGCTATATCATAGCAGAAAAGCTTAGTGCCATTTTTTGTGGAGTCGATATATACCTTATCGTTTGCATAAACAGGCGATGAAACACTTGCTGTATAGAAGTAATCCCCTGCATAGTTATTTATATCCGACTCGGCATATGCCTTAGCAAGATCTTCATAGTAGGTATAATACTTTGGATCTTTCAGACCAAGATCCTCAGCAGGTGCTTCAGCTTCGGACGAAGTATTCTCAGCATCGGTTATCTCAGCATTTATCTCATCCTTGATCTCGTTAAGCTCTTCCTTTTCCTGTTCATCGAGTTCGCTCAATGCTTCATTTACCTGATCTTTTTCAGTTTTGTCCTCGGTTTTGCTGTCACCGCAGCCTGCCAGCGATATGCACACAGATGCCGCCATCAGGAGCGCTGCTATCTTTGCTATCTTTGCTTTCATTTCACTACCTCCTGCGAAAATTTTTATAAACAGTTCTCATTATACAGGTATATTATGAACCCTTGTTATATAATATATTAATATAGATTTAATATTCAAAATTTGTTAATTATTTATCATTTGCAAATACAACATCAGGCAGATACCTCAACCGAAGCATCTGCCTGTAATGAACTTATTTAACTACGATATTTACCAGTTTGTTGGGTACAACGATCTCCTTGACAACGTTCTTGCCCTCGATGACCTTGGCTACATTTTCATCAGCCTTAGCCTTTGCGAGAACGCTATCCTTTTCCTCGTCCTTGGCAATGTTCAGCTTTGTCTTGATCTTGCCGTTTACCTGTACGACTATCTCAACGGTATCCTCTACCAGCTGTGCTTCGTCGTAGGTAGGCCACTTCTCAAAAGCGATGGTATCATCATGACCCATTATGCTCCATATCTCTTCACCGATATGAGGCGAGATGCAGGACAGCATCTTGATAAGACCCTCAGCATACTCTCTGGGGCAGGTGCCGTTCTTGTATACCGCATTGACGAATATCATCATCTGTGCGATGGCTGTGTTGAATGCCAGTGTCTCGAAATCGTCGGTGACTTTCTTAACAGTCTGGTGGTATACCTTTGTGAGTGCGCCGTCGTTATCGTCGGTGAGGTTCTTATCCTCGGTGAAGAAATTCCATACACGGTTGAGGAACTTCTTTGCACCCTCAACACCGCTCTGGCTCCAGGGCTTGGAAACTTCCAGAGGTCCCATGAACATCTCGTAAAGTCTGAGGGTATCAGCACCGAAATCTCTGATGATATCCGAGGGATTTACAACGAACTCAGGGAAACGCTTACCCATCTTGATGCCGTTTGAACCCAGTATCATACCCTGATGTACCAGCTTCTTGAAGGGCTCCTTGGTAGGTGCAAGACCCTTGTCGTAGAGGTATCTGTTCCAGATACGGGAGTATATCAGGTGACCTACGGTATGCTCGGGTCCGCCGATGTAGAGGTCAACAGGCATCCAGTGCTTCAGAAGCTCGGGGTCTGCAAACTGCTTATCGTTGTTGGGGTCGATATATCTCAGGAAGTACCAGCTTGAACCTGCGCTTCCTGGCATGGTAGATGTTTCTCTTACGCCCTTTATGCCGTTGTGGTCGTACTGCTTCCACTCGGTTGCATTTTCAAGAGGAGCTTTGCCGTTCTTGCCCTTGTAGTCGTCCAGCTCGGGCAGTACCAGAGGCAGTTCTTCATCATCCAGTACATGTATGCCGTTCTCTGTATGTACCACAGGTACGGGCTCGCCCCAGTATCTCTGACGTGCAAATATCCACTCACGGAAATGATAGTTTACAGTGCGCTTTGCTCTGCCCATCTTTTCCAGCTTAACGGTAATGGCTTCCTTAGCTTCTTCAACGGTCAGACCTGTGAACTCCTCCGAATTTATCAGCTTGTAACCCTTGCCAAGGTACTCGCCCTTTTCCATAGCGGCACCTGTAACGTCGATATGACCGTCCTTGCCGTCTATTACCTGTATCATATCTATATTGTGAGCAACAGCATATTCAAAGTCACGCTGATCGTGGCTGGGTACTGCCATTACTGCACCCGTGCCGTAGCTTGCAAGTACGAAATCGCCGATGAACATACGAACTTCCTTGCCGTTTACAGGGTTTATACAAGTAACGCCCTTCAGCTCGCAGCCTGACTTTGTCTTGTTGAGCTCGGTACGGTCCATATCATTTTTCTTCTTTGTCTCGTCGATATAAGCCTGGACTTCATCGCGGTTCTGAACTCTGTCAAGAAGTCTCTCGGTTATCTCACCATCGGGAGCAAGAACCATGAATGTGATACCGTAGATGGTCTCGATACAAGTGGTGAATATGGAGAACTTTCCTCCACCAACGATATCGAACTCTACCTCAACACCTGTGGACTTGCCTATCCAGTTGCGCTGCATACTCTTTGTTGATTCGGGCCAGTCTATCTCGTCCAGACCCTCCAGCAGTTTTTCAGCGAAAGCAGGCTGGTCGATGACCCACTGCTTCATATTCTTTCTTACAACAGGGAAACCGCCGCGCTCGGACTTGCCGTCGATGACTTCATCGTTGGAAAGAACTGTACCAAGCTCCTCGCACCAGTTTACAGGCATATCTATATACTTAGCATAGCCGTCCAGATACAGCTGCTTGAATATCCACTGTGTCCACTTGTAGAAAGCGGGGTCGGAGGTTGCAATCATCTTTGACCAGTCATAGTCAAAGCCCAGTTCTTTCAGCTGCTTGGAGAAAGTCTTGATATTCTCCTGAGTGAAGCCGTTGGGGTGGTTGCCTGTATTTACTGCATACTGCTCTGCGGGCAGACCAAAGGAGTCATAGCCCATGGGGTGCAGTACATTATAGCCCTGCATACGCTTCATACGGGATACTATATCAGTAGCGGTATAACCTTCGGGGTGACCTGCGTGCAGACCCACGCCCGACGGATAAGGGAACATATCCAGCGCATAGAACTTTGGCTTGCTGAAATCCCATACATCAGTCTTGAAAGTTTCATGCTCTTCCCAGTACTTCTGCCATTTTTTCTCAATGGCACTGAAATCGTAATTGCTCATATTGTTTCATCTTCCTTGTATATAGTTTATGCTTTTCCAAAGCAAAAATA